>QHTY01000048.1:14123-14612 GCA_003220985.1 Gemmatimonadota bacterium
CAGGACGTTAAAGGCGCGGAAGTGCGCGAGAACGTCGCGGCCGGTGGAATGAACGGATTGATGCTCGTGCGGTCGACCGGCGTGGTGGTGCGCGACAATAACTTCTCGTTCAATTCCGGGCTGGGCATCGGGCTGTATCGCTCGTCCGACGACACGATCGTCCACAACCGGCTCGACTACAACGTCCGCGGCTACAGCCATGGCCGCTACGCGCGCGGCCAGGACTCCGCCGACCTCCTGCTGTTCGAGCAGAGCTCGCGCAACTTCGTCGCCTTCAACTCGCTGACGCACGGGGGCGACGGGATCTTCCTGTGGGCGGGCCAGAGCACGATGGATTCGGGAACGGGTGGCGCGAACGACAACATCTTTTACGGCAACGACGTCAGTTATGCCACCGCCAACGGCGTGGAAGTCACGTTCAGCCGCAACGACATCATCGGCAATCGCGCGTGGGGCAGCGAGTACGGCGTGTGGGGCGGCTACAGCTTC
>QHTY01000048.1:14815-21821 GCA_003220985.1 Gemmatimonadota bacterium
TTCGTGAGCAATCGCGTCGGCCTGAAGGTGCGCAACACGCAGGGCGTCGTCCTCCAGGGAAATCGCGCGAAAGGAGTGGACTCGCTCCTCCAGTGGGAGCCGATACCCGATTTCCAGGTGGGCGCCGTCACCGAGGATACTCTGCCCGACCGGGGGGGGCGCGACACCATTCCCGACAGCATTCCGGCATCCGAGCTGAGCCGCCGCGACCGTTCCGCCATCATCGTCGACGAGTGGGGACCCTACGATTGGCAGTCGCCGAAGCTGTGGTCCCTCGGCAGAGACTCGAGCGACGTGCCGCGGTACCGCCTCGCCGTCCTGGGGCCCCGCCCCGAACGGTGGCGGCTGCTTGTCTCGCGCGGCGTCACCCAAGTCGCGCCGACCACCGGCTTTATCGGCGACACGATCCTCGTCACTCCACAATCACGCGGCGACTGGTCGGTGACACTCGTGTCCGGCGGGAATCGATTCTGGTACATCCGGTTCCAGCCAAGAATCGACTGGGCTGTCAGCTATTTCACTTGGACCGACTCGACGAATTTCTTCGAGCAGCCGCTGGGTGATTCCCTCGCCGTCCGCCCACCCGTGCCGAGGCTCGATTACATGTGGTATCGGCCGCCACGAGGATTCAGCGGCTTGCCACAGAGCCGCTGGTCCCTGCGTGCCACCGGCAGTGTCACGCTCCCGTCCGGGAGCTACTCACTGCGGACGATCAGTGACGATGCCGTCCGAGTGTGGGTGGACGGCGTACTCGTGATCGATGACTGGACCTCCCCCCACGATTCCCGAGTGGATTACGCGCCGCTGTCGCCCGGGAAGCACGACCTGCGCGTCGAGTACCGGCAGGTCGATGGTTGGGTCGAGCTGCGCGTGGACATCATTCGCGGGTCAGCACGGAGCACTGGATCCCCAGGGCCGCACTAGCGTCCTGGACCGCTGTGTGACCGATCGCGAGCGGCTCCGGTTCACCGTACTCGATCGTCCCTTCGAACACGACGATCGTATGCCAATCTCCCGACAGCGCCGACCACCACCTGAGCGCCGCGAACCCTTCCTTATGTAGTGCCGCGGCCACGCCCTGCGTCTTCGCGACGTCGCGACTGGCCAACACGTCGGGCTTGATGTCGTACTTCACGAGCGTCGCGGGATCGCAGAGGTCGGCGAGCTTGAGCTGCTCCAACTGACATTCGACGAGCGCGAGTGTCTTGCCGGACTCGATCAGGTCCTTCCGATCGATCTTCTGGCCGCGAAAGCGTTGCAGCTTCTCGGCGACGGCGTGGACCGCGGTTTCGGCGAGATAGACGACGAGTTTTCCGGCGACGTCAAAGCGGCCGGAACCCTGTTGCGGAAAGATGTGACTGGGAGAAAACGGCTCGCCCGGCTTCGCAGCGGGATCCCATGGAAAGACCCGCCACGGCATTAGGCGAAGGCGCCGGCCTTTTCAGCCTCGATCGCGGCAACGACTTCGGAGAGTCGTCCCTGCCGAATCACATCGATGGGTCGCCGGTCGCCCAGATGCGCATTCATACCGCGCAACCATTTGGCGATCGATCCCTCTTCCAGGAACCCTTCGAGCAGGGACACGACCGTATCGAGCCCGACCAGCTGCTCCCAGTTCCTGGCCGCGGGGGCTTCGCCGCGCTTCCAGCGGACCACGGCGCTGCGGTGCACGCCGAGACTGCGCGCCAGGTCCGCATCGTCGGGGAAGGCGACTTTGGCGACGTGATAGCGCTGTTTGACCAGCGATTTATTGGAGCGAACGCGCCGGGCCATGTACGCAACAATATTGTTGCGCAGCGGCAGAGTCAAGGCCCCCCGGTCGATCTGCCGGATTATGACCTTTCGCGCGGTTTCGATTGCGCGTGTACCCGAGCCCTGCGAGTGTGATCCAGGAGATGAGTGACATTCCCGATCGTACCACCGCCTACCTCGCCCAACGGCTCGATGCGGCGCGCGACCTCTACTTGCTGGCGCTCGCCGTCGGCGAACGGGGACCCCATCAATTCGGTACCCTCATCCAAGAGGCGCGCCTCCACTTCATCAATGTCATCGAAGTAGCCCGCAGCGCCGGGCTCGACACGATCGACATTCAGAACATGCTGGCCACCCACGACATCGATCTCGACGATGCGATCCGGCCGGACCTGCGGGAGCGGCTAGACGAGCTGCTGCGGGCACACGTGAATCCACGTTAGTTCGTGTGGGTAGGGGCGCAGCATGCTGCGCCCCTACAACTAGATTCCCCATTCCATGCAGCACGAAGCCGCGATCATCGCGGGCGCCGGCCCCATCGGCCTCGCGTGCGCCATCTCCGCCAAACGGCGCGGGATCGATCCCCTCGTGATCGACGCGGGCGCGCTCGTCAACTCGATCGTGCACTATCCGATCAACATGACGTTCTTCACGACGCCGGAGCGGCTCGAGATCGGCAATCATCCGCTGGTCTGTGCGGGCGCCAAGGCCACGCGCGAAGAGGCGCTCAAGTACTATCGCGGCGTCGCCCGCGCAGAAGGCATCCGCGTCCAGACATACACGAAGCTCATCTCCGCGCGTGAAGTCGAGACGCGCTTCGGTCGCGAGCCGATTTCGTGGGACAAGCTCGTGCTGGCCACCGGCTACTTCGATTCTCCCAACCGGCTGGGCGTGCCGGGCGAAGATCAGCCGCACGTCCGTCACTACTTCGATGAAGCGCACCTTTCCTACGGTCACGATGTCGTGGTCATCGGCGGCAAGAACTCGGCAGTCGAAGCGGCGCTGCAGCTGTTTCGCGCCGGCGCCCGCACCACGATCGTCTACCGCGGCAAGTCGTGGCCCAAGAGTGTGAAGTACTGGCTACGCCCCGATCTCGAGAATCGCATCAAAGCGGGTGAGATTCAGGCCCGCCTCGCGAGTCAGGTGATCGAGATCACGCCGCGCGAGGTAGTGGTGCGCGGCTGGCTCGGCAACAAGGAAGGCATCCCGGCAGATCGCGTCTATGCCCTGATCGGATTCCACCCGGACGTGCAGCTGTTTGAGCGAATCGGGATTGCGTTCGATCCCGAATCGGGACGGCCGGAGATCGATCCCGATACGCTGGAGACGTCCGTGCCGGGTGTATTTGTTGCGGGCAGCGTCACGGCGGGCAACAAGATCTCGGAGATCTTCATCGAGAATGGCCGCTTCGACGGCGAGAAGATTTTCGGGACTCCGGCCGAACGGGCCACGGCGAAAAACCAGTACCTAGGGATTAGACGCGAGACTGGGGAATAGCCCAGCCCTTCCCATCGGCGACACACGCGGGCTAATTTGCGACCTATGTCTGAACTCCGCGCCGCCCTGGCGGGCGCGCTTGGCCCGCTGTATCGGATCGAACGCGAGGTACGGCCGGTCGGTGAGTACCGCCTCTTCGTGGCGACACAATCCGAAAACGGCACGCAGCTCCTCGTGAAGGTGCTGCCCGCCGTCTTGTCGCTCGGCATCAATGATCTGCAATTCGAGCGCGCGGTCCTTCTGCTCGGCGAGCGGCTGAGCCATCCCAATCTCGTGCGGCCGCGTGGCGCCGGCCGCGCGGGCGCGTTCGTGTACCATACGCGGCCGTTCGTGCCCGGAACCACGCTGCGGGCGTGGATCGGCAACAACGGTGCGATTCCGCTCTCGCGCACCGTCGAGATCATGCGCGGCATTCTGAATGGGCTCGCCTATGCGCACGCCGCCGAAATCGCTCACGGCGATCTCAAAGCCGAGAACGTGTTGCTCTCGGATAAGGACGTGCTGGTCGCCGATACCGGCATTGCGACCGTGCTCGGCAAGCCGGCAACGCAACGCAACGACATGGCCGCGATGCAGTCACTCGCGAAGGAGATGCTCACCGGCGCCAAGCCCACGGTGCGCGCGGAGCCGATCGAGCGCACGCGGGCGCTGCCGCTGTGGCTGACGGAATGGCTGCGCTCGCGCTGGTCGGACGCGGGGCGCGCGCTGGCGGGCATGCGACCGCCCCCACCCTCTAGCTCGCAATCCTCTCAGCTCTTCGCGTAACCGCGGCGCCGGCGTGAAGGATCTCTTCGTGGGCGCAGCGGGCGGCGGAATCCTGTACTACCACCGCTGACACCTTCCCGTTATTCTCGCGTAGTAGGCATCGTCCCCTCTTCCATGGATTCTGGTCATGAAGCCTGTCCTGCAGCTCGCGGCCGTTGGGTTGATCGGCATCGGCCTTTGGAAACTCGCGGCGATATTCCTTATGCCTCTGCTGTTCTTCGTCTTCAAGATCGGGCTGATCATCGGCCTAGTCATGCTGGCCTTCTGGTTCTTCAATAAGAAGAACCGTGGTAAGGAGGACACGCCGCCCCCCGCGGCATAGTGTCTCCCCGAACACAACGCGAGGCGCGCCAAGGCTGAATCTGCCTGGCGCGCCTCGTGCTTTTCCCCCCGGCGAAAGGGGGGCACCATGACCAACTGGAAAGCTGTCACCATCTCGCTGGCGCTCGCTTTGGGCTGGATCATGGGGAATCCGGCGGTCGCGCTGGGCCCCGCTCCAGATCCACAGGCCGAGGTCCAGATGAATATCGCGCGCGTCGAATCTCTCACGCAGCATCTGCGCAGCTATCCCGAGGATGTCAGCGCGATTGAGGACCTCGCCGCGCTGTACATGGCGAACGGGTCCTATGACGCCGCGATTGCACCGCTCGCTCGAGCGCTGCAGCTCGATCCGCATCGCCGCAGCCTGTGGGTGGCGTTGGATGTCGCTGTGATCCGGTCGGGACGGAAGATGATTACAGATGCGGAGCTGACGAGGCGGGCGGCGCGGTTCAAGGAAGGTCTGGCTGCTGACTAAAAGTGGCGGCGAAAGGCGGCAAAGGGGCGGCAACTGCATTTGCCGCCCCTCGCCACCGCATCAATCGCCGCCCTTTCGCCGCCCTATTGGTCCACCCATGTCGACCTTACGTCATACGTCACGTTATAAACCAGCTCGTTGATCAGGCGGCCATACGCGTCGTTCGGATCGCGCGCCGAGAACGACGGCGTGCCGCCGATGAAGGAGAGGCCGCCGACTTCTGCCGTCGACGACGAGCTCTTGCGCCACATGACGCCGCCAGTGCGCGTGTTCATGAGCCACACCGACAGATCCACGGTGACCGTCGCGCGCACCACCGGTGCCAGACCGGACGTGAGTCCTCCGTGCGGTTTCACATTCGAGATCTTCAGATGACCGAAGAACGCGACGGGGGTGCCGCTGCTATCGGAGGCGGCCGCGAAGACCCGCGAGGAATCGGCGGACGTGAATTCGCGCATCTCGATACCGTTCTGCGCGGCGAGCACGTACTCCTCGAAGCGTTGCGTCGCAAACTCGTGGAGATTGCCTTTGGCGTTCTCGACCGAGAATGTGAACAGGCCGATGTTGTGATACGGCACCAAGTTCAGCGTCGGTGGCAGCAGCACGCGCTGCCGCAGGGGGCGATGCGAGCCGCCGCAGCCGATAATCGCCAGCGGAGCCAAGAAGCTGATGAGAATGCGATGCACGCGCATAGGCACCTCGGTCGGTGGAGACTCGGAGCACCAACATAATGCGTGCCGTCGGTATGGTGGGAACCTGGATCACAGTCCCCCTTTGGATTAGGGGCGCTGTTTTCTCGGAGGCGGGGGAGCTGTCTCTGTGCTAGGCCACACTTGCGTCGGAACGACACTGGGAATTGGCTGCGCGTGGATGTACGCGATGACCTTCCAGATCGCGCCGGGCGACATGACGCCGCCGTAGGCGGGCATCCCGCGCGGCCGGCCATAAAAAATCGATTCGAACAACGCGCCGTCCGTACCACCGTATCGCCAGCGGCCATCCACGAGACTCGGTCCCACCCACCCGGTCGCGCCGCCACCGTGACAGCCGTCGCAATTCATCGCGCTGAAGATCTTGCCGCCATCGGCGACGATTGTGGAATCGGATGCGATGGGATTCTTGACCTCGATGGCTGGCGGCTGGTTGCCGCCGGCCGCGACGTGATCCGGATAGCGCACGGACACTGGCACTCCACCGGCGCTGGAGCGCTCACACGCGGCGAGCAGAGCAGCCAAGCCCACGCACCACGCACAACGCACCACGTACTGCTTCATAAGCCGAAGATCCAGACCATGCCTCCCTGGCTCGTGTGGCGTGCGAGGTCGGGCGCGAAATCGGCGGGCGGCCGGACGTCGGCGGGATCGTCGGAGCGCACGTCGCCGGAGAGCAGAAACCAGTCGCCCCCGATGCCGGCGTAGACGGCGATGTACTGCTTGCGGTCGGGTCCGCGAAACGAGATGGGCGCGCCCACAACACCGGAGCCGACTTTGAACTTCCCGAGCGCTTTGCCGGTGCGCGCGTTGGCGGCCTTGAACCAGCCGTCGAGCGTCCCGTAGAACACGACGTCGCCTCGGGTGACCACACTGCCGCTCCAGACCGGAAACTTCTCCTTGATGCCCCAGACCTTACGCCCGCGCGCCGCGTCCCACGCCAGAAACTCGCCCATGTTGCCGCCAGGCCCGGCGAAATACGGTGTCGTCGCGCCGATGTACGGCGTCCCCGCAATGCGCGTCACCGGTGCGGCCGCAAAGTTCATGCAGAGATTGTTGGTCGCCGTGTAGAACAGCCCCGTGCGTGGCGAATACGAAGACGGCGAGGCGGGGCTCTTGCCGCCCTCGAGACTCGGGCAGATCCCTTTCACGTCGCCACGAGAGGCGCCGGTCGTCTTGCTCGTGTCGAGCACGGGCAGGCCGGTCGACCGATTGATGTGTTTCGCCCACGTGACATTCGCGAACGGCTCGGCGACGAGCAGCTCGCCGCTCCTGCGGTCGATCGTGTACGCGAAGCCGTTCTTGTCGAAATGCACCAGGACTTTGCGCAGTCGCCCGCCGACCACCAGGTCGACCAGAATCATCTCGGCGTTCGAGTCGTAGTCCCAGCTGTCGTGCGGCGTGAACTGATACGCCCACACCAGCGCTCCGTCACGCGGCCGCCGCGCGAGCACGCTGTTGGTCCATTTGTTCTCGCCCGGGCGCT
>QHTY01000048.1:21885-22599 GCA_003220985.1 Gemmatimonadota bacterium
ATCCAGCCCCAAACCGGTGCGCCACCGCGGCGCCAGGAATCGCCCTGCCACGTCGAGACGCCGATGTTCGCGTCCGCGGTGTAGTGCCCGCGTCCCGGCCGTGCCAACATCAGCGAGTCTGGGCCCATGTTGTGGGCGGTCCAGAGAATCTTGCCGGTCCGGAGGTCGAGTCCCTTGACCCAGCCGTAGATGCCGAACTCGCCGCCGGACGGCCCCACGATCACGCGGTTGCCGGCGACAAACGGCGCCATCGGCGTCGTCTCGCCCTGGTTCATGTCGGCGATCTGCGTCTTCCACACTTCACCGCCCGTGACGGCATCGACGGCTACCGTGTGCCCGTCGAGCAGGTTGTAGATGATCTTGCCGTCCGCGTACACCGCGCCGCGGTTGATGGCATCACAACACGCTAGCCCAAGCGCGGTAGGATTCACGTCGGGCCGATATTTCCATTTGAGCGGATAGCCTTCGCGGGTCAGGTCGAAGGCATAGAGCACGTTGGGGAAGGGCGTCACGACGTACATCGTGCTGCCTACGACGAGCGGCTGTCCCTCATGGCCGCCAAGGACGCCGGTCGAGAAGCTCCAGACCGGACGGAGGCGGGCGGCGTTCGCAGCAGTGATTTGTGCGAGGCCGCTGTAGCGCGTGGCGGCGTAGTCTTTCGCCGGCATGGTCCATTGTCCGTCGTCGCGAGGAGGGATTCCCTGAAGGATGGGC
>QHTY01000048.1:22625-25762 GCA_003220985.1 Gemmatimonadota bacterium
TCGCTAGAGCGCCCACCGCAGCGACAGGGCCGCCGAGCCATAGCGCCAGTTTCCCGCGGTCGTCGCTGCTTCACGTGCGATCGGTGAGTCTTCGCCTTCGAGCTCGAGCTGGAGCGCGCGCCCGGGAGCGAGCGGCGCGGTGATGAAAGCGTACCCGCGCAGCGAGCGGGTCCACGGCCCCGGCTGGCCTCCAAACTCCGCGACCCGCTGCGCGCCCGCGCCGACATCGAGAGCGAGCAGCCAGCCGCGCGGGGTCTCGAGCTCCGCGTAGGACCCCGCTTCCACTACCTGGCCGAGCCGCGGCGCGAAGTAGCCCGCGGTGCTGGCGTGCGAGTAGCGGATCTGGTGGACCTGACCCGACAGCTCGATTGCTGGCGACAGCGCGACCGCGACTACGCCGCCGAGGGCGGTGCGATGATTCAGATCCGCGGTATCGCGCAGCAATGCAGTCCGCCCGAGGCCGCGCAGCTTGAGCGTGCGCGTCAGGGGGATCTCTACCACCGCGCGTAGCTCCGTTCGCACCACGCGGTTGTCCACGAGCAACGGGCTCACACCCAGCACGCCGCGTTGCGCGCGGATATCGACGGCCGCGCCGTGGGCGGAACTGCGCCAGCGCGCGCGCACCCGGCCCGTGGGAACGACAGTCGTGCTCCCACGGTCGCTGCGTTCGAGTCGGGTCCCTCCAAGGGCGCCTTCAACGCTGGCCAGTCGGCTCGCCCGCCACGCGGCGCGCAGCGCGAGCTGCTCTAGCCCCGCGGTACTGACGCCGTCCGTCACGCGATCATGGCTCGCTTCTACGCCGAGCCGCAACGGCCCACGCGCCTGGAGCTCGGCGCTACCACCCAGACGGAACGTCGTGTTTCCGTCCGAATCGCGGCTGCCACTCACCAGTGGCGTGACCGCCGGCGCGGCGGCGCGCGCGCGGGCGAATACCTTGGCCCGGCCGGCGACGGCCTCGGGCTCGTCGGGCGCGAGTCGCAGCGCGGCGTCGTAAGACTGCAACGCATCCCCGTACCGGCCGGCGCGGGCCAACGCCTCGCCCACCGCCATGTAGCCCCACGGATCCTCGGGCTCGAGCTCGACGTAGCGCTGGAACAGCCGCAGCGCAGCCGGGTCGTCGCGCGTGAGCTGGGCGAGACGATAGGTCGCGTGGGAGTTCTCCGGATCGGCAGCGAGCACGGCCGCGTACTCCCGGGCTGCCACGATCTCCGCTCTCGCTGCCCAGGCCGAGTCCGCGCGTGCCAGGTGAACACGCACGGGGGGGCGGCGCGGACTCTGCGCCAGCGACACGGGTGCGGCGATGACCGCGAGCACGACCAGTGACGCCACACGCCGCCACTGCTGTACGACGGAGCGTTCGTGGCTCAGCGACGTCTCCTGCCTCACGCGCCTCGCCGGCCGCTTGCCGCGGTGGACCCACAGCCGGAGCAGCTCGACCGCGGCGAGTACGGCGGCGAGCGTGCCGAAAGCGAGCGCGATGCTCACGAAGCGGAGTACGTTGCCCGGAGGCAGTGCGCGGCCGGCCGTGCCGATCGGCCGCGCGGCCGCGAGCGCGAGGCCCAGGAGCCGCCCCGTCACCCACATTCCTCCGAGGACCCCGCCGGTGATCGCGAGCTGCCCGGTCACGACGCGCCAATCGCCTGCCGGACGGCCACGGAGCCGGCGGTAGACTTCGCGGAACGGCATGACGAGCGCGCTCGCGAGGTAGAAGATCCCCCCGATCCCCGTGCCCGGCAGCCCGACGGTCACCGTCAGTGTCCCTTCTTGTAGCGCCGCAGCGGGCGACCCAGCAGCAGCTCGGCGCACGCCGCGCGCAGGAAGTAGACCGCGTTGACCAAGCGAAGCACGAAGAAGGCGGGAACGCTCGCGAGGGCCCGGCCGACCTCCCGGCGCGGCGCGGCCCCGGCGAGCACCGGCACGAGCACGGCGGGGGCGTCGATCACGTAGCCCAACAGCAGCCACGGGTTCGCGAACAGGAGGGCGAGCACAGGTAGGGCGACCAGGTACAGGGCGGCGGCGAGCGTCGCATCCCAGAATGCCACCGCGACCGCGGAGCGCAGATACGGTACGGCGAGCACACCACGCCAGTGCAGCTTCACGTTCTGGATGAAGCCGTGCGACCAGCGTTGCAGCTGCGTCCCCATGAGGCGAAAGGTGCGCGGCTCGATCGGGTAACACACGGCGTCGGGCACGAAGCGCACGGCGTACCCCGCCTGATACAGGCTCCAGGTGAGGTCCATGTCTTCGGCGAGAGTGCGATTGGACCAGCCGCGCTGCCCCCGCAAAATGGCCGTCCGGTACATCGAGAAGCAGCCGGAGGAGATCAGCGGCTTCCCGTAATACTCCTGCACGCGCTTGTAGTAGGTGAATGCGAACAGGTACTCCACATAGCGCCCACGCTCCCACATGCTGCGGACGCGCTGGGGCAGCACGAAGCCGCACGCGGCCGCGACGCCGCGCTGGGCGAAGGCCGGGAGCAGCCGCTCGATCGCGTCGGCCGCGAGCACCGTGTCCGCGTCGACGGCGATGGTGAGTGGGGTGCGGACGTAGCGGAGCGCGAACGTCTGCGCCCCCGCTTTGGAGCCCGTGTTCGCCGGTGGGCGCACGACGATGACCCCCAGTGCCCGGGCGACGTCGGCGGTCCCGTCGGTGGAGCAGTCGTCCACGACGATGATTTCACGCGGTCGCGCCGTCTGCGCCTGGAGGCTCCGGATCGTGTCCGCCACACTGGCCGCCTCGTTGAAGGCGGGCACGATGACCGTTACATCCGCGCCAGTAAAGAAGGAAAGCATTAAGTGAAGAGGCAGGCACCGCTATCGCGGTAACCAGCAATTCGGTGCCAGGTTGGAGGACCGTTCGGTTATGGGACGCACCAATCCCACAACCGAACGCGCCGGCTCTCGTCACCAATCGCAATGCGTTGCACATGCATGACTTAGCATTGCGTGTCACTTGGTATGGTCCGTGCCTAGAGGTTTAGCGTGGATATCCCACGTGCACCAACCAAAAGCAGCAAACGCTATGTCCAAGGAGGTATCGCCGCCGGCGGTCTGATCCTGGTCACGTTCCTGCTCGCGAGCCTCAAACCGGCCGCGCCGAGCGTCGATCGCGAGGTCGTGTCACTGGATGCTGTGCGA
>QHTY01000048.1:25787-29240 GCA_003220985.1 Gemmatimonadota bacterium
ACGCTCGTCCCCGAGCACATCCGCTGGATCTCGGCGCTCACGCCCGCGCGAGTCGAGCGCATCTTCGTCCAGCCGGGCACACCGGTGCAGGCGAACACGGTGCTGCTCGAGCTCGCGAACCCGGACGTGCAGATCGAAGCGCTCGATGCGCAGCGCCAGCTCACAGCCGCCGAGGGCGATCTCGTGAATTTGCGCACCAGCCTGCAGGGAGCGCGTCTCACGCAGGCCGGCGTCGTCGCCTCGACCCGCAGCCTCTATCTCCAGGCAACCCGCGACGCCGCTGTCGCCGACTCGCTTAAAGTGATCGGCGGTCTGTCGCGCAACGACGTGACGCTAGCCCATGAGAAGGCGAGTGAGCTCGAGGCGCGCTACGACATCGAGAAGCAGCGCCTCGAGCTCCTGACGTCGACGGTGGACTCGCAGCTCGCGGTGCAGCGCGAGCAGGTCGTGCGGCTGCGGGCGATCACCGCGTTCCGGCTCAGCCGGCTGAGCTCGCTGCAGGTCCGTCCTGGCGAAGAGGGCGTCCTGTCGGAGCTCAACCTCCAGCCCGGCCAGTGGGTCGTGCCCGGGACGATTCTCGCGAAGGTCGTCCAGCCCGGAAAGCTCAAGGCCGTGATCCGCATTCCCGAGACACAGGCGCCCGGCCTCGCGATCGGACAGATCGCAGCGGTGGACACGCGAACCGGAATCGTTGCAGGGCGCGTCATCCGCATCGATCCCTCCGCACAGGAGGGAACGGTGACGGTGGACGTCGCGTTGGACAGCACCCCCGCGTCGGCACGGCCCGACATCAGCGTAGACGCGACGATCACGATCGAGCGATTAAGCGACGTGTTGTTCACAGGCCGTCCCGCGTATGGCCAGCCCAACAGCACGATCGGGATGTTCAAGCTCGTCGAAGGGGGCGGCTACGCCGTTCGCGTTCCCGTGAAGGTGGGTCGCACCTCGGTCAACGCGATCGAGATCGTCCAGGGGCTCGCGGCCGGCGATTCGGTGATTCTGTCGGACATGTCGCGATACGACAACGTCGAGAGGGTGAAACTGAAATAGGTGTCTGGTATCTGGTATCAGGTGTCTGGGATTTCCTGACACCAGACACCAGGCACCAGGCACCCGACACCTTCTCAAGGGGGAGATCCGATGCCAGGCAATGGTGCGCCACTCATTCAGCTCACGGGTGTCCGCAAGGTCTTCTTCACCGACGAGGTCGAGACGCACGCGCTCGCGGACGTGCACCTCGAGATCCGCGAGGGCGAAACGGCCCGTCGGGGTGCGGCAAGACGACGCTCCTCTCCATCCTCGGCCTGCTCGACACGCCGAGCGACGGGAGCTACCTGCTCGAGGACAAGCCGGTGGCCAACCTGACACCGGCGCAACGGGCGCGCATCCGCAACCGCCGTATCGGCTTCGTGTTCCAGGCCTTCAATCTGATCGGCGACCTCACCGTCGCCGAGAACGTCGAGCTGCCGCTCACCTACCGTGGCATGTCGGGGGCGGAGCGCACGAAGCGCGTGCAGCAGGCGCTCGAGAAGGTGGGCATGGTGCATCGCGCGAAGCATTACCCGGTGCAGCTCTCCGGGGGCCAGCAGCAGCGGGTCGCGGTCGCGCGCGCGGTCGTGGGCGATCCCGCGATCCTGCTCGCTGACGAGCCGACGGGAAACCTCGACTCGACGAACGGCGAAGCGGTCATGGAGCTGCTGCGGGCGCTGCACCGTGCCGGCGCGACGGTCTGCATGGTGACGCACGATCCGCGCTACGCGAAGCACGCGGATCGATCCATCCATTTGTTTGATGGGCGTGTTGTTGATGAAGAAGGGACTGGGGCCTCGGGCCTAGGGCCTGGGGAACCCCCGAGCACCAGGCCCTAGGCCCCAGGCCCATGTTCCAAGACCTCCGCTACGCCCTGCGCACGCTGGCTCGAAGCCCCGGGCTGTCGCTGGCCGCAGTGCTGACGCTGGGGCTCGGCATCGGCGCGAACTCCGCGATGTTTGGCGTGGTGGACCGGCTGTTCTTCCGGCCGCCGGCGCACGTGGTTGATCCGGATCGAGTCGTGCGCCTCTACGTCACGACCACCAGCCCCCTGTGGGGCTCGAGCACCACGCCGATCGGGACCTATCCGCGCTACGCGGATCTCCGGGATCGCGCGCGGAGTTTCGCGGCGGTCGCTGCGTACGGCGGAAGGACCTTTAGCTTAGGGCTCGGGCCACAGGCGGAGCCCGTCACAGGCCGGTTGGTCACGGCGTCTTTCTTTTCAGTGCTCGCCGTCCGCCCGGAGCTCGGCCGCTTTTTCGGCGCTGACGAGGACAGCGTGGGACGCGCCGCCCATGTCGCGGTGCTGAGCCGAGAGTTTTGGATGCGCCGGTTCGGGGCGGACCGGGCGGTGCTCGGCAAGACGCTGCAGCTGGGGCGCAACGTGTACACCGTGATCGGCGTGACGCCCCAAGGCTTCACGGGGATCGACCTTCAAGTGCCAGACCTCTGGCTGCCGCTCACAGCGGCGGCCCCGGAGGTCATGGGGCCTGCTGCGTTGGGTCCCAATTTCTTTTGGCTCTCTGGGGTCGTCGCCCGGCTCCGTCCCCGCGTCAGTCCCGAACAGGCTGCGGCCGAGGCGACGGCGATTTACCGCAGCGAATTTGTCCAGAGCGGCGATTCCACCGGCACCGTCTCCCTGGGCTCTGTGCACGAGGCCATCGGACCTCTCGCCAGCAGAGACGCGAAGCTCTCCGTTTGGCTTGGCGTCATGTGCGCAATCGTCCTGCTGATCGCCTGCGCCAATGTCGCCAATCTCCTGCTCGCGCGCGCGGTGCAGCGCAAGCGGGAGATCGCCATCCGCCTGGCACTCGGCGCCAGCCGTGGTCGCCTGGCTCGACAGCTGCTCGCCGACAGCGCCGTGCTCGGGGTGCTCGGAGGGGCGGCAGCCTTGCTCATCACGCTCTGGGTTGGGCCTGTGCTCTCCGCCTCTCTGCTGTTCGATTCCACGACGACCGCAGGGCTCGACACGCGTGTCCTGCTTTTCACGGCCGTCGCAGTCCTCGTGACCGTAGTGCTCGCGGGGTTCGCTCCGGCCTATCACGCCAGCGCGCCCGATCTGTCCTCGGCGCTCAAGGCCGGGGAGCGCGAAGGGACCTTCCAGCGGTCGCCCGTTCGCACCGGCCTGCTCGTGGGCCAGGTCGCGCTCACTCTGGTGCTGCTGACGGGCGCGGGACTGTTCGTGAGCAGCCTGCGTCATGTGCAAGGCTTGCGACTGGGATTCGACGCGGACCGCTTGATCGTGGCTTCCGTGGACCTACAGCGGCTGGGTTACAAACGCGCTGCCGCCAACGCCCTGTACGAGGACATGCGGGAACGCGTCAAGCGGCTGCCCGGCGTGAGTGGAGCGAGCCTGGCCGTCGGGCATCCCTTCGGTTGGGCGTTCGGCGTAACGCTCTTCGTACCAGGCTTGGACTCGCTGCC
>QHTY01000049.1 GCA_003220985.1 Gemmatimonadota bacterium
AGCCGCCGCGGCTGGCGCCGTCGCCCTCGGCTGTGGCGACCGCTCCCTCTTCGCGCCTCTCACGCAAGCCGCCAGATTCGGCGGTGAGCCCGCCGCGTCCGGTATCGAGCACATCGTGCTCATGATGATGGAGAACCGGTCCTTCGACCACCTGCTCGGCTGGCTCCCGCGAGCCGACGGTAGGCAAGCGGGTCTGTCGTACAGCGATGCAGCGGGTGCCTCGTTTCGGACGTTCCCCCTCGCCCCGGACTTCCAAGGGTGCGGTCATCAGGATCCGGATCACTCGTACGACGGCGCGCGAGTCGAGTACAATGACGGCGCCTGCGACGGTTGGTTGCGCGCCAGCGACGTGTTCTCTATCGGCTACTATCGCCGCCGCGATCTCGCCTTCCTCGGCAACGCGGCGCCGCAGTGGGCGTCGTTCGACCGCTACTTCGCGGCGATCCTGGGACCCACGTTCCCCAACCGTGTTTACCAGCACGCGGGCCAAACCGACCGGATCGAGAACTCGTTTACGGTGTCGACCCTGCCGACGATCTGGGACCGCCTCGCCGCCGCTGGGCTGGACGGACGCTACTACTTCGGCGACGTGCCGATTCTCGGGCTGTGGGGCGAGAAGTACGTGGGGATCGACCGCCCGCTCGAGGCGTTTTTCGCGGACTGCCTCGCCGGCACCCTGCCGCACGTGGCCTTCGTGGACGGGCCGTTTCTCAGCGAGTTCGCCGGTACGGGTTTCGACGACCACCCATTCAACGACGTCCGCGCCGGCGAGGCGTTCATGAACCAGGTCTATCGGACCGTGACGACCAGCCCGGCGTGGTCCCGCACCGTGCTGATCATCAACTTCGACGAGTGGGGCGGGTTCTTCGATCACGTGCCGCCGCCGCTCGCGCCGCTTCCCGACGCCGACCGCGCCGCGGGATCCGACGGGCGCCTCGGATTCCGTACGCCGACGCTCCTGATCTCGCCGTTCGCGCGCCGGGCGCATACGTCTCACGTGGTCTACGATCATACGTCGATACTGCGGCTCATCGAATGGCGCTGGAATCTCGAGCCGTTGACGGTGCGCGACGCCACCGCCAACAATCCGGCCGACGAGCTGGACTTCAAGAACCCGCAATTGCTCGCGCCGGCCTACGCCGTCCCGCCCGTGGTTGGGCTGCCGTGTCCGGGCAACCCCGTCTTGGCCTCGACGCGGCGCTCACTCTGGGCCGAGCTGCGCCGCGTGTCGCGGGCACGGGGTTGGCGTGTATGAGTCATGAGGCGGCGCCGTTTCAACCTGCACGCCTCCGCCGCACACAGGCACAATCTCGGACACCAGGGGGTAGCTCCGGGCACGGAGGTACCTATGACACGTACACTCACTTGCCTCGTTGCGGCCGCACTCGCAGGCGCCGGTTCTACAACGGCACAGAGCGGCCTGGGACTGAAGGGCGGCTTCTCATACGGCAACGTCTCGAACCGCGGGCTGCTGCCCGGCAACCTCACGGAGCGGACCGGATTCGCGCTCGGGCTTTCGGCGGGCACGGGCCGCAACATGCTGGGATTCGGTATCGAAGCGCTGTACGCGCAGCGCGGCGTCACGGGCGCGAACGGAGCGGACCAGCGGAAGCTCGATTACGCAGACGTGCCACTGTTCGTGCGCGCGTTGTTTCCATCACCCGGCATCGCACCCTACGCCTACGCGGGCCCGCAGGTCTCCTTCGAGCTGCGCTGCCGCGCCGGCTCGTCGCCGTGCCCCGACACCGACCGGCCGTCCACCAGCTACGCGGCGGTGATCGGCGGGGGCGCGCGCCTCGGCGCGTCGAGCGCGTTCACGGTGGAGGGCCGCTATATCTCCGGCCTCACCGACCTGAAGCTCAGCACGATCGCGAGCTCGGAGAGCTACAAGACCCGCTCGTTCTTGATTCTGGCTGGCTGGGCATTCTAGAAGGTTGGACGGTTGCAACGGTTTACGTTCTGACCTTCTCACCGTCCAACCTACCGCTGACATCGGCGGCAGAAGACCGTCTGCCGTAAGTCAATTTGATGCGTCATCACCAGCTTTCTGCTGCAGTTGACACATTTCTCCCCGCCGCGGCCGTACACCCGCAGCGCGAACTGAAACCGGCCCCGCTCGCCGGTGCCCGTGCGATAATCACGCAGCGTCGTGCCCGACGACGCCAGCGCACGCTGGAGTACGTCCACGATCGCGGCATGGAGCCGGGCGAATTCCTCGAGTGACAGCTTGTGTGTGCGCCTTGACGGCCTGAGCCTGGCATCGAACAACGCCTCATTCGCGTAAATGTTGCCCACCCCCGCGACGCGCCGCTGATCCATGATCGCCTTCTTGATAGCGGTGCGCGTCCCCTTCAGGCGATTGGCAAACACGAAGGGCGTGAACGTGTCCTCGAGCGGCTCAGGGCCGATCCGGCCGGTATAGGTTATCCAGCCCGCTTCATCGAGGAGCCAGATCGTGCCGAGGCGCCGCACATCCCGGTACACGAACTTGCGTCCGTCGTCGAGCGTGCAAATCAAGACGGCGTACTTCAGCTCGTCACGCGTTAGGGCTCGGTCGTACACGAGCAGCGATCCGGTCATGCGCGGCTGGATGACCATGCGATGCCCGCTCGCCAGCCGGAATACGGCGTGCTTGGCGCGGCGATAGACGTGTTCGATCGTGGTGCCTTGGAGAGTCTGGATCAGGCGGGGCTTGGAAACCTGGCGCAGGACGTCCGTTTTCCTGAGCTCCGCCTGGGCGATGCGACACCCCTCGAGCCGAGGGGCGATTTCGCGAACGATCGTCTCGACTTCAGGCAGCTCCGGCACGCTCAGTCTCCCGCCAGGCGATATCGCGGCGCCAGGTCTTGCCCTCGAACGCAATCCGCTCGGCGGCGCCGCGACTCGCGCGAGCCGCGTCGGATACGGTCGCCCCGAGGCCCGTCACGCTGAGCACGCGTCCCCCGGACGTGCGCAGCCTGCCCTCGTTGTCGCGGTACGTGCCGGCGTGAAAGACGATCACATCCTCCCCGAGTTCTGCCGGGTCCGGGAGTCTGATCGCGACGCCTTTCTCGGGGTTCTCGGGATAACCCCGCGCCGCCAGCACGGTCGTGACGGCGGCCCGCTCGACCGCCAGCACCTGTTGGGTCGGCAGCAGACGCCACTGACGCTGGGCGATCGCGATCAAGTGCTGCGTGAAACCCGGCAATATCGCCGGCAACAGCACCTGCGTCTCGGGATCGCCGAACCGCGCATTGAACTCGAGCACCGACGGTGTCCCGTCGGGCAGGATCATGAGGCCGGCGTAGAGGACGCCTTCGTACGGCGTGCCTTGCGCTGCAACCTCACGCAGCACCGGCTCGAAGATTTCCGCGCGCACACGCGCGAGCAGCACGTCCGTCGTGATGCTCACCGGACAGTACGCGCCCATGCCGCCGGTATTCGGGCCGGTGTCGCCTTCGCCGAGTCGTTTGTGGTCCTGAGCCGGCGGCAAGATCAACACGCGTTCGCTGTCGGTCAGCGCCAGGACGGACAGCTCCTCACCGGCGAGGAACTCTTCGATAAGCACCTCTTTGCCCGCCTCGCCCAGCGAACCGTCCAGCATTGCGCGGACGACCTTCACGGCTTCCTCGCGCGTCCGGCAGACCACCGCGCCTTTGCCCGCCGCTAACCCTGATGCCTTTACCACGAGGGGTTCGGCGTGGCCACCGATGTACTCCAGCGCCGGGCCCATACCCACGAACGTGGCACTCTTCGCCGTCGGGACGCCAGCACGTCGCATGACTTCCTTCGCGTATGCCTTCGATGACTCGAGCCGCGCCGCGGGTGCCGAGGGCCCGAAGACCGCCCGGCTGTCATCGCGCAAACGATCGGCGAGGCCGGCGGCGAGCGGAGCTTCCGGGCCAATGATCGTGACATCGATATCGTGGCTGCGGACAGCGGCGACCAGTTCGTCAACGGCGGTCGCGGCAATCGGCAGGTTCGTGCCGATGGGGGCGGTGCCGGGATTCCCTGGTGCGGCGAACAGTTGGAGGTCAGACGAAGAGGCGGCGGCATCGCGGTGCAGTGCCCAGCAGAGGGCATGCTCGCGGCCGCCGCCTCCGACGACCAGTACTCTCACTTCTTCTTGAACGCGTCCGTGAAGGCTTGGGCGGCCCGTTTGGCACTGTCCACCACGTCGTTCACGACTGCCTTCGCTTCCTTCATATAGTGGTCGCGCGCTTCATCGATATCGTCCTCGATCGGTCGCTTCTCGGCTTCCGGACCACGGCGCGTGTACTCGCCGTTCAGAATCCGGTCATATGCGCCGGCTTCCACCCAGCGCTGCAGCTCGGCCGCGCGGAGTGTGTTGAACGGATGCGTCTGATCGAGCGTGTTCAGAATCTTGAAGATGCGGTCGACGGCGCCGCCCGTCTCCTCATACTCCTTGGCCTGCGCCAAGAAGGCGTTCAGGTCCATCTGCTTCATGTCGCCGCCACCCGCCATTTTCAGGAACATGCGCATCGATGCTTCCGGATCCTGGGTCGAGATCAGGCCGGCGCGGTCGGACGAGAGCTCGCTCTTCCGGAACCACTCGAGCAAGGCGAACCGAATCGGCGCGAGGAAGAGGCCGGCCAGGAAGGGCAGCATGTTCGCGCTGACGAAGAGAATGATGATCAGGATCGTGTGGTAGAGCGCGTGGCCGCTCATGATGTGCCCCAGCTCGTGGCCGAGCAGGGTCCGCATCTCGTCGTCATCGAGCAGCTTGAGCGCGCCGGAGTTGAGGACGATGAACGGCCGCTCGACACCGAAAGCGCCGGCGTTGACGAACGGCGTCTGCGACACGAACAGCTCGGGCCGGTCGGGCCAGTCCATCGTCGTCAGCACGTCCGTATAGAGCTGATTGAGCCTCGGGAATTGCGTCGGTCCGACGCGCACAGCGTTGGCCTGGAACAGCAGGCGGATGCCGCGCTCGCCGAAGAATCCGACGATCTTCTTGACGACTTCATCGAACCCCGGGACCGAGCGCAGCGTCTGCAGCGCGGCACGATCCGCCGGATGCTCCCACGACACGGGAGCGATCTGGGTGAGAATTTTGCGCGGGCGAGCCGCGGGCAGTGTGGCGTCAGTCATTTATGTCGTCTCCAGCAATGGTGTTCAAGAAATACGACGGTGTCTGGTTTCTGGTGTCAGGGGCACGCTGACACCAGACACCTGAAACCGGCCGTTAGTCATCCCCCAGCGCCTGATCGAGATCCGCGATCAGGTCCTCTACATCCTCGATCCCGACCGATAACCGCACGAGGCTGTCGGTGAGTCCCATGCGGCGCCGCATCTCGGCGGGAACGCTGGCATGCGTCATCGTCGCCGGATGGCCGATCAGGCTCTCCACGCCGCCCAACGATTCGGCCAGCGCGAAGATCTTGGTGCGCTGGACGAAACGGCGGGCGAACGCTTCGTCGCCCAGCTCGATGCTGATCATGCCGCCGAAGCCCTTCATCTGGCGCGCCGCCAGCTCGTGCTGCCATTCGGCGACGCGGCGGCCGTTCACATCATGCTGGCGCATGCGCAGCGCCAGCGTTTTGGTGCCGCGCAGTGCGAGCCAGCAGTCGAAGGGGCCCGGAACCGCGCCGGACGAGTTCTGGATAAACCCAATCCGCTCGGCGATGTCGTCCCGGGTCGTCACCAGCATGCCGCCGACCATGTCGGAGTGGCCGTTCAAGTACTTGGTGGTCGAGTGCAGGATGACGTCGGCGCCGAATTCCAAGGGCTGCTGGAAGAAGGGAGTCGCGAAGGTATTGTCCACGACGAACAGCGCTTTGGCCTTGCGGGCGATCTCCCCGGTTGCCGCGAGATCGCACAGTCGCATCATCGGGTTGGTGGGCGTCTCGGTGTAGACGAGCTTGGTCTTGGGCGTCAGCGCCGCGGCGACCGCACGTGTATCACCGCCGTCCACGAACGTGAACGTGATACCCATGCGCGCCCAGATGTGGGTCATCTGCCGGTGCGAGCCGCCGTACACATTCTCACCGCTCACGACGTGATCACCCGCGGAGAGCAGCTTCATCACCGCATCGAGAGCGGCGAGCCCGGACCCGAACGCAAAGCCATGCAGCCCGCCTTCGAGTGCCGCGACATTGCGCTCGAGCGCCTCGCGCGTCGGGTTGCGCGTGCGGGCGTACTCATACCCCTTGTTGCGCCCGAGCGCCTCCTGGATGTAGGTCGAGGTCTGATAGATGGGGCCCATCACCGCCCCGCTGAGGGGATCGCCGACGTATCCGGCGTGCACGGCACGTGTCGCAAAGCGGCGCGAGAGGTCCTGATCGGCGACGCGTGTCATGGCCGGAACGTAAGGGCGGCTTCCCTGTGGGGCAAGCGACCTTTAGTTTGGCGGCCATGCCACCGTTCTCCGGAGTGCGGTGCTTGGTCGTCGATGACGAACCGCGCCTGCGTCGCGTGCTCATCCGCCTGCTCGAAGGTGAAGGCTTCAGCTGCGCGGAAGCGGGATCGGGTGTCGAGGCGCTGGTCGAGCTGGAGAAGGGACCGGTGCCGCTCGTCATTTCCGACCTCCGCATGCCGGAAATGGACGGCGTCTCGCTGCTGCGGGAAATCACCACGCGCTGGCCCGAGACGGCGGTCATCGTCGTCACCGCCGTCGCCGAAGTCGAGAGTGCCGTCGCGTGCCTGCAGATGGGCGCGCTCGACTATGTCGCGAAGCCGTTTCACCTGGATGAGGTGCGGGCGCGGGTGTCGCAGGCGCTCGACAAGCGGCGGCTCATCATCGAAAACCGGACCTACCAGCAGAATCTCGAGCAGCGTGTTGAAGCCCAAGCCCGGCGCATCGAAGAGCTGTTTCTCGAAGGCGTGCACGCGCTCGTCTACGCCCTGGAGGCGAAGGATGCGTACACGCGTGGTCACTCGATGCGCGTGGCGAATTATTCCGTAGGCATTGCGCGCGCTCTCAAGCTCGATGACGACTTGGTCGACACGATCGCCCTCGGCGCCGAGCTGCACGACGTGGGAAAGATCGGCGTGAGCGAGAGCGTGCTGCACAAGGCGGGGAAACTGTCGGATGCCGAGTATCGTCACATCATGGAGCACACGGTGATCGGCGCCCGCATCCTGGGGCCGCTGATGAAGGATGCACCCGGCGCGCTGTCCATCGTCCGGTCGCATCACGAGCGGCTCGATGGGACCGGCTCCCCCGACGGGTTGAAGGGCGATCAGATCCCGTTCGAAGCGCGCCTGGTGAGCGTGGCGGACGCGTTTGATGCGATGACGAGCGTTCGGCCCTATCGCCCATCGCTCTCCGTGCAGCACGCGATGCGGGAGCTCGAGCAATGGAAGGGCGTGCAGTTCGATCCCGTCATCGTCGCGGCATTCTTGAAAGCCTTCGCCGAGGGCACCTCGCTACCCATTCCGACGCCGCAGCTGCAGCCGCTGCGCCTCCCGCTGCGGGCCATGGAAGCTCGGCGGGCCTGATCCATGTCCGACACGCTGATGATCAGTGTGTCGGGTGTTCGAGGTCTCGTCGGTACAGACCTGACTCCCGAGCTGGTTGCCCGGTGGGCAGCCGCCTTCGGCGTCTGGGGGAAGGGGAACGGGGGACGGGGGAAGCGGAAAACCCGAATTGTGCTCGGTCGCGATGCCCGCACGTCCGGCCCCATGTTCGCCGCCGCTGCTGCCGCCGGTCTCCTATCGGTGGGGTGTGATGTCATCGATGTTGGCTTAGTTGCAACACCCACGGTACAACTGGCGGTTGAGCACCATCGCGCCGCCGGCGGCATCATTCTCACCGCCAGCCATAACCCGATCGAGTGGAACGCGCTGAAGTTCGTCGGCCCCGATGGCATCTTTCTTGATACCGTCGCGGGCGCCCGAGTACGGGAACTGGCCGCGGCAGCTTCCCTGCCGCGTGCCAACTATCATGCGATCGGCGGTGTGGAGGCGGATGCGGAGGCGATCGCCCGCCACCTCGCCGCCGTGCTGGCGTTGCGGGCGGTCGACGTCAAGGGGATCCGCCGCCGGCGGTTTCGTGTCGCACTCGATACCGTGCGCGGTGCCGGCGGGGCGGTGATGCCCGAGCTCCTCGAACGGTTGGGCTGCCGCGTGACGGCGATCAACGTCGAGACCGACGGGTTGTTTCCACGGCCGCCCGAGCCGGTCCCCGAGAATCTGAAGGCGCTCGGCGCGCTCGTACACCGCAAGCAGGCGGACATCGGCATCGCGGTGGATCCAGATGTCGACCGGCTCGCGATTGTCGACGAGCAGGGACGGCCGATCGGCGAGGATTACACGCTCGCGTTTGCGATTCGCGCTGTGCTCGGGAAACGTGCGACGGGACACGGGAAACGTGTCGTGGTCTGCAATCTCTCGACGAGTCTCGTTGTCGAAGATGCAGCAAAGGAGTTCGGCGCGACGGTGGTGCGCGCACCGGTCGGTGAAGCGCACGTCGCGCGCAAGATGATCGAGCTGAAAGCAATCATCGGCGGGGAGGGCAACGGCGGCGTGATGTATCCGGCGCTGCATGTCGGTCGCGACGCGCCGGTGGCTCTCGCGCTGGTGCTCTCGCTGCTCGCGCGCGAACGCGCCACCGTCAGTGCACTGGTCGCGCGCGCGCCACGGTACGCGATCGTCAAGGCCAAGGTGGAACGCGGAACACGGAACGTCGAACGCATGGACGGGGTGTATGCTTCACTGCGGGCGGAGTTTCCCGAGGCGAACGCCGACACGCAGGACGGACTGCGCCTCGCGTGGCCCGATCGCTGGCTGCATGTGCGGCCGTCAGGCACCGAGCCAATCATTCGCCTGATTGCGGAAGCGCCGTCGGGCGCGGACGCGGAACGGCTGATCGAGGAAGGGCGGCGGTTATGTGCGGCATCGTAGGCTACACCGGCAAGCGAACAGCGGCGCCCGTCGTCCTCGAGGGTCTCCACCGGCTCGAGTATCGCGGCTATGACTCGGCCGGCCTCGCCGTCGTCAACGGGGGGCTGCAGATCTTTCGCGCGCCCGGCAAGATCGCCGTCTTGGAGCGCGAGCTCGGCAGCCACCTTCCGGAAGGCACAACCGCGATCGCGCACACGCGTTGGGCGACGCACGGCGTACCCAACACCGTCAACGCGCATCCGCACGCGGACTGCGGCGGCACGATCGCGCTGGTGCACAACGGCATCATCGAGAACGCCGGCGCGCTGCGCCAGGCGCTCGGGAAGCGCGGGCACGTGTTCCGTTCGCAGACGGACACCGAAGTCCTTTCGCATCTCATCGAAGAGACCCACACCAAGGGTGCGTCGCTGGTGGATGCCACCGCCGAAGCGTTGCGGCAGGTGGAAGGCACCTACGGCATCGCCGTGATCTCGAGCCGCGAGCCCGATACGATCGTCGCGGCCCGGCACGGCTCGCCGTTGCTCGTCGCGATCGGCAACAGCGAGAACTTCGTCGCGTCCGACGCCTCAGCCGTGCTCGCGCATACCCGGTCGGTGGTGTACATGGACGACGGCGAGATCGCGGAGGTCAAGCCGACGGATTACCGGATCATGGACCTCGCCACGGTCGAGAAGGAGAAGGTGGTCACGCAGGTGGACTGGGATCTCGCGACGATCGAACGCGGCGGCCACGCCCATTTCATGCTCAAGGAGATCATGGAGCAGTCGGAGAGCGTGCAAAACACGCTCCGTGGCCGGCTGCTCGAGGAGGACGGGACGGCCCGCTTCGGCGGCCTGAACATCAGTAATGAAGAGCTGCTGAAGGTGCAGCGCATCGTCATCACGGCGTGCGGGACGTCCTGGCATTCGGGATTGATCGGGGAATACATGATGGAGGAGTTGGCCCGCATCCCCACGGAGGTCGAGTACGCCTCGGAGTTCCGCTACCGCAATCCGATCGTCGACGAGCGCACGCTCGTGATCGGCATCTCGCAGTCCGGCGAGACGGCCGATACGCTGGCCGCGTTACGCGAGGCCAAGCGGCGCGGTGCCCGCACGCTGGGGCTGGTCAACGTGGTGGGCAGCACGATCGCCCGCGAAGTGGACGGCGGCATCTATCTGCACGCCGGCCCGGAGATCGGCGTGGCGAGCACCAAGGCGTTCACGAGTCAGATCGTGGCGCTGGCGCTGCTCACGCTGAGAATGGGCCGGCTGCGCGCGCTCTCGATCCTGCAGGGGCGGGAGGTCGTGCGGGCGCTCGCGAAGCTCCCCGAGCTCGTCACGCGCGTGCTGGCGAAAGCGCCGGAAATCGAGCAGCTGGCCGATCGTCTGATTCGCGCGCAGAACGTGCTGTATTTGGGCCGCGGCTACAATTTCCCGGTCGCGCTCGAAGGCGCGCTGAAGCTCAAGGAAATCTCCTACATCCACGCCGAAGGCTATCCGGCGGCCGAGATGAAGCACGGCCCGATCGCGCTCATCGATGATCTGATGCCGGTCGTATTCATCGCGCCGAAAGACGGCGTGCATCAGAAGGTTCTCAGCAACATTGAGGAAGTGAAGGCGCGCGGTGGGCGGGTGATCGCGATTGTGACCGAGGGTGACACGGCGCTAGACAAGCTGGCGGACTACCGCATCGAGATCCCGGAGACGCTCGACCTGCTCACGCCGGTCTTGAGTGTCGTGCCGCTGCAGCTGCTGGCGTATTACGTCGCGGTTCGTCGCGGTTGCAACGTCGATCAGCCGCGTAATCTCGCGAAGTCCGTAACCGTCGAATAGCAGTCAGACGTCGGCACGACTGCACGTCGCCACGCGGGCGTTTCGTGCCGACGTGCCGACGTGTAACGTGTATCCATGAGAGTCGTTTTGCAGCGCGTTAGTCGGGCCGCAGTTCGGGTTGGTGACCGGACGGTTGGTCGGATCAGCCAAGGCTTTCTCGTGCTCGCCGGTTTTGCTCCGACTGATACGGATGCCCAGCTGTCCTGGATGGCCGAGAAGATCCTCGGCCTGCGGGTATTCGGTGACGCGGAGGGCAAGATGAACCACGATCTCGCCGACGTCGGCGGCGGCGTCCTGGTCGTCTCGCAGTTCACGCTCTACGGCGATGCCAGCAAGGGGCGCCGCCCCAGCTTCATCGATGCCGCTCCGCCGAATCTCGCCGTTCCTCTGTATGAGAAATTCGTCGCGCTGCTCAAGGAGAAATCCGCCGGCAAGATCCCGGTCGAGACCGGGGAGTTCGGCGCGATGATGGACGTCGAGCTGGTGAACGACGGACCGGTGACGCTCATTCTCGAGAAATGAAACAAGGCGGCCCGCACGGTGAGGGCCGCCTCCGCAGGTCTCGCTAGGGGACTCGGCTCACGTGCCGTTGTCGTGTGGGGACGTCCAGGTCTTCGCGTTCACGGTGATGTTGTCCAGGAACACGAACCCCGGGCCCACGTCCGTTCCCTCGTCGAAAACTATCGCCAGGCTGGTGACGGTTCCGGCCACGATGTCGGCCGAGTCCACTGCGCTGAACCCCAGGAGGCTGGTGAGCTGCCCCGCGATCACCGATGGTGAGAAGGCATCGCTTGTCCAGCCGTCTGGGGCCGTACCGGACTGGTCAGCGTGGGCGCAACCGAGAAAGATCGTGTAATGATTTCCGCTCGTTCCATCGACGCCCACGTTCCAGCGCGGCGCGCCCGCACCGCACCAGCCGTCGGTGCTGCGGCGCAACCACGAGAGGTCGAGCTCCGACATCAGTAGGCCTTCTACGCCCGTGATACCGGCGAACCCGGCGGCATTGGTCGATGTTGCTGTCAACTTTTGCAGGTAGAGCGCGAAATCGGCGTTTCCCTTGGCATCCGGCAGGCCCTCGTGCGACCTCCACGCGCCGAGGGAACTCTCTCCGAAGGCGCCGGGATGAAGGTTCAGGCCCTGCCCGCCGCCCACGTCGAACGAGGGCCGGAGCGGCGGCGCCGTAGTCGTCGCGTCACACGCCGTCAGAACCAGCGCGACCGCGAGCGTGCTGCAAGCGAGATGCTGTTTCATGGGATACTCCTGCGTCAGAGCGACTGGAGGTGCGTCTGGGGAGTTGCAGTCTGGAGTTACGCGGGGGTCGGCGCAGTGTCAAGAAGGCGATCGCTTACTTTTGTACCATGCTCTCGCCCTCTTCCCATCGCCCCGTCGTGCTGGGCCGCACGGTTCGCC
>QHTY01000050.1:0-8388 GCA_003220985.1 Gemmatimonadota bacterium
AAATGAACGTACAACATCCAATGTTTGTTCGGACTTCACAAATCCGGGAAAGGACACGCCATGATCGTGGTGACGCTCTGCATCCTCACTCTCAGTCTGCAGCAGCCTTGGAGGGCGGTGGACAGCGCTCTAGGCAGGACGGGCAGTCTGCAAGGGGAAACTTACCGCGTTGGCTTTCCGCGCAATGATCTTCACGTCACAGTTGGCGCGGTCACTGTCCGGCCAGCCCTCGCGTTGGGATCCTGGGTGGCCTTCAAACAGACGAAGGACAGCCTCACGATGTTAATGGGCGATTTGGTGCTGTTGGAATCCGAGGCGGGGCCCGTCATCGATGCGCTCCAAGGCGGCGGTATCGAGCAGACGGCACTGCACAATCACCTGGTCGGCGAAACGCCGCACGTGATGTACCTCCACGTCCTCGGCCGCGGACGAGCCGTGGCCCTGGCGACGACAGTGCGCGACGCACTCGCGCGGACCGGAACCCCTTCTGTCGCGCCAGCGCCGGTCTCCCCACCCGCCTTCAGTCTGGACACGGCACAGATCGCCCAGATCATCGGGGCTCACGGCCGTGTCAACGGCGGCGTCTATCAGATCAGTGTTCCGCGCGGGGCGCCGGTGACCGTGGACAGTCTGGAAATACCACCCGCCATGGGCGTCGCCACGGCGATCAACATCCAGCCGACGGGCGCGACGAGTGCGGCTACGACAGGAGATTTCGTCCTGATCGCAAGCGAGGTGAATCCGGTCTTGCGCGCCCTGCGCGCCAACGGAATCGCGGTGACTGCGCTGCACAGCCACATGCTGAACGAGGCCCCGCGACTCCTGTTCATGCACTTTTGGGGCGAAGGCGACGCGCTCAAGCTCGCTCGCGGGCTGCGGGCGGCGTTGGACAACGTGGACATCAGACGGAACTAAGGGTTCCGCACGAAGCTTCGATACAGCGCGAGATCGTAGACGATCTTCAGCGCTCCGGCGATGAAGAATGGTGCGTTGATCCACGCCGGCTGTGCGAATAGCAGCCCAGCGAACACGGGTGCAAGACTGGCTCCGATCGTGCGCGCAACCCCGGTGATCCCGCCCGCTGCCGATCGCTCTTCCGGACTCACCACCTCCATGAGGTAGGACTGCCGGGTCGGCACATCCATCTGACTGATACTGAAGCGCGCGAAAAGCACGTTTACCGCGAGCGGCAGGGTCGGCATGAGCGGTACGAGAATGAGCAGGACGTTTGAGGGCAGGTGGGTGAACACCATCGTGCGAACCAGACCAAAGCGTGCGGCGAGCCGCGAAGCGACGAGGGCGGAAATCCCCGCGAGCAGGTTCGCACATTCACGCCGAATCGCAGATAGAACCAGTAGGCCGCGAAGCTCTGTACCACGAATCCGCCGGCGAACGAATCGAGCGCGAAGAGTGCCGCGAGCCGCTGCACAACGCTCCGGGAGCGTCCCCCAAAGCGGGCGCGCGGGTGAGGCACTGTGAGCTCCGTCGCGACGGACAGGCGCGAAAAGCCGAGCACGAGTACCAACCCCAGCGCCGCATACAAGATCACGACGCCTCGATAGTGCAGTGTTTGGGATAGCATCCCGGCGCCCAGGGAGCCGAGCGCGGTCGCGAACGCGCCGGTCATGGTGTACCAGCCGAACACAGCCGTCCGTTCTTCATCCGGCACGACATGGTCCGGCACGACATGGGCGAGAGCGGCTTGCTCGATGGGGAGAAATGGTCCCACCTCATTGCCGCTGGGACTGATCACGCCGATGGTGCCCGCGATCAGGAGCACCAGGAAATTGCGCGTCAGCGCCAAGACGAGTCCTGCGGCGGCCATGAGGAGGGCGCCGACAATGAGCATACGCCGCCGGCCGATCCGATCGGCGCGGGTGGTGAGCCAGAGCGAAATGGCGGTATCACCCACCAGCGTCAGCGTGAGCAGTAACCCAATCTGCTGAGTTCGAAGCCCGAGCGTAGTCAAGTACAGGACCAACACGACCGACAGCGCGCCGTAAGCGAACAGTCGCGTGAACCGTAGGAGCAGCAGCAACAGTCCGTCGCGTGGGAGTGCCCGCAGCGCACCGGGGATCACGGAGCGAGCCGGTGGACCACTTTCACGACGAACGCACCGTTCAGCTGCCGCGTGAAAGAGGACGTGGACGGAAATCGATACGGCGTGACTGGATTGGTGCTGTACCCCGAGTTCCACACGGCAAACACGTCGTCCCCGAGCACCGGGATCCAGTGGAACCGAATGTTGAAGTCGACGCGCTGGTCCTCGTTCGTGTACTGGACGAACCCGAGCAGGCTCGACCGGGGATTGAAGTCGTACTCGAGGCGCGTGGACATCTGAAGCGCAGTGAAGCCTCCGCCTGGCAGGCGTGCCGCCGTGCGGGTGACATTGGCGCCGACGATCGCATGTCCGCCGCCGCGCCACGTCCCCTGAAGCTCTACGTCGGCGCTACGCCCGCCGTAGAAGGGCCCCCAGTTCACGAACGCTGCGACGCTGAGCGGATGCGCAGCAGACATCTCGTACTGGACCTCGTAGCGCGGCCACCAATAGCGTCCCGGAGCCACCCGGACGCCGCGGAAAATGTCGAACGTATCGGTCGGCGCATCGAGCCAGCGCTGATAATTGAGTTCGAAATGATCGCCGTTGTCGCGGTCGCCGCCGAACACGCGCCACTCGAACCATGCGGTCTGCCAGTCGCCGGTGCGCCCCAATGATCCCCTCTCACTGGCTATGATGTCCCAGCTCGGAATGGGGACGGTGAAATCGAGCTGCCGGATACCGAGCACATGCGGGCGTGGCATGAAGTCGACGTGACCTGTCGTCTCCCAGATGCCGGTCCGACGCACGAAGCCGAGGGCGGGGTCGAACCCGGAGTCGATGCGATAGAGCGAGACGAAATTGTCGAACAGATCGTTGGGATTGTCGGCGGACAACCGCCAGGCGAGCGGAACGTCGCTGACGCCGGGAGTCCGGCTGCCAGCGATCCAGAATTTCGGCTCGAGATTCTGACCGTGCACGATGAGTGGAAGATCCACGTCGAATCCACCGGTGCCCCGCGGAGCAGCGCCGGTCATGCTCTGCAGCGCGCCAATAATCCCGACATATGATCTCGCTAGCAGATCATGCTGCACCCGCACCACGGCATCGGTTTCACGGTTTGCGCCCGTTTGCGCATCGAGCACGCCGATGCGCCACGGGCCCTGTCTGCCGTAGAGACGGCCCCCGGCGACGATCGGGATGGGATTGCCGGCGCTGTCCAGTCCGACCCGTCGCGAATAGAACACCTGCGTGCGACCCGGCGTGCCAAAGTCGAACAGCCCGCTTGATTCCAGGAAGAACTGGCGTTTCTCCGGAAAGAAGAAAGGAAAACGGGTCAGATTGATGACCTGTTCGTCGGCCTCGACCTGGGCGAAGTCGGTCCCGGCCGTGAGGTCAGCGGTCAACGTCGGTGAGACGGCGACCTTCGCGTCGAGCCCCGCCTTGGTGCCGACGAAGCCATCGGCGAGCCGGGCGCCGCCGCTGTCGTGCGTCGGTTCGATGACGCGGCTCAGCACGTAGGGGTATAGCTCTACGGCGTGGGCGCGGTGTAACGGCCCGATGTCGATTAGATCGCCCGCCTTCAGCAGCTGATAGAGCCCTTCCGCGCGCCCCCAGGACCGCCACAGGTCCTGCTCGTTCTTGCGACGGATGAAGCGGCGTACGTTGAAGCCAAACTGCAAGCCGGCCGTGTGGCGAAATCGCAGCGTCTGGAACGGTATCCGGAATTCCGCCGTCCACCCGGCAGCATCGCGCGAGACTGCAACGTCCCAGATGCCATTCCAATTCTCGTTGAGGTTATCGAGGTCGGTCAGCTGGGCGTCCCAGCGGGCACCGTTGGGATTCGTCCCGAACACGAATGCGCTGCGGCGGTCGCGGAAGCTGTCGATAAGCAGCTGCACGTTGTCATCGCTCGACAGATCGGCGTCCCGGCGCAGTTGCGTTGCGCGAATGCGGCGCGATTCGCCGTCGTACGCGCGTACCCCGATGTAGAGGGCAGTCGCATCGCGGAGGGCCTTGACGACGGTGCGTTCGGTTGCGGGCTCGCCGACGCGCGGCTCACGTTGCCGGAAGTCAGTCAACGAGTCGGCCCGCGTCCAGTCGGGTTCGTCCAACCGGCCATTCAGATGGATCTTGGCGCTCGCCGTCGCGACACGGAGCGCCTGCGGTCGAGCCGACGTGGGTAGCGCCAGTACCAACGTCAGTCCGAGGCTCGCGATTCGCAGACGGCTTTCTGACTTGCCGGGATCTACCATGTGCTCCATGTTCGCGGCATGAGCGCGCCTTTGTCCACACCCGCCGCCGCTGCTCCCATCACGTCCACCGCCCGCGTCGCCTCGATCGACCTGATTCGAGGCGCAGTCATGATCTTGATGGCGATCGACCATGTCCGCGTGTACTCGGGACTCCCCGCCGGCGGCCCCACGGCGGGGATATTCTTTACGCGCTGGGTGACGCACTTCGTGGCGCCCGCCTTCATCTTCCTGGCGGGCACGAGCGCGTACTTCTACGGCCGCAAGCACACCGATCTGTCCCGCTTCCTGTTGGTACGAGGCATCTGGCTCGTGCTGCTCGAGCTGACGGTACTTCGCGTCGCATGGACGTTCAACTTCGACTTCGCGAATTACCTACTGGCGGGCGTCATCTGGGTGATCGGCTGGTGCATGATCATCATGGCGGCCATGGTGCACGCGCGCGCGCGGACGGTCGGAATCATCGGCGTTGCGATCATCGTGTTGCACAACGCGGTAATGGCACCCCTGATGCGCGCACTACCATTGGGCGAGTCGTGGAAGGTTCTGTACATCGGATTCTTCAACGGGCCGCTCGACGGCACGCCGTTGATCGTGCTGTACTCGATCATTCCGTGGATCGGCGTGATGGCGGCGGGCTACTGGTTCGGCACCGTTCTGTCGTTGGAGCCGGCACGCCGCAATCGGATCTGTGTACGCCTCGGGCTCGGCGCGACCGCGCTGTTCCTCCTCTTGCGCGGCTTCAACATCTACGGCGACCCGCGGCCGTGGAGTGCCACACCGCCGATGCCGGCCCTGCTCTCGTTCCTCAACACGACCAAGTACCCCGCGTCGCTGCTCTTCTTGCTGATGACGCTGGGCCCGACGATCGCGCTGATTCCGCTGCTGGATCGCGCGCGTGGGCGAGTCGCGCAGTGGATCACCACCTTCGGCCGCGTGCCGTTCTTCTATTACGTCCTGCACATCCCGCTCATCCACGCGCTCGCCCTTGTGGTGTCGGCGATCCGCCTCGGGGCCGTGAGTCCGTGGCTGTTCACGAATCATCCGATGGCGAACCCACCGGCGCCCGAGGGCTACCCGTGGAGTTTGGGACTCCTCTACCTCGTCTGGGCCATCGCGATCGTGCTGCTGTATTTCCCCAGCCGCTGGTACGCCGAGCTGAAAGCCCGGCGCAGCGATTGGTGGCTCAAGTACCTGTAAGGCTCCTGCTCATTGGACGCAGGGGCCATGCGGATCGGCGGGCTTCGCCACATCCCGCTTGGGACGCTCCGGGGCGTTCGCCACCGCCAGCGCGCCGTCGTGCACCATTTTCGTGACCCGGGAGAGGTCCTGGTAGCTGATGTACTGCGCCTCGTCCGTGACCTGGTGGTAGTCGAGGTGCTCGCCGCGCGAGAAGGCAACTGACGGGATCCCATAGCGCGCGTAACTGTAGTGATCGGCGCGGCAGTAGTACTGGAGCGGATGGCCCGGCGCGTCGTAGGTGTAGTCGAAAACGAACGGCAGCGGCTGCTTGGCATTCGCCGCCTCGAGCATTTCACCAAACTCGCGTGAAATCCGCTTCGCGCCGATCACCTCGAGATACGTCGGGCTGCCGGGGCCCGTGCCGCCACGCGGGAAGTCCGACGCTGCGCCACGCCCGACCATATCCTCATCGATTTCGCCGACGACCGAGTCGAGCGGCACCGTCGCGTGATCGGTATACCAGCGCGAGCCGAGGAGTCCTGCTTCCTCGCCTGTGTGACTCACGAACAGGATCGAACGCCGCGGTCGCTCGGCGCCCTGAGCGCCGGCGAAGGCCTCGGCGATCTCAAGAATCGCCACCGTGCCGGAGCCGTCGTCATCGGCGCCATTGCGGATCGAATCGCGGCGTGGAGGACGGATCGCGCGCAAGCTGTCGAGGATCGCGCGAATCCTGACTTGCTCCTCGTTGGTGGCCGGCCGGTTGGGAGAATCGGCGCCCATCGGCCGCACGACACGATTGAAGGCGCGGAGCGAATCGTGATCCACGGGATGGTGATCGAAGCCGACGTGGTCATGATGCGCCGTCAGCGAGATGTATTCGTTGCGCAGCGCGGGATCGCTGCCGCGCAGAATCGCGACCACGTTGCGCGCCGGGAACGCGACCGCCGTGCGGGTGAAGTCGTAACGGCCGCTCACCGTGGTGCCGGTCGCGGTGCCCGGCGCGACTCGAGCGGGTTCGTTGCCGAGCAGGCCCGCCGCCGCTCGCCGGCTGAGCCACACCAACGCGATCGCACGAGGATTGCGCGTCGTATCGGAGACTGGGCGGCCCTCGCGAATGCGCGCGATCTGTTCGCTGCCGAGCTGGTCGAGGGCGACGATGCCGATCGTGCTGGCCTCGCGATACCGGCCAACGAGCGGTCCGATCGCCCGGCGATCGAACCCCTGCGGGACATCGAGTACGACGAACTTTCCGGCGGCCCCGCTTGGCGCGATGAGATGCGCGGTGTCACCGACCGACCCGGCATAGACGACCGCCGCCTGCTCGAGCACGCGCGGTGGCAGGGCGAAGCTGGCGGGAAGGAAGTCGGTCCCGAGCTGGAGGGTGGTGCCGCCGCTCGTGACGAGTCGCGAACGAGGATCCACCTTGACGTCCCAGAAGGGCACCGTCTGGAAGTAGGTGCTGCTGTCGCCCGCCGGCTCGAGCCCGAGGCGCCGAAACTCGGCCGCCACGTACGCGGAGGCCTTGAAGGCGCCCAGGCTTCCCGTTTCGCGGCCCATCATCGAATCGTCAGCGATGAGGTAGAGGCGCTGGCGCAGGTCGGCGGCGGTGATCTCGGGTTCAGTGGCCCAGACTTGCGCATTCCGTGGAAACGTCCGCGAGCCGCTCGGCGGCGCGTTTCCGGTGGACTGACAAGCGTGCAACAAAACGACGGCGATCACGGTTGACCACGCTCGCTGCATCATCGATCTCCTGGGTTAGAATGCGCCACCGCCACCCCCGCCGCCTCCGCCGCCAGAACCGCCGCCGCCGCCAAATCCCGATCCTCCCGAGCTGCGCGGCGACGACGACAACGTGGTGCCCGCCACCGTCGAGAGATGCGACATGCTGGTCGAGAAATGGCTGACGTTGAAGTTCGCCACGCTGGGACCGACGTACCATTGGGGCGGCTGCGTGTAGATCCCATCGAACGCGCGAGCGAACTGTTTCTCCACACCAAACGCCATCGCGAACGGCAGAAATTTATCGAACAGCTCCGGATGACCGATGATGATGCGCTTCAAATGCTCGGCCTCCACGCGGCGGAGAAACTCCTCGAATCCCAATACGTGCTCGAGCGCGCGCGCCCCCATTTCCGTGCGCGCCGGCATGATTTGCGCGAACAGAATCACGATGAGGAATGAAAGAACCGCTGCGATGACGAACGGCACCGGGGTCAGCAGGAACGCTTTGGACAATACGGTGCCGCCCACGCCGACGAGCACTGCGACGCCGAACGCAATCCCGGTCCAATGCTGTTTCACCTTGTCGGGCCGATTCTTGTAGAACCCGCTCCCCTTCAGGCGGTCGAAAATCGCGTTCCGAATCGGATCGAGCTCCTTATAGAACTCATCCTTCAACTCGTCCAACTCCACGTGATCACCGTGTTCCGAGAAGATGCCGTCGAAAACAGCCACCTCGTGAGGTGTGAGACCGTCGATGGTCTTGAGGCGATGCAGCGAATAGCTGGTCCCGCCTCCAAACAACCCAAAGAGCTTGGGGTTCTGGTGTTCCTCGATGCGCAGGTATCCGCGCACCGCCAGATCCACCAATGTGGCCGTGATGTCCCGCATGTCCGCACTGTTATCCATCAACGTCCCGGCCTCGGCCGGCGTCATGTCCGCCGGCGGCTCATACTGCACGGCGATGGGGCGCTGCCTGGGGTCTGCGCCCGAGCGGCGCCAGCGGGCGAACGCGAACAGGAGCACCGGAATGGGGATCAGCAGCGGCCAGTTGCTGCGCACTGCTTGCGCGGTTCGCGCGGCGACGGTCGGCGCCGTGACCACGCCCTTGTCCCACCCGACCACGGCGGTCAGCCCTTCGTGGTATCCCAGAGAATGCGGCATCGCGATGCGGACGATGTTGCCGTCGATCGTGAC
>QHTY01000050.1:8394-9026 GCA_003220985.1 Gemmatimonadota bacterium
CGCCGTTGAACGCGATTGCCCGCACGCCGGGTGTTCCCGGTGGAAGCTCGACCTCCGCCGTGGCGGCACGAATCGGCACCTCCCACTCGTCGCCCGTGATATTCCAGTAGAGCTCGTCGTGCTCGTCGAAGAACCGCAACCCGTTCGTCGCATGGTAGCGCAGCAGGAGCGTCCGATCGGCGTTCGCGGCACCCGGAATCCAGACCTTGTACTTGATGTACGCCCCCTGGCGACTCGTCTCCGTGCGCAGACTTCTCCCGGCATCGTCCTGCGCGCTTTGCAGCGAGACGCCGAGTGTCCAGTTCAGGCCTTGCGGCGTCCGGTATTTGACCGGAATCGTGCGATACAGTCCGTTCCAGGACCCGACAAATCGAGCGGTGATGGACTCGGTCACATCGATGCTCGCGTCACGGTTGACGCGAATACGGGCGTCGAACTTCTCGATGGAATACGACCGCTGCGCGCTGAGCGACGTCGCGGGGAGCGCGAGCAGCAGGAGCGCGAGCGGCACTTTCGGGACGGCGCGCTCCGACGGATCCGTGAGGCCGAAGAATTCCCGCGGGCGCAGGCGCAGCATCGCGGCAATGATTCCCGCCGGAAACTGGGCGATCGCGGTATTGAAATCGCGCACG
>QHTY01000050.1:9153-12195 GCA_003220985.1 Gemmatimonadota bacterium
CGCTGCCGAGGGGGTCTTCTTCCCGGGCCCGCGTCGCCGGTCCCGCCTGGGTGGCTTGCACCGCTCGCCCGCGAGCGGCGACCAATGCCTCGAGTGTGGAGCGCTCGTAGCCGGCGTGCCCCTGCACGACCGCGACCACGTTCGGGATCAGATCGTGGCGGCGCTTGAGCTGCACGTCGATGTCCGACCACGCGTTATCGCCCAGCTGGCGCAGTCGAATGAGACGGTTGAACGTGAAGACCGCCCAACCGACGATGACGATACCGATGATCGCGGCGAGAGTCATGGGGGCCTACGCTAGCTCGGTAAAGGAGCGAATGCGAGGATGGCTTGTGGGCAAATCGTTCGGGTCATCCGGCCCGCGAACGCACAGCGTGGTCCGCATGCCGGCGGCATGCGCCGCATCGAGCTCCGCCACGAGATCGGAGACAAAGAGCACGCCCTGCGGTGAATGCCCCAGCGCGGTCGCGATCGTTCGATAGCTGGTCGCCTCGCGCTTGGGTCCAGTCGTCGTGTCGAAATATCCGGACAGAAATGCCGACAGATCGCCCGCCGTGGTGTTCGCGAAGAGATTGCGCTGCGCCTGGACGCTGCCTGATGAGAAGATGGCGATCTGTTTCCCGGCCTTCCGCCACCGCTCGAATGCTGGTCGCACGTCCGGATAGACTTCAGCCTTGCCTTTCAGCTCGCCGCCGCGATACCCCGCATCCCAAATGCGGCCCTGGAGTGATTTGAGACCGGTCGATTTGCGATCGCGGTCCATCAGCCAGTAGACGTACGCCTCAGGATCCCACGGTGGGAGACGCGGTTCGTGGGCGGATTCCGCAGCGTGCTCGGCACGCAGCAGCTCGATATCGGCGTGGACCTCGGGATCGTCGGCGTGCCGCGCCAGATAGTCGTGCACGCGCGCGCGCGCATACGGGAACAGCACCTGCTGGACGAACGCGATGGGGGTGGTGGTGCCTTCGATGTCCAGCAGGATGGCTCGAATGTCTGTCAGCGTGCGATCGGGATGTACGTCGGTCCCCAGCACACGGGTTGAAACCCCTGATCCACTCCGCTGCCCGTGTAATGCGGCGTCCATCCCGTCTTGTCCTGGAACAGGCGGATCGCGCGGATGTCGCGATCGGCGCACAGATCGAACCAGTGCCAGGTCCCACGCGGCACGCGAATCAGGTCACCGGCCTCCACTTCGATCGCGATGACCGGACCCTCGCGGGGATGAATGTGGAACAGGCCGCGGCCGCGGATGATGAAGCGCACCTCGTCCTCGTCATGCCAATGCTCCGTGCTGAACTTCGCCAGCATGGTCTCGAGATTCGGCGTCGCCGGCGTGACGTCGATGACGTCGGCCGTCACATAGCAGCCGCGCGCCTTCAGCATGTCGAGCTCGGGTGCATAGGCGGCGAGCACCGCGTCCGCGGGCGCGTTCGCCGCGGCGCGCTGGGCGAGCGGCCAGCGCTCGTAGTCGATGCCAAGCGTGGCGAGATATTGGGTGACCTCACCCTGGGTCGTCAGCGTCCGCTGCTCGGCGGGAATTCTCACGGTTGCCATGACATTCCTCGCTTTCGTGCCATCGTCGCCGCTAGCGGGGGAGAATCGGTCCCGTGACGTCGATCCGGACCGGGAATCCCTCCAACCGGCTGGGGATCCGGGCCCGGGTTGCCTCACTCGTTTTGGCAACCAGGACGCGGATACACGGTGCACCTTCACAGCGGCCGATGGCCGTGCCGAGCACTCCCGGCACGGCCATCAGCGAATCGGTGTGAGCCGCCAAAACCTGTTCGATTGTTCTCGACGATCCCGCCACAGCCGGCCCTTCCCCCTCTCGAGCTCTCTGATGCCCGCAGCTCGTGCCGAGCGCGATCGCGAGAAGCAGACTAATTGGGCCGGAGTACTTTGATCGTCGTCCCGTTGCTGTCCCCGTCGGGATCGTGGTTGAAGGTCCGGTCGTACGTTCTCCCCGCGTATGTCACGCTCACCACCGTCATGTTCACAGACGCGACGCTTCTCTTCAAGCTCGGGAACAGGACGATGCATGTCCCGTTGCCGCCCAGCTCACCGGTCGTGCAGGTGTCGGAGTTCGTGCCGATCTGGCTCCAGTGACCGACCACGGTCGCCCCGTTGAGCGGATTGTGATCGGCGTCGTGCACGGTGATCGCGACCGTCGCCGACCAGTTGCCCCCGCTGCGCGAGGTTGTGGCGTCGAGATCCCCGACGTGAATGATAAGCGACGCGGCGGAGAGAAGGACACTGGTCGACGCCTGGTTGTTCGTGGGATTGTCGTCACCGAGCGCGTGCTGGGCCGCGAGCGTATGCGTGCCTAAGGAGCTCGTTGTGGTGTTCCACGGGAACACCAGCGTCACTGCGGCGCCCGCGCGCAGCTCCTGCAGCGTCTGCGTTTCGATCGCCGCGCCGTCGGTTGCGTCGGTCAGGGTCACAGGAACCCCCGCTGGAATGTCCTGATTCCCCACATTCTGCACCGCGACCGAGACGTTTACGGTGTTGCCCTGCGTGGCGGACGTCGGGGCGCCGACGCTCGTGATCGCCAGATCCGTCACTGGGACGGGTGGTGGCGGCGGCGGAGGGGGTGCGCTGCCGTCGATCCGCACGCCGAAGTTGTTGAGCACCAGGTCGATGCGGTTGGCGATCGTCTGTGTACTGCTGCCGGCGAACAACAAACCCACCGGGCGGTTGGTGCCGTCGTCCGAGACGATGAGCGAGCCGGAGTCCCCGCCGCCCGAGAATGTGCCAGGCTCGATGATCAGCTGATCTACAAAGGTCGCCTGCTTGACGCAGAAGATGAACAGGACCTCGTAACAGACCGTCACGGTGGCGTTGATGCCGGTGATCTGTCCATGGGTGGCTTTGGTCGTCCGTCCGTACTTCTGCACGGCGAGGCCAAGGAGTGCGCTCTCGTTGTCGAAGACGCCGTCGCCGTTCGCATCGCCGTAGATCGCCGAATTGGGCAAGCCGTACCCCTCGTCGGCGGGCGTGGCGTTCGAGAGCATATCGGCACTCGAGACCGCGATGGCGGCATCG
>QHTY01000050.1:12231-14084 GCA_003220985.1 Gemmatimonadota bacterium
ATGCGGCGAGCGTGCCGATCTGATCAGCCGGGGCGGTGCCGCCGTCGAACGGGCCGGGCTGCAGCTCCGGATCGCCTACGCCAGCGTCGTTGCTATTCGCCAGCACGTGATTGTTGCTGAGCACATAGATCGCGCCGCTGGCGTCCACCACTCGGCCGCCGATCGAACCCGCGGTGATCGCGGGATGACCCAGCGAGAACCCAAGCGGGGCGGGCCGCTGGCGCGTCGTGGGATCGGACCGCGCGAGGAACATGCCCGTCACCTCAGTCGTGACCGGTACGCCATCCAGAGCAAGGGGCAATCCCTTCACGTTGGCTTGAGCGAGCAGCAAGCGAACGGTCGGCTTGCCGTCCGGCGACAGACCAACGGCGGTGCCGACCACACCGGGCACCTGGAGCAGGGCCGCCGTGTGTCTTTCCTGAGCCGCAAGCGCGGCGCTCAAATCGGGCGTAACGCGTGTAAACTCAGGTGGTGCGGCCGTGGGTCCGAGCGCGTCGCGCGACGAATCCGAACAAGCCGTCCACAGACCGACGCCGATGACGAGCAGCCCCGCCACGCGGGTGCGTCTCATAGGTCCTCCCTGGGAGGCGTCGATTCTACGTGCCGGCCTTGCGCTTCGCCATCCGGTCTAACCCTAGGCTCACGGTGCCATACCGCGCTTTCGTCCCATCGCCTCGAACAAGAATTCGAGGATCTCCACGTGGCGCTTCGCTTCGGCCAGGTTGTGGCCCCACGTGTAGAGCCCGTGGCGGCGAATCAGAAATCCATGCGCCGCGGGATGGTCGCGCAGTGTCGCTTCGACCTGCGGCACGGCCGCGGCCCAGTCCTGCGTATTGTCGATGATCGGCAGCCGTTCCTGATGCTCGTGCGTGTGCACGCCGTCCAGCCCCTTCAACATCTCGTAGCCGTCAATGGCGAGGCTGCCGTCCGCTCCAGTATCCGACAGAATCGTGCTCCAAACGGAGTGCGTATGCAGCACCGCACCGGCGCGGCGCGCTCGCGCGATTGCCAGATGTAACGTCGCCTCGGCGGATGGCTTGCCGGAGCCTCGCAGCACGCGGCCAGTTCCATCGATCGCCACGATCTGGCCGGGCTCGAGCAAGCCCTTGTCCACGCCGCTCGTCGTGATCGCAAGTGTGAGCGGATCCCTCTGAACGACGGCGCTGAAGTTGCCGCTTGTGCCGAATGCCCAGCCGCGCGCATAACAGATGCGGCCGACCTCGGCCAGCTGTTCAGCGATTGCGTCGAACGTGTCGACCATCCCGCACCAACCTCCACTACCCTCCAAGTTCCAGCGAGCAACCTCCGAGACGTGCCGGCCAGCGCGGCGTGAGCGAGATGCCCTGCACGGTTTCCTCAAATCCGCGCTCACTGCGGGCGAGCGTGGTGATGTTGGAGCGCCAGACCTCGGTCTCCGGTTCTAGACGCACCGGTACTTCCCGGACCAGCGACAACTCGGGTGCGAACATCGCGTGCGGATGTGCGGCGCCGTCCCACGTGTAGGCCACATCGAGACAGCCCGCAACATCGAACTGCAACCGTTTCTCGAGCCCGGGGCCTTGCAGGACGGCCGTGATTGCGTCGCGCGTGACGGACACGCGCGCGGCCATCGGCACCGCGGCCCAGGGCCGAATCGGCTCGTATTCTGCCGTCACGTCCTCACCGAGCAAGCGTTCGACCAGAATCGCCCGCGGCTCGGCGTCGACCGGCGGAAGCGCCTTGAGCCGCGCGGCTTTCTCGATGTCATGGATGCTGGCCGTGCCGTCAGTCTTGCTCTCCCCATGGCCATGCGCCTGCTGCTCGGGTATCTCGTGATAGGATTCGCGCCGTCGCGTGAGGACGTCCGCAAGGTT
>QHTY01000051.1 GCA_003220985.1 Gemmatimonadota bacterium
AACCGAGCGCGCCACGCAGCTTCACCTCACCCCAACTGGCCGGCCAGAAGGGCTCGTCCGAGATCACGTACGACCCGCTGATTTTGGGGTACACCTGCAGCCCCAGGGACCGTCCGAACGCGCTGTTCCCGTCGAAGCGGGCGCCGCCGGTCAGGAAGTACCGATCGCGGAACTTGAAGACGCTCTGCACGAAGAACCCCGCGTTAATCACGCGGAGGCTAGTATCGCCCGCGAGTTGCACACGGGCCGCGCTGACGATTGGTACAGGGAACCCCTCGCCGTATGCGGTCGCGCGGCCTTCCTCCGACGTCACCGCCTGCCCACCGATGGAGAGAGTCGAGGTGAGTTGCGGGGTAAACCGGAGGTCCATACTCCCGACATAATCCGCGGTCAGGAGTGAGTAGCGGAGCTGCTCATCGACCAGGATGCCTTGCGGCGCCGCCACGAAGCCGGTTGGCCGTAGGTTGTGGTTTTGCTGCTGGGCGAGGTCGTACCCGAGCGTGAACCGGTTCGAGAAACCGGCAAACGGTGTGTACGTAACTGTCGCGCCCGTGATAAGCCGCTGAATACCCGTGGTGAGCGATTGATTGAGCAAGGAATCGATCACCGCAGGATCGCTGGACGACCGATAATTGCGCTCGGCGCGGTAGACGTTGAGCACGAGTCCGTGGGCGTTGTTCCCCGCCGGCGTGTTGGACAGATCGGTGTTGGAGTATGCCGTGTTCCACTCGACCCGCAGGTTGTCCGACAGGGTGATGCCGACATTGCCACGGGTGGAGAGTTTCTTTTCGTTGTCGAGCGGCAGGACGCCGTCGTTGTCCTCAGACGTCGCGGAGAGGAAATACTGGAGCCCGTTCGGCCCAGCCGAGCCGCCGGCGACGGACCCACTGTAGTGCTGCCGGTAGGCGTTCCGGATCCACGAGCAACCGGTCACCGGCGTCTCGTGACACAGGCCGTGGACCTGTCCCGCCGGCCGGAGGTTGAGGTAGGGCACGGAGTCGGTCCCGAACGGCCGCAGCTGCGAGAAGCCCTGCCCCACCTCGAACGTCCAGCGTGGCACCCCAGCCAAGCCGTGCTTGGTGAAGATCTGAATGACTCCCGCCGCCGCCTCCGTGCCATACAGCGTGCTCGCCGCCGCGCCCTTGATGATCTCGACGCGGTCGACGTCCGCCGGATTGATGTCGTTGAGCGGGCTCGCCTGATAGTTGCCACCGCGGAAACCATTGGAGTCGTTGAAGGGGGGCCGGTTACGGCGGTAACCCTCGCTCCGCACGCGGACGCCATCCACGTAAATGATCGGCTGGTTACTCTGGCTGACGCTCACCGCGCCCCGCAGGCGGATCTGCGCGCCCTCGCCCGCCATGCCGCTCGTCTGCATCACGCTCAGCCCGGGGGCCCGCGCCTGCAACAGCTGATCCATGCTCGCTGGCGGATCCTTGACCTGCGACAGGTTGACCTGCGCGATCGAGTTGCCCACCTCTCGCACCCGTGCCTGCCCGGGCGTGCCGGTCACGACGATCGCATCGAGCTGCAACACACTGGGTGCGAGTTGCAGGGTCGTCGTTGTAGTCTGATCGGGGAGCACGACCAGGTGCGCGGTGGCCACCTTGAACCCGATCGCGAGCACGCGCAACTCGCGCGGACCCACGGGGACGTTCAGCAGCGAGAACGTTCCGCCGGGCCCCGTGCGGGTGCCGATATTGATGCCGACGAGCGAAACCTCGGCACCAATGACTGGCTCCCCTGTGGTCAGAGACGTGACTTTGCCTTCGATCGTCCCGGTTTGTCCGGCCAGGCGGGTGGCGGCGGGCAAGTACAGCAACGACGCGGCCAGCGCGATTCGGAATGAACAGACACGCATCATGAGCCACTCCTCGTGGATGGAGGAACGATGCGGAATTCCCGTGTCGGGGTACAGGGGAAATGACACCCGTGGCAAATGGTGTCAAGACTCGAGGAATCGGGGCGGCGGGATTCGAACCCGCGACCTCCTGGTCCCAAACCAGGCGCGCTACCAGACTGCGCCACACCCCGGACGCCTAACGGCGAATGTGCAATGTAGAATGATCAGTGATCAATGATCAATGATCACTGGACATTCTGCGGAGCAGCACCTCAATCAGGGCTCGAAATGCCCTCCCCCGGTGCGAGACGCGGTGCTTGGCGGAAGGCGGCGCTTCCCCGAAGCTCATGTGCAGCTCTGGTGAATAAAAGAGCGGATCGTAACCGAAGCCGCCGCTGCCGCGTGGCTCAGTCAGGATAAAGCCCTCACAGGTGGCTTCCACGATCTCGGGCGCGCTGCTCGGCGTGGCGAGAAACGCGACCACGCAGCGATAGCGAGCGCCGCGGCGCTCCTCCGGCACGCCGGCCAGCTGCTCGAGCAGCAGCTTGTTGTTGGCGGCGTCCACATCGCCGTCCACGGCTCCCCCCCCGGCGGCCGTCCCCCACCGCGCCGAGCGCGGACCGGGCGCGCCACCCAGCGCCTCGACCTCGATCCCGGAATCGTCGGCGACGGTGGCCAGGCCGCCACGCGTCGAGAAGTACCGCGCCTTCGCGACTGCATTCTCGACGTAGCTCGCACTCCGCTCGAGATCGGCCTCCTCGGGAAGCGGCTGCAGCATTCGATCGGCGGGAAACGACAGCTCGAACGGCAGGCCCGTCAGCAGCTCCCGGATCTCGCGCGTCTTGCCGACGCTGCGTGTGCCGACGAACAGCTTCATACGCCGCGCCGCAGCCGCTCGAGTAACTGTGTGGTCGACCTGCCCTGCACGAGCGGCACGCGCACCACGCGCCCACCCCAGCCTTCCACGTCCTTCGCGCCGACGATCGCCTCCGGCGCATAATCGGCGCCTTTCACGAGGACGTCAGGCTTCAGCGCCCGGATCAACGCGAGGGGGGTGTCTTCATCAAAGAGGACGACGCAATCCACGGCGGCGAGTGCCGCGATCAGGCGAGCGCGCTCCCCCTCGGGGACGACGGGACGATCCGGCCCTTTGCCGAGACGCCGCGCGGACGCATCGCGGTTGACGCCGACGATGAGGGCGTCGCCTTCGGAGCGGGCCGCTTCCAGCAAGGCGACATGTCCGGTGTGGAGCAAGTCAAAGACGCCATTGGTGAACACGACGCGGCGCTGAGTGGCGCGCCAGGTGGCAGCCGTCTCTGGCGTCCGGATCTTCGCGGCGGTGTTCAGAGGGGCTGCGTGGCCCTGGGGTGAAAAGAAAAGCTGTGGTTGAAGAACGGCAGTGAGACGCTTTCGCTGTAGCGCGTCTCGATGACGACCTCGCGTGGCTGTGCGATGCGGTAGACCTGAAGTTGGCGGCTACCGGCGGAATCGGGCAGGCCGATCTCTTCGATCGCCGCTTGAACGCGGCGGCGAATCGTCCCATCATCGAGGCCCGCCGCGAGGTGGGCTTCGGTCTGCATTTCATCTACCAGCCGGTAGTAGCGGAAATACACCTCGCCGATGTTGACCGCGTAGTACAGCGCTGCAACGAAGACGAGGAGCGACAGGAGACAGCCGCTGGAGCTGGCGCCGCGGCGCGACGCGATCACCACTGCGACTGCGCCCCGTCCACGATTTGCTGCACGAGCTTATCCCACGCCAGCTTGCGCCCGTCCTTTTCGGCGGGCGGATTGTAGTCGCCGTCGACCATGAGGCCCTGCCGTTTCCAAACGGTCGTGCCCTCGTGCTGGTTGAGGATCTCGACGTCGACCGTGATCTGTACCTTGCGTCTGGTCACGGTCACCTGGCCCGTTCCCGCCTGCAGCGAGATCGGAATGTCGGGATCGTAGCGGACCACGCGGCCGCGAACGATGGCGTCCGCGGTCGCTTCGGTCGCCACGCGCAAGCCGAGCCGCCCTTCAAGCGCCTGGCGCACCGCGTCGCTCACTTCCTGCGTCAGCGCGGGTTCGGGCGTGTCATTGTCGAACGGCAGGAGCGCAACGGTCTTGACGTTGGGCAGCGTACCGCCGGCGAAGCCGTAGGGGCAGGCAGCGAGGACGATGGCCGCCGCGCTAGCGACGACTGCGCCAAACATTCGGCGGAATGACCGCCGCCGTATCGACCACGCCAACGGTGAGCTCAAATCGGGCCGGGGCCTCGGGAAAGTCGACGCGCGCGCTCGCGGGGCGCCGCAAAGCGTCGAGTTGGGAACGGCTCCGCGCCACCACTGCTCCACGCCGCCGCCATTCCGCCTCCAGCAAGGACTCGCGGCCGCCACTGTCCGTCACGACGTAGTCGAGCGTATCCTCGACCTGCGCGAAGCGCCAGAACACGCGGCGCTTGTGCGTCACCGAGTCGACCAGCTGTCCGCCGAGCACCCTGGCGTCGTTCGCGGGCGGCCGCACCATGGCGAACGCCGCCCACAACATCGGAATCGCGGGGACCAGGGAGCGGAAGTTCTTTTCCGGATCCGCCCACGCGACCGAATCACCGATGACGACCGCCGCGCCGTTGCCCAGGTTGAACGGTCCCGCGAAATCGAATCGGAGCGAATCCGGCCGCGCGATTCGCGTCGACCCCCGTCCCGCGTACTTGACGCGCTCGTCCTGATAGCGCCACCGAAACCGGATCAGCGTCGGCGTGCGCGGCAACGTCGTTCGCGTCCATGCGACCGCGCTGTCGCGACTCGCCGGTGCCAGCGCCATCGTCATCGGGACGAGCGGTCCAGGCGGCCCTGGACATGCCGCGAGCAGCGTACTTGCGCCAATGTAGGAAAGAGCACGTTGTCGGGTCAATAGTTGAACCCGAAGAAAAAGTCCACGAAGCGGCGATGGCGCGCATTCGCGGGCAATCCATACCGATCCAGATCCGTCGTCCCGAGCCGGTAGCCGACATCGAGTCGCAGCACCAGCGGCGGACCAACCGGCATCCGCAATCCGAGACCGCTCGCGCCGAGCACACCGCGATCCGCGGTCGTTGTCGACCAGGCCCGGCCGTAATCGAGAAACAGCGCGCCCTGCACGCCCGGGAACCGGGCCGCGCCGAACGGAAACCCAATCGTGAGGAAGTCGAGAATCGGAAACCGGTACTCCACGTTGACGAGCCAGGCGCGCGTGCCGGCGACGTAGCCGTATTGCGGATAGCCGCGCAGTGCCCAGGAGCCCCCGATGCTGACGCGCCGCGGTCGCTCGCCGCCCGAGGTGTAGCCCAACACGCGCAACGCGGGCGCGCTGGGCAGCGACGTGCGCGCGTATTTCCGAGCGGCGGCCGACAGCAACCACGAAGCAAAGCGGCCGTGGCTCAGGTCGTTGACGAGCCCGCCGGTGAGGTTGTACCGCTCGCCGTCGATCGGCCCGGTCGGGAGCCAGAGCGTGTTGTCCTTGACGTAGGTGAGGTAGTTCGAGACGAGCCAGCCGACGCGGTGCGGTTCATCGACATCGTCGGTCGTCAGGTCGAGCCGGTCCGAGCGTTCGATGCGGTACTCGCCGACGATACGGTGGAAGCGATTAAAGGGGTATCGGACTTGCGCGAATGCGCCGTACGAACGCTCTTCGAACAGCGAATTGAAATCGCCCTCGTAGAACAGGCCACGCTGGCGAAATGCGCCGACGCCCCAATTGATGCGTCGCGATTGATTGAGATAGAACGCGGTCCCGCTGACGTTGTCGAGCAACGTGCCGAACCCGGCACCCTGAAAGGACGACAGCGACACATACACGAGGTGGTCGGACAGCAGATCGCTGAACACGAACACGGCACCCTGCGCCGAGCCGAGTCCGGGCGCGACCGCGGCGTCGCCGGCCGCAAAGTCGAGACTGAACTTGCGTTCGTACGGTGTCCCGTCGGCGCGAGCATACTGGGGGTGGGAGAGCTCGCCCCACGTCCATGCCGGCACGGGCAGGCTGTCGGCCGCCGCCAGCGTGAAGGTGCTCCGGGCATCGTGCAGCGGCGGCGCGACATAAATACTGAAGCTCAGATCGGCAAAGCCACCGAACAGGAGGTCCCCACCGCCCTGTGGTCCCGGCACCCAGTCCGGATCGAACGCGCCGTTCAAGCTCCGGGTCTCGCGCCGGCCAGTGCCGCCCGCATCGATCGAATAGACCTGAAAGGTGCCATCGCGGTCCGAGGTGAAATAGATGCGATTGCCACCCCAGCGCGGGGTTTCGTCGCGCCAATTGCCGTACGTCAGATAGCGGATGGCGCCGGTCGCCAGCTCGAGCGCGAACAGATTGTGCGCGCCGCCGCTCCCGAACGGCGTGCGGTCGGAGGAAAAGACGACGGTCGCGCCGTCCGGGCTGATCGTGGGATCGAGGTCTTCGTACCGGTCCGACGTAAGGCGCTCGAGGCGCCCCCCGCGCCCCCCGCGCCCCCCGCGCCCTTCCCCGTCGGCGAGCCAGAGGCGATAGAGGTCGGAGTAACCGGACACCGATAGGCCGCTGAAGACGACGCTCTTGCCGTCGGGCGACCACGCCGGCGACAGGATGGAGACGAGCTCCGGAAATTGGTAGCGGCCCACGACTTTCGATTTCCGCAGGTCCCAGAAAAACAATGCGTCGCGCTCGGCGTACTTGCTGCTGAACGCC
>QHTY01000052.1 GCA_003220985.1 Gemmatimonadota bacterium
TACCTCGAGCGCTATCGCGGTCGCGAATTGATCCGTCCGACGCCGGCCGAGCATCGCGCCTATTTCGAGCGTATGGGTGTCACACATGTTTTGCTCGCCAGCGCGACGTCCCCCTCCGCTATCGAGCTGCGCAGCTTGTTCGGCGCCTATCCCTCGTGGCTCACGGCCATCTATCGCTGGTCCGATGGACGCTGGCTCTTTGCCGTCAACCGTGGACAGTAAGGATCGCCGGCTCTACTTCGCCGTCATGGCATGTGCGCTCGTGCCATATGTGCCCGCGCTGTGGAACGGGTTCGCGTTGGACGATCTCTACATCATCGTATGGAATCCACTCGTGCATTCGGGGCAGGGGGCGTGGCGCGCGTTCGCCGCGCCATACTGGCCGCCGGACCTTGGTGGCCAGATGTACCGCCCCCTCCCACTGGCGACGTTCGCGGTGGACTGGACTCTCACCCATGGTCACCCGGTCTGGTTTCACGCGACGAACCTGCTCTGGCATGCGGGGGTGGCGTTAATCGTGACCGCGCTCGCTTTTGGTTCCCCCTCTCCCGAAGGGAGAGGGGGCCAGGGGGTGAGGACAGCGCTCGCCGCCGGGCTGATCTTTGCGGTCCACCCGGTCCACGTGGAGGCGGTCGCCAACGTCATCGGGCTCGGCGAATTGATGGCTGCGGCCGGTGTGTGCCTCGCCGTGTACGCCGCCGTCGTCCGGCAAAACCTGTGGTGGAGCGGCGCGGCTCTGCTACTGGGATTGCTGAGCAAGGAAAACGCGGTCGTGGCGCCCGCATTGATCGTCGCGGCTTGGATGATCCAACCTGCTCCACGCCCGCCGCGGCAACGGATGGTCGCATTTGTTCTGAGCTGGTTGGTGATCGCCGGCGCGTACCTCGCCGTACGCGGCGTTGTTCTTCATCCGTACGCTCGCTTGCACGCGACGGCGCCCGTCTTCCTCGGCGAGAGCGCCATCGCGGGACGATTGACGGCAGTGGCGGTCTTGAGTGATGTCCTACGCCTGCTCGTCGTTCCGCTGAAGCTGCGCGCGGACTACTCCCCCGCCGAGCGCACCATTGTGCGATCAATACTGGACGGCCGGCTCCTCATCGGCCTGGCCTGCCTCGGCTTATGGGCGTGGTTGCTCGTGATGGCCTGGCGGAAGCAAAGGAAGGTGGAGGCGTACGGATTGGTGTGGATCGCGATCGCGTTTCTTCCCGTTTCCAACCTGCTGTTTTCGACGGGGGTCCTCCTCGCCGAGCGGACGCTGTATCTCCCCTCGGCCGGCCTGGCGCTCGCCGCGGGTGCCGCGCTCGCGCGCCTGCCCGCACGGCGGTTCGGCGTCGCGCTCGGGCTGCTCGTACTGGCTGGTGGAATTCGATCGGCGTTGCGCACGCCGGTATGGCGTGACGATTTCGCCGTGACGGCAAGCATCCTCGACGACTCGCCCAATTCGTATCGGGGGTACGCGCGCATGGCCGCGGTTTACCAAAACCACCGGCAGCCGGCACGTGCACTGGCGACGCTGCGCGAAGCCACGCGGATCTATGACAAGGATCCCACCCTGTTCGTCGCGGGCGCCGACGCGGCGTTGACGCTGGGCAATTCGCATCTCGCCGATTCGCTGCTGGCGCGCGCCGAACAGCTGTGCTATCGCTGCGCGGGTTCCTATCGGACGCAGGCGCTCGCAGCGCGCGCGCGTGGCGATTCGGCGGTTGCGGACTCCCTGCTCGCGCGGATCCCATGAAACGCGAGCTGCTGGTCGTCTTCGTCGCCACGGTCGCCCTGTACCTGCCGACCGCCCGCTACGGTTTTGTGCAGGACGATCGCGGCATCATCGTAGCGAACCCCGCCGCGCATTCGGTCGGCGCCGCGCTCGCGGCGTTCGACGAGCCCTATTGGCCGAGCGGAAGTGGCGCGGGGCTGTACCGTCCGGTCACGATACTCAGTTACGCGCTCGACTGGACGATCTCCGGCGGCCGGCCGGGCTGGTTCCACTTCATGAATGCGCTGTGGCACGGCCTCGCCGCTGCGCTGGTCGTGGTGGTGATCGCGCGGTGGCTGCCGCCCGTCGCTGCTGCCGGCGCGGGCCTCATTTTCGCGTGGCATCCCGTGCACGTGGAGGCCGTCGCCAATGTGGTCGGCCGCGCGGAGCTGCTCGCGGCAGTGGGGATTCTCGGCGCCGTCGCCCTAGCGCGACGAGGTCGCTGGGTGGTTGCGGTGGCTTGCGCGGCATTCGCCATGTTGAGCAAGGAGCATGGTGTCATCGCCGGTGTCGTCATACTGCTGGATAAGTGGCTCCAAGCGTCTGACGACCGACCCTATCCTGTCCCGTTTTGGATGGCGCTGGCGGTGGTCACGCTCGGATATCTGGCCGCCTGGTTCGCCGTCGGTTGGGTGGGAGAGAATGATGAAGCCGTGGCGTTCTACGGAACGGGGTTATGGGGACGGCTCGCGATCGCGTTGCCGGCTGTGCTGCACGCAGCCGGGCTGCTGCTCTGGCCGGCGTCGCTCTCCAGTGACTACGGACCGCAGGTGTTGCCCATGCGGTCCGCGATGTCATTGGCCGCGCTGTTGGGGCTGTGGGTCGCGGTCCTCGTTCCCGCGCTGGTCTTCTGGTGCCGGCGTCGCGCGCCTGCGATTGCATTTGCCGCAGGACTGGCCACGCTGTCGTACCTCCCGACGGCGAACATCTTCTCTCGCGGAGCGCAATCTCTACTTGCCCGCCGCGCTGCCGGCGGCGCTCGTGGGCTGGATCATGACGACGCTTGCCGCCCGGCGGGGCGTCCGGCCCGCTGCCGCCGCTGCCGGCCTCCTCGCCATGGCCTGTGGCGCCCGCTCGTTCGTGCGTCTGCCCGCCTGGCGGGACAATCGATCACAGGTGCTCACCCTGTTGCGCGATCATCCGGAATCGTATCGCGGGCATGCCTCCGCCGCCGCGGTCCTCGCCGGAATCGGTGATACGGCCGGAGCGCGCCGCCAATACCGGATCGCGGACTCGCTGTTTTCGAACGATCCGTACGTCTACGACGCGAACGCGATTTTTCTGATCGGCATCGGCGATACGGCGGCGGCCGTGCCGCTCATCGAGCGAGGAAAACAGTCGCGCACCGGGGAGCGAATGACATTGCGCGCGCAGTTTCTCCTCGAGCTCGCGCGCCGTCATCACACGCAAGCCGCCGCCCTGGCGGACTCAGCCGCCATGCGGTTCCCAGGCGAGCAGAACTGGTATCGCATGTTTCGACAATGACTTACGCATTCCTTGCGTCCGGCGTCGCGAGTTGCAAAAAGCCGGAGTTTATCAGTAGTTTTGAGGCGTCAGGAAAGCCCCACGGTCAGGTCTAAGTTCTGGCGACATTTGTAGTTCCGGCGGATTAGCTCGTTAAGGGCACGATTCGTGCTTGATGGCCTTTCCGAATAACTGTGTCGCCCATGTCTTAGATCCTTACATGTTGATCCTTACAGGGGAGGTTAGTCCAGATGAACCGCAAGGGTTTCACACTGATCGAGCTTCTGATCGTCGTCGTGATCATTGGTATTTTGGCCGCGATCGCGATTCCGAAGTTCGCGAACACGAAGGAGAAGGCGTATCTCGCCTCGATGAAGTCGGATCTGCGGAACCTGATTACGGCCGAAGAGGCGTTCTTCGCCGACTCGGTGAAGTACACGACGGCGATCGGCGTGGGTGGTATTCAGTACGCGACGACCAGCGGCGTGGTTGGCCCCACCATTCAGGTGACGGCTGACGGCTTCACCGCCACGGTGTCTCACACCACGACGACCAAGACGTGCTCGATTTACGTGGGTTCGACTCCGCTGGCGCCTGCCAACAAGGAAGGCGAGCCGAAGTGCCAATAAGGCTTCTAGCCTGAGGCATCACGAGCGGCGAGGGCAACCTCGCCGCTCTTTTTTTTGGGTGACGAAATCGCCTCTCGCCGGGTCCTAAGGCTGCGTCCTCTATCCGTGTCCCCAGCGGGAGGTTGTGCAGTGAAGAACCAGAAAGGTTTCACACTGATCGAGCTTCTGATCGTGGTCGTGATCATCGGCATTTTGGCCGCGATCGCGATTCCGAAGTTCGCGAACACGAAGGAGAAGGCGTATCTCGCCTCGATGAAGTCGGACCTGCGGAACCTGATCACGGCCGAAGAGGCGTTCTTCGCCGACTCGGTGAAGTACACGACGGCGATCGGCGTGGGTGGTCTGCAGTACGCGACGACCAGCGGCGTGGTTGGCCCCACCATTCAGGTGACGGCTGACGGCTTCACCGCCACGGTGTCCCACACCACGACGACCAAGACGTGTTCGATTTACGTGGGTTCGACTCCGCTGGCGCCTGCCAACAAGGAAGGCGAGCCCAAGTGCCAGTAGCTCAGTAGCACCCTGTAAGGATTAGGGGCGGCGGGATAACATCCCGCCGCTCGCTTTTTTCGTCTTATCTTGGGGTCCCATGAATCGCCCCAAGGCGCGGCTCAGCACGGAGCTGCTGTTCTATCTCACCTTCCTCGCCGCCTTCGCCCTCCTCGTCGGTGTGGCCACCTCGCAGCTTGCGCTCGCGATCGCGCCCGAGCGGGGCATCGTGCTGGTGGTCATTTTCATTGCCGCCGAAGTCGGCATCTTCGTGCTGTACGGGCGATCGCTGGTCACCCGGCTGGTCCTGCGCCCTTTGAGCCGCGTCATGGAGGCGGCCGATGCGGTCGCGGACGGTGACCTCGAGGCGCGCGCGCCCGACGCCGACACCCGCGACTTCGCCATGCTCGCCGAGCGCTTGAACCGGATGACGGACCGGCTCCTCGACGCGCAGAGCCAGCTCGTGCGCTCCGAGAAGCTGTCGAGCATCGGGCGCCTCGCCGCCGGCGTCGCCCACGAGGTCGGCAACCCGCTGGGGGCGATCGGGACATATGTCGAGGTGCTGCGGCGACGCGGTGGCGATGCCGAGGTCATGGCTGGTCTCACGCGCGAGGTGGAGCGCGTCGATCGCATCGTCCGCAGCCTCCTCGACTACGCACGGCCGCAGGAGGATCCGCTCGTCCCCGTCGATCCCGACAAGATCGTGCGCGCCGCCTTCGAATTGCTCAGGGCCCAGGGCGCCTTTCGCAACGTCAGCGCCGATACGGATCTGGGGATCCACGTGCCGGAGATTCTGGGACGCGCGCACGTGCTCGAGCAAACACTCGTGAACCTGCTGCTCAACGCCGTCGATGCGACGCCGCCGGGTGGGTCCATCGTCATCGGCTCTCGCCGCTGGGCGTACGAGCCTGGGCAGTCGCTGCCCAAACGCGCCGGCGACCTCGGCGACGTGCGCTTTCCGCGCGTGTCCGAGCGGCGCCCCGCGCGGGTCGAGTTCGCCGCCGGCCAGCCCGGCACGCTGATGTTCGTCGCCGACTCGGGCCCTGGCGTCTCGCCCGGGGACCGTGAGAAGATCTTCGAGCCGTTTTACACCACCAAAGAGCCTGGGCGCGGCACGGGGCTGGGCCTGGCGATCGTCGCCCGCTCGGTGCACGAGATGGGTGGCGTCGTGTGGGTCGATACGGCGCGAGAGGGCGGGGCCGCCTTCAAGCTGTTCTTTCCAATCGCGCTCCCCAGACTCCCCAGATGAAGCGCGTCCTCGTCGTCGACGACGAGCCGGGCCTCAGGCAGAGCCTCGGGCTGCTGCTCACCGATGTCGGCTACACCGTCACCGCCGAGCAAGACGGCAAGCGGGGGCTCGAACGCGCCGTCGCCGAGGCGTTCGATCTGGTGCTGTGTGACGTGCGGATGCCCGAGATGGATGGATTGACGTTCCTACGCTCCTACCGCCAGCGCGGCGGCAATGCGCTCGTCATCGTGATGAGCGCCTACGGCGGCGAAGACGCCGCGATTGCCGCGATGAAGGAAGGCGCGTACGACTATCTCCCCAAGCCGTTCCGCCCGGACGAGGTCGTGCTCACCCTGCGCAAGGCGGAGGAGCGGGAGCGATTGCGGCAGGAAGTGGCCGGCCTCAGAGCGCAGCTGGCCTCGGGACCCGCCGAGCGCGGTCTCATCGCCGAGAGTGCGGCCATGCGGCGGGCATTGGCGCTCGTCGCGCGGGTCGCCGAGCACAACACGACGGTGCTCATCACCGGTGAGAGCGGCACCGGCAAGGAAGTGATCGCGCGCGCCATTCATCGCGCCAGCCCGCGCGCGAGCAAAGCCTTCGTCGGCATCAACTGCGCGGCGATCCCCGAGACCCTGCTCGAGTCCGAGCTGTTCGGTCACGTGCGCGGCGCGTTCACCGGGGCGACCGGCGACAAAGCCGGGCTGTTCGAGCAAGCGAGCGGCGGCACGCTCCTGCTCGACGAGATCGGCGAGCTGCCGATCGGCCTGCAGGCAAAGCTGCTGCGGGTGCTGCAGGAGAGTGAGATCCGGCGCGTAGGCGATGAGAAGACGCGCCGCGTGGACGCGCGCGTGCTGGTTGCCACCGCGCGCGATCTCGAGGCCGAGGTGCGCGCCGGCCGGTTTCGCGAGGATCTGTTCTATCGCATCAATGTCGTCGTGATCGCGTTGCCGCCCCTGCGCGATCGCCAGCACGACATCGCGCCGCTCGCGCGCCATTTCGCGGCTCGTCTCGCCCAGCGCTTCGGTCGGCCGCTCTCGCTCACTGACGATGCGATCGGCTGGCTCGCGCAACAGGAGTGGCCTGGGAATGTGCGCGAGCTCGAGAACGCGATCGAGCGCGCCGCCGTCCTCACCAACCATGAGATCCTGACTCCCACCGATTTCCGAGACGAACGCCAGGCCCCAGCCCTCAGCCCCCAGCTCCAGCCCCAAGACTCAGGGACGTTGAAAGGTGCCGTTGAGGCCGCGGAACGCGACGCCATTACCCAGGCATTGAAAGCGACAGGCGGCAATCGCCGCGAAGCGGCGGCGCAGCTAGGAGTCAGCCTGCGGACCCTGTTTTACAAGATGGACAGGTATGGGATCGGCTAGTGCAAGGTTTTGCACAACTGCAGGATTCTGCGGTGTTTTTCAACGCCTCATTTCAACGTATCTATTTGATGTACTTGAAGTTACGTACAGGCATAGAACGTGTACATAGGGGTCGCCGAACGGAGGACTCATGGGTCGCAAAGGGTTCAGCCTCATCGAGATGATGTTCGTGTTCGTGCTGGCCGGGGTGATCATGGCGATCGGCTTCCCCCGGCTGAAGGACAGTCTCGAGAAGCAAAACATCCGCAGCTCGAAAGCGCTGCTGGCCACCTTGGCGGCGACCGCGCGCGGGACCGCGGTCCAGCGCGGCTGCAACGCCACGCTGAACATGACGACCGACAGCATTTGGGTTACCGCGTGCAGTTTGACGCCGCCTTTCAACCCGGTGCAGGTCGGCACGAAGAAGCTGGTGGGGGAAGAGTTCGGCGTCACGCTGGTTCCTAGCACCGCATCAATCGTCTACGATCCGCGCGGCATCCGGTCGCAATTCCAGGCGACCTCGATTCGGATCGTTGGCGCGCACTACACCGATTCCGTGGTGATCAACGAGGTGGGAAAGGTGACCCGGCAATGAACATCACAACGAACCAGCGCGGCTTCACGATCATCGAGATCATCATCGCGATCATCGTGCTGACCGTCGGCTTGCTCGGCCTGGTGACGACCGGGGCGCTCGTAACGCGCATGATCGCGCGCGGGCAGCGCTCGGCGTCGGCCGCGGCGTTCGCGTCGCGGCGCCTGGAGCGGGAGCGCCCCCGGGCGTGCATCGATGCGCAGCGCACCCCCGGCTCGGACACGCTCTATCGTGGCGCTACCTGGGTGGCGATCAACCGGTGGGCGTTTACGGATGCCGGCAACAAGAACTACCGGCTCAAGATCGTGACGACGTACAAGACCATCAAGAATCGCGTGCGGAGCGATTCAACGGAGACGACGATCCCATGCGGCAACTTCTGACGAGCGTACGCGCGCGGCGCGGTTTTACGATGGTCGAGCTCCTGGTCGCGCTGGTCCTGCTGGGACTGGTGAGCGCCGCCCTGTATCGCGTGTTGGTCAACAACCAGCGGCTCTACACGGCGCAGACACAGCGGATCGATCTGTCGCAGAACATTCGCGCCGCCACAAACATTCTGCCGGCCGAGTTCCGCCAGCTGGATGCGTCGGACAACGATATCACGGCGATGGGGCCCGACAGTATCTCGATTCACGCGCTGCGGTGGACCAGCTTCGTGTGCATCGCTCCCGTGCTGAACGGGACGGCCGCAAATCGCTCGATGACGATCCGGGGCGGGCAGCCCGGTCAGCCGATGTTTTTCGGATCGCGCGGCGTTCTGGTCGGCACAGATTCGATCAGCGTTTATCTGGACGCGGATCCGACGTCGCGCCTCGACGACTACTACGTGCCGGGGCGGCTCACGAACGCCGTGTCGGGGCCGGCGCTCTGCCCCGCGGTCCCGCCCGGGCTGGCGCAGCCGGGGACGACGATCACGTGGGACGGCAACTTTTTCGCCGGCAACAACGTGGCGGCGGCGATTCCCGTCGGCGCGCCAGTCTGGGGCTTCGAGCGCGTCACATACAAACTGTATCAGTCGCCGACCGACGGCCTGTACTACATCGGGTACGGTCCCACCGGCGGAGCCAAGCAGCCGCTCATCGGCCCGGTGCTGCCCAACGGACTGACGTTCTCGTACTTCGACTCGACCGGCGCCGTGACGGCCGTGCGGACGCGCGTCGCCCGCATTGACATCACGGTGCGTGCGCGGACCGCCATCGCAGTGCGGCGCGGGGGAACAGCGCCCGCGCAGACGATCGTGGATAGCGTGGTAACGAGCGTTGCTTTACGCAATAACCGGCGGTGGTAGGGCCGTCGGAACCTATGAAGGAGCGAGCATGAAACGGATTCTGCGGGACGAGCGCGGTATGGCGCTCGCGGTTGCGATCTTCGCCCTCGTCATTGTCGGGGCCTTGATCGCGGGAGCGTTCTTCGCCGGCACCCAGGAGCAGCGGGTCGGTGAAAACCAGCGCCGCGTGCAGGCGTCCTTCGGCGTCGCCGAGGCGGGTGTGCAGGAGCGAGTCATGAGCTGGAAGCCCGACTCGATGAACAAGCGTCCGGCGTATCCGGCGGACTCCGTGGTAATCTCGCCGGCGGCCGCGCCGGGCGGCACGGGCACATACTTCGGCTGGAGCTACAAGCTGGGGAACAACGTCTTCCTCATCGACGTGACGGGACGGGATCGGGCCAGCGCGACCGGCTTTACTGCCGGCGGTGGCGGCGCGCGCCAGCGCATCGGCATGATCACCCGTCTCGCGCCGATTGACTTCGGCATTCGCGCGTCGCTGACGACACAGGGTGGTGTCAGC
>QHTY01000318.1:0-555 GCA_003220985.1 Gemmatimonadota bacterium
GTGCGCGAAGTCGCGCGGCGGGTCGGCATCACGATCCCCGAGCGGCCGGGCCCTACTGGGCCTGATCCCCGTGAGCCGCTGTTCACGGCGGGCGCGACCGCCGCCGATTGGTTCGCGCGCCAGCTGCGTGAGAGTCCGGAAGGCGAAGTCGCGCGCAAGTACCTCGAATCGCGGCACGTCACGATGGAGCAGGCGCAGGTTCAGGGACTCGGGTTTGGGCCGAGGGGCTCGGGTTTCCTCGACGCAATGAAAGGATTGGGGTTGCGCGAAGAAGTGTTGCTGGAAGCGGGGCTCGTGGTTAAACGGGACGATGGCACGAAAGTCCCGAGATTCCGTGGCCGACTCCTGTTTCCCATTCACGATCTGCGTTCCCGCGTCGTCGCCTTTAGCGGGCGGATCCTCGGCGAGGGAGAGCCGAAGTACTTGAACTCGCCCGAGACGCCGATCTTTCACAAGGGTCAGCTGCTCTACAACCTGCATCTCGCCAAACACGGGATGCGCAAGGCGGAGCGGGCCATTCTCGTCGAGGGACAGTTCGATGTCTTGCGACTCACG
>QHTY01000318.1:645-2633 GCA_003220985.1 Gemmatimonadota bacterium
GGACGACCCGGGGCTGCGCGCGACGTTTCGGGCGGGCGATGTCTTGTTGCGCCACAAGCTGCGCGTCAGCGTCGCTACGCTGCCGGAAGGCGAAGACCCCGATACGCTCGTGCAGAACAAAGGTGCGGCCGCGCTTGAACAGGCGCTCAAGGACTCGGTCGATGTGCTCGAGCGAAAGATTCAGATCCTGGAGCGCAAGGGCTTCTTTGGGAGTTTGCCGGGGCGAAGAAGAGCGCTGGATCGATTGCTGCCAACGATTCGGGCAGCGGCGGATCCGATAACGAGGGATTTGTACATCTCGCGAGTCGCCGAGGTCGCCGGGATACGGAAGGACGTGTTGCAGCGGGAAGTGGATCCCAAAGAGCAACCTACCGCCCCCTACCGCCCCCTACCGCCAGTTACCAGCCTTCCGTCCAATGCGGAAAAATCTCTCCTCGCGCTGATGATGGCGGGCGAACCGTGGCGGTCGCGAGTCGTCGAAGCGGTTGACAGTGAGGAATTCGAGTTCCCGGTCTATCGGGTGCTCTTCGAGGCGTTAGCCGACGACGCTCCTGATCGGCTCGACGAAACTGCCGCACGCGCCTACGAATCGCTGCAAGCGGACGGCCTCGGGAGCGACCAACCGGATGCGCTATTCGAGCGCGCCGTGAACCAGCTTGAAGCCCGACGCCTGGATCGGGAAATCGAGCGCATCAATCGCGCGCTGCCGTTTGCGAGCGATGCTGAGAAAGCGACCCTCGCGCATGAAAAAGTCCGCCTCGCCGCCGAGCGTAATGCCAAGCGACCGACCTACGGAATCATTCAGTCTGCAAGGAGGAAGGGTGCACCCGGATCTTGAAGCGTTGTTGGTTCTGCAAGATGCGGACGTCGCCGTCGCCAACTGCGATGTCCGGCTGAAAGCGCTGGAGCCGGAAGTCCGCGCGTTGGATGAGCAGGTCGCGGCGGCCGAGCGCATCGTGGCCCAGACGCGGGCCGGCATCCAGGCCGCGCTGGACCGGCGCGACGGGCTCGAAGGCAAGATCCAGAGTTATCGCACGATGCAGGAGCAGCGCCGCCAGCGGCTCGAATGGGTCCGCGGCGCCAAGGAAGCGTCGACCCTGATGGCGGAGCTCGATCTCGCGCGCACGGTGCTCGCAAAAGAAGAAGCCGAGTTCATGCGCTCGGGCGACGCGGTCGGCGAAGCGGAGCGAAAGGCGGCGGAAGCGGAGAACGCGCTGCAGAAACTCCGCGACTCACAGGCGGCAGAACGGGAGTCCATTGCGGGCCGGCGCCAGGAGATCGCCGCCGAGGGGGAGCGCGCGGCGCTCGAGCGCCGGGGCGCGGCCAAAAACGTGAACCCCTCGCTGCTCGCACGGTACAATCGCATTCGCCAAGGCAAGGCACCGCTGGCGATTTATCCCCTGCACGGCAGCTCGTGCGGCAATTGCTTCACCGCCGTCCCGACGCAGCGCAAGTCGCTGATCCAGCGCGGCGCGACGATCGAGGGCTGTGAAGCCTGCGGTGTATTACTGTACGCCAAGGAATGATTCCTCCCCGCTGGATCGTCACCGCCAACGCCGACCCCGACGCGACGCGCAGGCTCGCGGCGGAGCTGCGCATCCCGGATGCGCTTGCCGCGATTCTGGTACAGCGCGGCTTAGGCTCACCCGATTCCGCCAAAGCCTTCCTCCGCCCTGATCTTGAGCGGCTCAGCGACCCGCATCGCTTCGCCGATATGTCCGTGGCGGTGGAGCTGCTGGCGCGCGCGGTCCGCGAGAAGCGGCCGATCCTGGTCCACGGCGACTACGACGTGGACGGCCAGTGTGCCGCTGCGATGCTCACGCGCGTCTTGCGCAGCGCCGGTGGGACCGTGCATCCCTTCGTGCCGCATCGCATCCGCGATGGCTACGACTTCGGGTCCGCAGGTCTCGCAGAGGCCCAGCGCGTCGGTGCGAAGCTGATCATCACCTGCGATTGTGGAATAACAGCGAACCCTGCCGTCTCTGCCG
>QHTY01000319.1 GCA_003220985.1 Gemmatimonadota bacterium
AACGCCGCGCGCTTGGCCCGGTCCCGTTTGCGGCGCACGACCACCAGCGCCACGAGCAGCGCGCCAATGGTCAGCCAGAAGAACCCCATCGCGGCGACCCAGGAGAGCCAGCCGTAGCGCGACCGGACGTCCCGCTGCCAACGCAGCTCGAAGTCACCCTCCGTGATGTGATATGTCTCACGCAGCGCCGCGTCGAAGGACTCGGCATGGGGCAGGTTGGCCAGCAACGGCCCGAGCCCTTGTGCACCGCCCCAACGCTCCAGGAGCAACACCGCCGTCGTGGCCAGCGCGTAGCCGGTCGCCGCATCGCCCCGTGCTCCCCGGAGCGCGCGATCCACGTCGTCGAGATCCATGCGGGCGCCGCGCGCCAGCTGCCAGTTGAGGCGCAGGGCATCGAGCCGGTCCCATTCCTGTGCCGCCACCGCGGCGTATCCCTCCTCGAACCAGAGCGGCAGGTGATGCACCACGTGCCAGCGTAGCGTGAGGTGGGCGAGCGGGCGTAATGCGGCGGTCGGGCGGTTGGGCGGTCGGGCGGTCAACAACACGATCGTACCGGCTTCCGGGAATGCGGCGCCTTCGCTCCACAGGGGCAAGCGGCCGCGCGTCAACGAGTCATACTTCTCCCGCGTCGGCGCGAGGATGATGCGCAGCGCCCGGTCCGGAGGCGCACCGATGCCTGGGAAGTTCGTCGCGTGATCCGCTTCCTCAGCGATGGCCGTCGCCAGGCCCTCCTGCCCCGGCCACGCGATGACGGTGACCCGCCCGACGACTGTCGCTGTTGGTGAGGGACTCTGCAGCAGCAGGGCGACGAGAGAGAGCGCTAGTCTCGCGGCGGCTCCTCGCCCCGGCCGACAAGCTCGAGCATCTCCTGACACTTCTTGCCCCAGGGATTGAACTTGTTCGCCTTGAAGCCGTCTTCCCACGTGGACTTGGCCTTCGTCTGATCGCCCGCGTACCAATGCGCGCGGCCCAGCTCGTAATACGCCTCGATCAGGTTCGGCCCGAGCTTGAGCGTCTTCTGGAAGAATGTTTCGGCGTCTTCGTACATCTCGCGCTGCAGATACACGAGGCTGAGATAAAAGTGGGCGTACAGCGTCGCCTTCTTGTCGTTGTCGAGGCGGATCGCCTTCGAGAGATGCTCGATCGCCTCGCCGAAGATCCGCTTCTTCAGGCAGATGTAGCCGACGTTGATCCGCGCGAGCGAATTCGCCGGCTCTTTCATGAGCACCTTCTGGAAAGTGCCGAGCGCGTCGTCGTAATCCTCGTGCAGCATCTGCGCCCAGCCCAGGAGTGACTCGGCCTGCGTCTCGCCGGGTGAGAGCTGCAGTGCCTTGGTGAGTGCCTGGATCGCGCCGGCATGATCCCCGAGCGAGATGAGGCTCCAGCCCTTTTCGATGAAGGTGGTCGCGCCGATGTGATCGGCATGGAGGACCGGCGGTGAATTCCGGAGCCGAGGCCTGCTTTGTGTCGGCGGCGATTTGCTTGTAGCGATCGACGAGCTGGCGGATATCGTCCTTGAGTTGCGTCAGCTCACCCAGCATGCCGTCCACCTTCTTGAAGAAGGCGATGATCTCGCGCTTCGCCGCTTCGCGCTCGGCGTTGCCCGGCGCGCCTTCCAGCTGGTGCGTGATGGCGTCATACTCGCGGCGCAGCGCGGCGACCGGTGACTCCGTCATGCCACTCCCTGCAAGGCGAGTTTCTCCTTCGAATTCAGCAGCTTGTTGGTATTCAACACGACGATCGTCCGACCATTCTGCACGAGGAGACCGGCGATGTACTCGGCCGCGAGGCCCTTCACGATGCCCGGCGGCGGCGTCACGGCCTCCGCGGCCACCTGCATGACTTCGGTGACGACATCCACGATGACGCCGATCTTGCCGCCGTCGAATTCGAGAATGACCGTGCGCGTGTCCTCGCGCAGCGGGGCCGCCGCGCCGAGGCGCTTGCGCAAGTCGACGAGCGGAACCGCGCTGCCCTGATATTGCAGCACGCCCTCGAGAAAATCCGGCGCCTTGGGAAGCGGCGCGGGCGCCTCGTAGCGGAGGATGCGCTCGACTTGAAAGATATTGAACGCGAAATCCTGGCCGCCGACCTTGAACGTGACCAGCTGGACGTCATCGCCCCCCGTACTGGTCGTCATAGGATCCGATCTCCCAGCGCGTCGAGATCGAGGATCGGGACCAGCCCTCCCCCACGGCTCTCCCCCTGCTCCGCCACGCCCACCGCCCACGGCAGTGTCTGGCCGCGCGGCACCGGCAGCGGCTGCTCGCGGACCACGGCATCGGCGTCGTCCACCTCGAACGCGACCTGACGACCCGCCGCTCCAGGGGCTGGTGCACCGAGCTCCACCAGCACGACGGTGCGCACGCGCGCGGCGGGGTCGACCGGTGCTGCGGTGCCGCTGAGCAGTGCCCCAAGGTGGATCAGCGGCACGAGACGCCCGCGCAACGGCGTCAGGCCGCGCACGGCGGGAAGCTTACGAGGCACGGTGAGCACCTCGGCGACATCCCCGACTTCGAGCACACGGCCGACCGGCAGTCCGTAGGTCTTTCCGGCGGAACGGACCAGCAAATAACCCTTCATCGCGGTGTCCCCATCCTGAAGGATGGGCTCGGCAAGGCACTGTCCTTAAGGACAGCGTATCGCCGAGCGCAGGCTTTAGCCTGTCGAGTCACGACGTCTGCCCTTTCCGCCGCGCCAACTCCGCCGCGACGCGATCGGCGATCTGGCCGAGCGGGAGCACTGCGTCGACGCCGCCCGCCTGCACCGCGGCGCCGGGCATGCCGTGGATCACGGCCGTCTCGCGGTCCTGCGCGAGGCCGGTGCCGCCCGCGTCGCGGATCGCGCGTAAACCGGCGGCGCCGTCACGCCCCATGCCCGTCAGCACGACTCCGACGCTGCGGGGGCCATAGACCTCGGCGATCGAGCGGAACAGCGGGTCGGCGGCGGGGCGTACGCCCCACACCGGCGCCGTTTGATCGAGCGCGATCACGGGTCCATCAGGAGCGGAATGCACTCGCATATGATAATCGCCGGGGGCGACGTATGCCGTATCCGCGACGATCGGCGCCCCCTCAGCGGCCTCCACCACACGCACGACGCTCATCGAATCGAGTCGCTCTGCCAGA
>QHTY01000053.1:0-6033 GCA_003220985.1 Gemmatimonadota bacterium
GTACGATCTGGAACACGATGATCCCGGCGAACAACACCGGCCCGAGGATCGCAGAAACCCAGAACCACTTGGTGCGCACCCGCTCGACGAACTCGCGGCGAATGACCGCCCAGACCTTATGCATTCGGCCCACCGTTTTCGGCGCGCGCGCCGATCGCAGCGGCAGTCGCGGCTTCGGGCCCAACCAGATCCACGAAGATCTTATGGAGTGAAGGACTCGCCAGCTCGAATCGCGCGAGCCGCGCGCCGGAATTGACCAGGGCTTTCAGGATCTCCTGCGCATCGGCACCTGGCGCCAACTCCAACTCCGCCTGCTGGCCGAAGTCCTGGATCTTCGCCACGAGCCGCTGGTCCTTGAAGATCTGCTGCGCGTTTCCCTGACCACCGTCGAATGCCACGATCACGTGCTTACCACCGTGCGTCCGTTTGACCTCCGCCAGCGTTCCGTCGATGAGCTTCTTGCCGCGCGCAATGATGCAGAGGCGGTCACACAGCTTCTCGGCGTGCTCCATGATGTGCGTGGAGAACAGCACGGTCTTGCCGTGACGCCGGTAGTCGACGACCGTGTCGCGCAGCACCTGCGAGTTCACCGGATCGAGCCCCGAGAACGGCTCGTCGAGAATGACGAGATCGGGGTCGTGCAGGATCGTGGAAATGAATTGCACCTTCTGCTGCATTCCCTTGGACAGATCGGAGACTTTGCGCAGTCGCCAGTCCGAGAGCCCGAGGCGCTCCAACCATTCGAGCGCCTTGACGCGCGCAACGCGCCGGGACACGCCTTTCGCTTCCGCCAGAAAGACGAGCACGTCGAGGACGCGCATCCGGGGATACAGCCCGCGCTCCTCAGGCAAATAGCCGATGCGCGCCGAATGCGTCCGGCCGCCGCCGATCTGATCGAATAGCCGGATCGAACCCGAATCGGGCTCGTAGATGTCCATGATCATGCGCAGCGTGGTGGTCTTGCCGGCACCGTTGGGGCCGAGCAGTCCGTAGATGACGCCCGCCGACACGCTCAGCGAGAGTTCATCAACGGCAGTATGACCGGCAAAGCGCTTCGTGACGCGATCGACAACGACGGGTTCTGACATGCCCCCGAGGCTAAGGGGGACGGGGGATGGGGGAAGGGGGACGGGGGACGGGTTACGCCGGAACGCCGAACAACTCTCCGGCCTTCCGTACAGCGGTCACCAAGGCGTCGATATCGTCGACGTCATTGTAGATGTAGAAGGAAGCGCGCGCGGTCGCGGCCACGCCGAGCCGTCGCATCAACGGCTGCGTACAGTGATGGCCGGCGCGAATACAGACACCGTCTTTGTCCAGGATCGTGGCGAGGTCGTGGGGGTGAATGTCACCGTACGTAAACGGCACCACGCCCGCGCGGTGCTCGCGCGGTCCATACACCGTGACGCCGTCGATCTGCGACAGCCGCTCGATCGTCAGACGTGCGAGCTCCTGTTCGTGAGCGGCGATCTTCTCCATCCCGAGCTGTTCGAGATAGGCGATCGCGGCGCCCAGACCGACAGCGGCCTCCACGTTGGGAGTCCCGCCCTCGAACTTGTGGGGGATCTTGTTCCAGGTGGAGCGGTCGTCCCACACGCGCTCGATCATTTCGCCACCGCCGTGGTAGGGCGGCATCGCCTCGAGCAGCGCCGGCTTTGCGATCAGAGCCCCGCTGCCCATCGGCGCCAACATCTTGTGGCCCGACAGCGCGTAGAAGTCACAGTCGATGGTCTGGACATCGACGCGCAGGTGCGGACTGGATTGTGCACCGTCCACTACCGTCACGGCCCCGGCCGCGTGGGCCAGCTTGGAGAGCTGCGCGGCGGGGTTCACGGTCCCCAGCGCGTTCGAGACATACGGGAATGCAACGATCTTGGGCTTCGCTTCCAACGCGCGCCCAAAGTCGGACAGGTCGATCCGCCCGTCCTCCGTGATCTCGACCATCCGGAGCGTGGCACTCTTTTCCTGACACAGGATCTGCCACGGCACGATGTTCGAGTGGTGATCCATCGCCGTCACGACGACGGTATCGCCGCGCTTCACATTGGTCCGCCCCCACGAGGCCGCCACGAGGTTGATGGACTCCGTGGTGCCCCGCGTAAACACGACGCCTTCGCGCGCCCAGGCATTCACGAACCGGGCGACGGCTGTACGGGCGGCTTCGTACGCTTCCGTCGCCTCGACCGCCAGGGCATACGCGCCCCGGTGCACGTTGGCGTTGTGAAAGCTGTAGTAGTGGACGATCGCGTCGATGACTCTTCGCGGCTTCTGACTGGTCGCCGCGTTATCGAGATACACGAGCCGCTGCCCATTCTCCTTCTGCTGCAGAATCGGGAAGTCGGGTCGGATCCTGGTGGTGTCGAGCATCAGAAGTCTCGCGCCGACTCGGTGGTCACGGGCTGGGCGCTGTTCTGCAGCGCTGCGTGCAGCGCGTGCCAGGCGAGGTTGGCGCATTTGATCCGGCTCGGGAAGGCGCGCACGCCCGAAAACGCCGCCAGCTTACCGGGCGCATTGGTACCCCCCGCGAGCATGTCGCGAAACTCCTGAAACATCGTTTCCGCCGCGGCCGCGGTCTTGCCCTTCACGGCGTCGGTCATGAGGGATGCGGACGCTTTCGAGATCGCGCAGCCGGAGCCCTGCGGCATCTGAAAGCCGATATCGGTGATCGTGTCGCCGTCGAGCTGCACGTACAGTTGAATGCGGTCGCCGCACAACGGGTTGTTGCCTTCGGCTTTCCGGTTCGCCAAGTCGACGCGCTTGAAATTCCGCGGATTGCGGTTGTGATCCAGGATGACTTGTTGATACAGGTCGCTGAGGTCACTCATGGCTGGGCCACGCGATCCCGCACGATGCGATCGAGCTGCACGCGCAGCGGCGCGACCTCCACGCGGCCGAGAATCTCGGCGGCGAAGCCGTAGGTCAGCAGACGCCGCGCCTCGTTTTCACCAACGCCGCGGCTCCGCAGGTAGAACAGCGCGCGTGGATCGAGCGGCCCGACCGTGGAGCCGTGCGTGCACTTCACGTCGTCGGCATAGATCTCGAGCTGCGGCTGGCTGTCGGCGTGCGCATCGGCCGAGAGCAGCAGGTTGTTGTTTGTCTGCTTCGAATCGGTCTTCTGCGCTCCCGGCCGGACGATGATGCGGCCGGTGAACACCCCACGCGAATGCCCGTCGAGCACGCCGTTGAAGTATTCGTGACTCTGGCAGTGGTCGGCCGCGTGGTCGATCGTGGTGTGGTGATCCGCGTGTTGCGCGCCCGCCAGCAGGTATAGGCCGTTCAGAATCAGCGTGCCGCCCGGACCGGCCAGTACCGCGCCGATGTCGTGGCGCGCGAGTGCGGACCCGAACGCGACAAAGTGGAGATTGAGCGTGCTGCCCTGTCCCTGATGCGACTGGGTCGCCGCGACGTGAAAGGCGCGGTTGCTCTCGCGCTGCACGCGATGGTAGTCGACGCGCGCACCATCCCCGACGACGATCTCAGTCACCGCGTTCGTCCAGTACACGTTCTCTGCCAGCGCCGCGTATGTCTCCACGATCGACGCCCGCGCCTCACGGTCGACCACGACGAGATTGCGCGGATGGACGACAACCTGCCTGTCAGTCGTCGTCAGGAACAAGAGCTGAATCGGCTCCGCGACCCTGAGCTTGGCCGGCACGTGCACGAACGCGCCCTCCGCCACGAACGCCGTGTTCAGCGCGCAGAAGGGTCGCTCGTCAGTCTTCGCGTATTTGCACAGGTGGTGCTGAATCGTCTCCGGATTCTCACGGAGGGCCTGCGCCAGGCTCGCCACCCGCACACCGCCGGGGAGCGATGTCGACAGCGCCGGCGCAAAGAAGCCGTCGACGAAGACCAACCGATCGCCAGCCTCACCGACCAGGAACGGCTGGATTTCTTCGAGATGTGGGATGCGAGATGCGGGATGCGCCAGCTCGAACTGCGTTTCGGCGATTGGCGCGACGCTCGTGAAGCGCCACGCTTCCTGCTTGAGGTTGGGGAAGCCCAACTCGACGAAGCGTCGAATCCCGCCCTCGCGGAGATCCTTGAGCCAGGCCGGCACCCGGGACGCCCCATTCGCCGCCCATGCCTGGTAGGAGCCGACGAGCCGTTCGACTGAGCCTGTTTTTACTGCCATCGTCACGACACCATTACGCCATCACGCAACCAGTCGTAGCCTTTCGCCTCGAGTTCCAAGGCCAATTCGGGGCCGCCGGTTTTTACGATGCGCCCGTCCGCGAGGACGTGGACGACGTCAGGCTTGATGTAGTTCAGCAAGCGCTGATAGTGCGTGACGATGAGGAATGCGCGGTCGGGGCTCCGCAGCTGATTGACCGCATGTGCGACCGTCTTCAGCGCGTCGATATCCAGGCCCGAATCGGTCTCATCCAGGATCGCCATCCGCGGCTCGAGCACCGCGAGCTGCAGGATCTCGTTGCGCTTCTTTTCGCCGCCGGAGAAGCCCTCGTTGACGGGACGGTTCATCATGGCATCGTCCGAGCCGATCGCCTTCACCCTTTCTTCGAGCACCTGCAGGAAGTCGATGGGATCGAGCTCCGGTTCTCCCCGTTCTTTGCGGAGCGCGTTGAGCGCCGAGCGAAGGAAATAGGAGTTCGTGATGCCGCGAATCTCGACCGGATACTGAAACGCGAGGAACACGCCCGCCCGCGCACGCTCCTCCGGTTTCAGAGCGAGTAGGTCCTTCCCATCGTACGTCGCGCTCCCGGCGACCACCGTGTAGGCCGGATGCCCGGCCAGCACCTGCGCGAGCGTGCTCTTGCCGGAGCCGTTCGGCCCCATGATCGCGTGCACTTCGCCAGCGCGAATCGCGAGATCCACACCCTTGAGAATCTCATTTCCCGCAACAGCGACTCGAAGCCCTTTAACTTCGAGCAGCGCGTTTCCCGTTTCCCGTTTCACCTTTCCCGGCATTACCCGACGCTCCCCTCGAGACTGATACCGAGCAGCCGCGTGGCCTCCACGGCGAATTCCATCGGCAGCTCCTTGAAGACTTCCTTGCAGAAGCCGTTCACGATCATCGAGACGGCATCTTCGGACGACAGGCCGCGCTGGCGCAGGTAGAAGATTTGGTCCTCGCCGATCTTCGACGTCGACGCTTCGTGCTCCATGATCGCGGTGCTGTTGCGCACGTCGATATACGGGAAGGTGTGCGCTCCACATTTATCACCGATCAACATCGAGTCGCACTGCGAATAGTTGCGCGCGCCCTCGGCGCCCTTCATGAGCTTTACCAGTCCGCGATACGTGTTCTGTCCTCGTCCTGCAGAAAGGCCCTTAGACACAATCGTGGACCGTGTGTTCTTGCCGAGTTGAATCATCTTGGTGCCGGTATCGGCCTGCTGCTTGTGGCTGGTGACCCCTGCAAGATGCAGCCGGGATACTTCCATGTGATTGCCGAGCCGGTCTCGACCTGGGTCCAGGAAATCTTGGAGTTGCGGCCGGCGCATTTGCCGCGCTTGGTGACGAAGTTGTAGATACCGCCGCGTCCCTCTTCATCCCCGGGGTACCAGTTTTGAATCGTCGAGTACTTGATCTGCGCGTTGTCAAACGCGACCAGCTCGACGACTGCGGCGTGCAGCTGATTCTCATCCCGCGTCGGTGCCGAGCAGCCCTCGAGATAACTTACGTAGCTCCCCTCATCGGCGATGATGAGGGTCCGCTCGAACTGGCCGGTCGTTGACGCGTTGATGCGGAAGTAGGTCGACAGCTCCAATGGACACCGCACGCCCTTCGGCACGTACACGAACGATCCGTCGGTAAACACCCCGGAGTTCAGCGCCGCGAAGAAGTTGTCGTTGTATGGGACGACCGTGCCGAGGTATTTCTGCACGAGATCGGCATGCTCGCGGATCGCCTGCGAGATCGGACAGAAGATCACGCCGTACTTCGCGAGCTCCGCCTGGAACGTCGTCGCGACCGAGACGCTGTCGAACACCGCGTCCACGGCGACGCCGGTAAGGCGCTTCTGCTCCTCGATTGGGATGCCGAGTTTCTCGAATGTCTGGACGAGCTTGGGAT
>QHTY01000053.1:6050-10391 GCA_003220985.1 Gemmatimonadota bacterium
CCTGATCGAGCGAATCGAGCTTCGGCCGCTGCTTGGGCGCGGCGTAGTAGCTAATCGCCTGATAGTCGATCGGCCCGTACTTCACGTTGGGCCAGTGGGGCTCGCTCAGCTTCAGCCAGTTGCGGTAGGCCTTCAGGCGCCACTCCAGCATCCACTCCGGCTCGCCCTTTTTGGCGGAAATCAGCCGGATGACATCCTCATTCAAGCCCGCCGGCACGACCTCGGATTCGATGTCGGTGACGAAGCCGTACTTGTACGGTTGCTGGACGTGGGCTTCAATACTGGTCATTGTTGCTCCGGAAGTCCTTAGCGGACATAAACTTGGCAGCCAAATCGACTGTCCAATCGGGAATCCTAATGGTTTTGTCGGGATTGTCAACCGAACTAATAGATGTCTCTGTTCCACTCCCTCACGAGTCTTTCGTAGTCGTCAGGGGTGTTGATCTGGTCAACGACCGCCGGATCGTCCACCGTGACGCTCACAACATCCTTTGCGTGCTTGTGCAGGACCGCACGCGCACCCTCGCGCGTCGCTGCGGGGCTGTCCAGCAACTCCGCGAACAACGCCGATCGCCATGCCACGGGATGACCGCGCCGGTCTGCGAATGTAGGAACGATGACTTTTCCTCCCGTCCGACGGTGCGTTTCGAGGATTCGCTCGACGGTGGTGACGCGTACGTGCGGCAAATCCACGGGCCAGACAAGCACGGCGCTGGGCTGCAGGGGCCCGAGCGCACGCAACGCGGCCCGCAGTGAGGCGATGGGGCCGGTCTCGGGGTCGGGATTCTCCACGATCATGCAGTCGTGGTCCGCCAGGACAGGCTGGATGCGCGGCGCGTCCGGGCCAAGGACGACGACGCGAGTTTTTACCTCGAGCGCTTCCAAGGCCTGCATGATCCGGACGACGAACGGAAGGCCGAGGAAATCCAAGAGGGCCTTGGGGGACCCCATTCGGGCCGACCGGCCAGCCGCCAGGACGACGCCCGCCAAAGACATAGGGGCTAAGAGACTAAGGGCCTGAGTGGCTATCCGGCTAGAGGGTAGTTGCATGACGGCCCGAAAGGGGCAATTTTGGCGCGCCCATGGCAGCCCGACGCATTCGCCAACTCGGCGACCCCATCCTGCGGGTTCGCTGCACTCCGGTGGAAGATCCCAAGTCACCGGCAGTGCGACTGCTTTCCGACGACCTGCGAGACACGCTCCGCCAGGCGCGAAAGAAGTACAATTTCGGCCGGGCGCTGGCTGCACCGCAGATCGGTGCTCCGGTCCGCGTGGTGCTGGTGGAGGTTGGGAAATTCCGCGCGACGATGATCAACCCGGAAATCACCGACGTGGGATCAGACGACTTTCATGTCTGGGACGACTGCTTCTCGTTCCCGCATCTGCTGGTCCGCGTCACGCGCGCCTACAGGGCGACGCTCCGCTACACCGATTTGAAGGGAAACGTGAATACGATGGACCTCGAAGGGCCGATGGCGGAGCTGCTCCAGCACGAGCTCGACCATCTCGATGGTATCCTCGCTCTGGACCAGCCCAGCGGGCTCGATCCCTTCGCGTTTCGGGCTGAATGGGAGAAGCACCACAAGGCCACCGAGCGCTACGGCCCCCCCCGTCCCCGCGAGGTTTAGGACCCTACTAGATTCCAGCATCGACAGGGGTGCCCGGCGGCGGCTGCCGCGGGCTGAGATCACACCCTTAGAACCTGATCCGGTTCGTACCGGCGAAGGGAGCTTCGCATGACCGGCCGCACCCAGATGTTCTTCGCCCGCCAGGGCACCATTACTCCCGAGATGCAGCGCGTCGCCGAGCGGGAAGCACTCCCGGTCGAGACGATCCGCGACGAAGTCGCGATCGGCCGGCTGATCATTCCGGCCAACGTCAATCACCTGAAACAGCGCCTCGATCCGATGGCGATCGGCAAAGTCGCCAGTGTGAAGATCAACGCCAACATCGGCAACTCCGCCGTCGAGTCGGATATCGACGGCGAGCTCGAGAAGCTGCATCACGCGGTCCACTATGGCGCGGACACCGTGATGGATTTGTCGACGGGCGGCAATATCGACGCCATTCGCGAGGCGATCATCGCCGCCTCGCCGGTGCCGATCGGGACGGTGCCGATCTATCAAGCCATCGAGATCGCCGGTGACGTCACGAAGCTGACGGCCGACGACATCCTCGACAACATCGAGCACCAGGCACAGCAGGGCGTCGACTACATCACCGTGCACGCCGGCATCCTGCGCGAGCACGTCGGCCTCGCCCTCGGCCGTGTGACCGGGATCGTGAGTCGCGGCGGCTCGTTGATGGCGTACTGGATGACACAGCACGGCAAGCAGAACCCCCTGTACGAGCACTACGACCGGCTGCTCGATATCACGCGTGAGTACGACGTCACGCTGTCACTTGGCGACGGGCTGCGGCCTGGCTCGATCGCCGATGCGACCGACAAAGCACAGCTCGCGGAGCTCACGGTGCTCGGTGAGTTGACCGACCGCGCCTGGAAGAAAGACGTGCAGGTCATGATCGAGGGGCCGGGTCACATCCCCATGCATCAGATCGAAGTGAACGTGCGGCTCGAGAAGGAGCTGTGTCACGAGGCGCCGTTCTACACGCTCGGACCGCTCGTGACGGACGTCGCGCCGGGATACGACCACATTACGTCGGCGATCGGCGCGGCGATGATCGGCTGGTTCGGCGCGGACATGCTGTGCTATGTCACGCGCAAGGAGCACCTCGGACTGCCCAATGCCGAGGAAGTGCGTGAAGGCGTGATCGCGTACAAGATCGCGGCGCACGCCGCAAACATCGCCCGCCGTCGTCCCGGCGCGACCGAGCGAGACGACGCGCTGTCACGCGCGCGGTACGCGTTCGACTGGAACGAGCAGTTCCGCCTGGCGCTCGATCCCGCACGGGCCCGCGAGCTGCACGACGAGGCGTTGCCGGCGGAATACTTCAAGAGCGCGGAGTTTTGTGCGATGTGCGGGCCGAAGTTCTGCTCGATGCACATCACGCGGGAGATCGAGCGGTCGCTGGGGCGCCGCGAACCGCTGACAAAGGAGAAGCGGGAGGCGGTGGGGGCGGACTAAGAACCGCGCGGGAACTGACCCGCGCTCGGATGCGTGAAGCTCGACCGCAGGGGTGTGATCAAGATCGCCGAGTCCGAGATGGTCACTGCGTACAAGTCGGTCACGCCGTTTCGCACGAATTCGAGCGTGTATCTGCCGACCGTGACGGGCAGCACCGCTCGGTACTGCGCCGGGCCAATCGCGGTTAAGCAGATCTCCTCCGGCGCATGCACGTTCTCCGTCACTAGCACACGTAGCAGGTGGTCCGCCACGTGGAGCTCGCCTTCCAGCGAGTAGTTAAGGCAGGGATACACCTTCGTGGTCTCGACAATGAGAGCAATTTGCGGAGGCGGAGGCGGCGGGTTAACGAAAGAGCCCTCGCGGATGGCGAAGTTGAGGTCGTCGCCGTAATGCACCCCGGGTGCGAATAGGTCACACCCCGCGCACGTGACCAGCGCAGCGACTGTGATGCTGAACAGTCCGCGACGATTCATCACCATGAATACCCTACCGAGCCGTGGGAGCGTCACTGCGAGAGCCTCAGTCCAGCCGAGCCTCCGCGGCCCGCGCGTGCCCCTCCAGCCCTTCGACCCGGCCGAACCACGCGGCATCCTCGACGAGGGGACGCGCGGCGGCGCCGTCGTCGATGCGAAGCCACGTGCGCACCCGCAAGAACGTGTAGACGGACAACCCACTTCTTGACCGCGCGGTGCCTCCGGTGGGCAGGACGTGATTGGGTCCGGCGCCGTAGTCCCCCAACACCTCCGCTGACGCGCCGCCGATGAACACCGCACCAAAATGCGCGAGGCGTGGCGCGATCAGGTCCGCGCACTGTAGAAATAGCTCGACGTGCTCGGGCGCCAAGGCGTCGCACGCCGCAATTCCCTCCTCCATGCTCGCCACCGTCACGACGCCGCCGTTCGCGAGCGCCTCACGGGCGACCGCAGCCGTGGGTAGCGCGCCAAGCTGACGCGCGATCTCCGCCTCGACACGATCGGCAAGCCTGGGATCAAGCGTCACCAGGACGGGCACCGCATCCGGGTCATGCTCGGCCTGAGCGAGAAGATCGGCAGCGATCGCGCCAGGGGAGGCAGTCGCGTCAGCGAAGACAACGAGCTCAGAGGGGCCGGCGATCGTGTCGGTCGCGACCTGTGCACCGACGAGCTGCTTCGCCGCGGCGACGTAGCGATTGCCTGGGCCGACCACCACGTCGCACGCAGGCAGCGGCCCGGCGCCGAACGCGAGCGCCGCAATCGCATGAGCGCCGCCCGCCGCA
>QHTY01000053.1:10428-17566 GCA_003220985.1 Gemmatimonadota bacterium
CATCGGTCCAGGCTTGGGACTCGCGACCCACACCTCGCTGACGCCCGCGGTCTTCGCAGTGACCGCCGTCATTAACACGGACGACGGCAGCGGATAGCGCCCGCCCGGCGCGTAACAACCCGCGCGCTCCAGCGGTGCGATCCAATGACCTGCCGTGCCGCCTGGCACCGTCACGGTCACGTCGCCGAGCGCGCGCTTCTGTGCGTCCGCGAACGTCTGAATCCTTTCGGCGACCCGTTCGAGCCGCGTGCGATCCTCGCTCGGTAGGCTCTCGCGCGCGCGGCCGAGCGCCGCGCGGTCGATGAACAACGGTCCGGCTACGGCCACGTCCGCGAACCGCTCCGCGTATTCGCGCAGCGCGGCTTCACCTCTCGCCCGCACTGCTTCGACGATCGGTGCGGCCACGGTGAACGCCTCAGCAGGTAGCGGGTCGACGCGGCGCTTCACGAGCTCCGCAACGGAGCGATGCCGCAGCAGGTGTGTGCTCACGTCTTCCGAGCCATCGGTCGGCGGTTCACGGCACGATGCCGGCGTGCCAGCTCGGCCCGGACGTCGGCCAACGTTCCGCCCCCGCGCGCCAACGCCACGAGTGCCATGCGGCCCGCGACAACTCGTCCGCTTCTTCACGCAGCTTCGCCTCGAGGAGTCCAGGCTCGGCCAAGAGCTGCGCGGTTCCCGAGCCCGCGACGGGTCGGGCTATCCGATCAGCGAGTGTGCGCTCCAAATCGGCGAGATCGAAGTCGGCGGGCCAGCACGACCGCCGACCCAGGTGGCAGAAACCCGCGCCGAGCTGCCGTACGGTGAACCGTAGCGCGTCACGATCGCAGTCGAGGTCCACACGGAGCAGCTGTTGTGTGTTTCCCGACGTCGCCCCCTTCTCCCAGATCGATTGGCGCGAGCGTGACCAATAGATCCCGCGCCGCTCGGCGACGGCGCGCGCCAGCGATGCGCGCGTGCTCCACACCAGACCGAGCGTGCGGCCCGCCTCATCGCACACGACGGTTGGCCAGACATCGCCCGGCAAGGATTTCGTGAGCGGTGCGGCGATCGCATCGCCGAGCGACAACCCGCCCGTGTACAGCGCCATGCCGACCTGTGCGTCGGCGCCCAGGCGATCGAGCTCCGCGACCTCGCTTGCCGTGGTGATGCCCCCCGCCGCTGTTACGCGAGCTCCCGACGCTGCATGCACCACCGCTGCCACCGCCGCGGCGTCGAACCCTCCCATCGCTCCTTCTTTCTCCACCTGCGTAAAGAGGAAACCTCCGACCACGGGCGCGAGCGCGGGCACGCGGTCGAGCACGCTTACCCCGGTGCGCGCGCGCCAGCCATCCACGACCACCTCACCACGTTCCGCATCGACGGCCGCGATGACGCGCTCGCGCGGCAACGCGCCGCAGAATTCAGGCGTCGCGGCGGTGCCGATCATCACGTGCGTTGCTCCGGCGTCGAGCCAGCGACGGGCGCTGTCGAGATCGCGGATTCCTCCGCCCACGCGGCACGGCGCCCGGCGCACGAGATCTCTGATCAGCTCGGCATTCGAACCCCGGCCGAGCGCGGCATCCAGATCCACCACCGCCACCTCTCCCGCGATGGAGAATTCCTCCAACCGCTGGACGGGGTCGCCACCGTCGAGAACGAAGTCCTTGCCGCGGCGCAGCTGGACCACGCGTCCGCCCAGGATGTCGATACTCGGCACGATCATTGGCGTACCTCAATTCCCCGGATCGCGAGGTCAGCCTTGATGCCATCGACCGTGTCGTCGCCGTCGTGAAAGACGGAAGCGGCGAGCACCGCGTCCGCGCCCGCTGCGAATGCGGCGGCGACATGCGCTCGCGTCCCGACACCGCCCGAGGCGATGACCGGAACGCGCACCGCGTTCGCGACTGCGTGCAACAGCTCGACATCGTGTCCCGCCCGCGTACCGTCGCGATCCCAGCTCGTGAGGAGGATCTCGCCCGCGCCGAGCCGTTCGCCCTCGTGCGCCCATGCCACGGCGTCGGGCAGCGCCTGCTCGCGACCGCCCAGGACCAGGACCTCCCAGCGGTCCGCCGTCCGGCGCGCATCGATCGCCAAAACGACACACTGGGATCCAAACGCCTGCGCCAGCGCGGTCAGCAGGGCGGGCTGCCGAACCGCTGCGGTGTTGACGCTCACCTTATCGGCACCGGCCGAGAGCAACTGCCTGGCATCTTCAACGCTGCGCACTCCGCCCCCCACTGTGAGTGGAATGCGGATCGCGGCGCGCACTCGTCGTACCGTCTCCACCTGCGTGCCGCGCCCCGCGGCGGAAGCAGCAACATCGAGGATGACGATTTCGTCGGCGCCCTGCGCTTCGTAGCGCGCCGCCTGTTCGGCGGGATCGCCGGCGTCGCGCAAATTCTGAAACCGGACGCCCTTCACCACTCGGCCGTTTTGCACGTCGAGGCACGGAATCAGGCGCCGTAGCAAGCCTGAGGCATCGTTGGTCGTCGTGTGGGCGCGGACCGTTCCGCCCGTGAGCCAGCGGTCGAGCAGGGCCGCGCCATAGGCACTCGATAGCTCAGGGTGAAACTGGCAAGCGACTGTCGACCCGTGCTCGAGCGCGGCGATGAATGGAACGCCGTGCGTCGTCCATGCCGGCGTCCATCCCGCGGGGCACTCCTGCAAGGCGTAGGAATTCGCGAACGCTGCGACACCGCTCGTGACGAACCGCGCACTCGAATCGGGCGTCACACGGTTCCAGCCGAGGTGCGGGATCCGCACATCTGACGGCAACCGGCGACACGTTCCCGCCACAACGCCAAGCCCCGCCACTCCCGGCGTCTCTTCGCTCGCCTCGCAGAGCATCTGCATGCCGAGGCAGATGCCGAGGATCGGTGTTCCGCGGGACGCAGCATCCGGAATCACGGCGTCGAGACCGCCGTTTCGGATCGTTGCCATGCCGGCTCCAAACGCGCCAACGCCCGGCAGCACGATACGCGCCGCTTGACGCACGACCGAGGCATCGCCGCTCACGACCGCCGTGGCACCCAGACGCCGAAACGCGCCGGTAATCGACGCCAGATTCGCGACACCCGAGTCGACGATCAGCACGTCACTCATGGATCGCGCCCCGGAGTGTGCCCTTCGTAGACGGAACGTCGTCGAATCCCGACGGTGCCACCGCCTGCCGCAACGCCAACGCGGTCGCTTTGAACGCCGCCTCGGCGCGGTGATGGTCGTTGTCGCCTTTCAACACGTCCACATGGAGCGTCAGCTGGCCCGCGGTAGCGAGCGAGCGCAAGAGATGCGGGATGTTCTCACAGGCGAGGCCGCCGATCGCCTCGCGGCTCAGACCGAGTGACACATCGGCGAACGGCCGGCCAGAGAGATCGATAACTGCGCGCGCCAACGCTTCGTCCAGCGGCGCGAGCGCCCACCCGAAGCGGTGGACACCGCGGCGCTCGCCCAGTGCACGGTCGATCGCTTCGCCCAGGGCGAGGGCGCAATCCTCGGCGGTGTGATGATCATCGACCTGCAGGTCACCTTCGCAAATCAGCGCCAGGTCGAAACGCGCGTGCCGCGCCAGCGCCTCGAGGAGATGATCGAGGAAGCCAATGCCCGTCTTGATCGACGTCTTGCCCGTGCCATCGAGATCGAGTGTCATCCGAATCGATGTCTCTCGCGTCGTGCGCATCACTGTCGCGGTGCGGGGATTCATGGCAGTAGCTCCTCGAGGTCGGCGACTTGATCGATCACGCGGGCCGCGCCGGCGTCGGTCAGTGCGGTGGAGGTCGCAGCGAGATCATCCCCGGGTGCGACGGCGCCGAGCGGGACAACGGATGCCCCGGCCGCGGCGCGAATGTCGTCAGGGGTATTCCCCACCATCCATGCTCGGCCCACCCCCAGGCGCGCGAGGGCGAGACGAACCGGCGCGGGATCGGGTTTGCGCGGCGCATCCTCCATGCACACCACCGCGCGGAACAGGTTGGCGAACCCAGCGCGTTCGAGGAACCAGCGCGCTTCGTCGCGGGGCCGGCCCGTCACGATGGCGAGTGGCAGCCGTTTCGCGAGGCGCTCGAGCACTTGGCCCGGCACGATCGCGCGTTCCCATTCACGCAGTCCCGTCGAGCCGTCCACGCCGAGGTACAGTGCCTGGTAGCGACTGGTGATCGTTTCGAGACTTGCCTGCACGCCAGCTGCTGCGATAAGCCGCTGTGTGACAACCCAGTCGTTCGCCGCGTCGCCCGCGCGCAGCGACTTCTCGATGTCACCCATGGTGATGGTGACACCGAAGGCGGTGGCCGTCGCGATCATTGCCGCACGCTGCGATTCGCGCACGTCCGCGAGCACGCCGTCGAGATCGAAGATGATCGCCTGCGGGGCGAGGACCGTGTCGAGCGCTGTCGTGAGGCGCTCGAATGCCGCCGGCTCACCCGGCAGGGTGATGCGCAACGCTGTCTCGAGACCGGGCCGGTCCCGGAACTCGCGCACCAGCACGCCAAGCGCCCCGAGAGCGGCCGCACAGAAGCTGGCGCGCGTGCCGCAGTCGACGAAAACGAAGTTTGCCTGCGAGTCGCGCGGGGAGAGTCGCAGCGACTGGAGCTGCCGCGTGAGCGCCGCGCGCTCTTCACGCACGCGGGCGACGTGTGCCGCGAGCAATGGCTTCCCGCGCTCGAGCTGGTGCACAGCCAGCGAGATGGAAGGCGCGGCGACGGGATAGGGGCCCCCAGCGGCGTGCAGCACCGCGATGACGTCTGGGCTGCCGATCGCGTAGCCGACGCGACACCCGGCGAGCCCCCACGCCTTCGAGAGCGTCCGCGTCACGACGACGTTGGGCAAATCGAGCACGGCGGCCGTGAGATCATCGTCCGCGTACTCCACGTATGCGTGATCGAGCAGAATGAGCGCCTCGTGCGCCTGAACGGCTAGGCGTCTCACATCCGCCAACGTCGCCACCCCGCCGGTGGGATTATTGGGCGACACAATCGCAATGACCGCGGTGCGCCCGTCGACACGCTCCAAGAACTCATCCGTCGGAAACACGTCAGCCGGCCATGGCACGCGCACGAGCTCGCCACCGGCAAGCGCGGCGTAGCGATCGAGCATCTCGAAGCTCGGCTCCGGAAGCAGCAAGGTCCGGCCACGTGCCAGGAATGCCCGGCAAATGCGATCGATCGCTTCGTCGGCGCCGGCGGTCACGATGACGCGGCCCGGTGCGACGTTCCATCGCGCCGCGAGCAGCGCGGTCAATTCGGAAACATCGGGATAGCGACGCAGCAGCTCGGGATCCGCCTCGGCCAATTCCGCCAACGCGCCGGGTGACGGCAGGAGACCCTCGTTGCGGTCGAGGCGGAGTACGCCGGGGCCACCGCGCGCCGGGCGATCGTAGACCCACGCCGGATCGATCCGAGTTTTGAGCGCCGTCGTCACGGCACGATCTGCGACAGCGTGGAGACGACGACGTCGGTGCCGCCGGCCGCTTTCACGGCGGGGATCACCTGCGGGAGCAGCTCGCGCGGCACCGCAGCTTTCACGGCGTAGCCACCATTGCCGAACAGGGGAGCAACCGTGGCCTGGCGCATCGACGGCAGCACAGCCACGACCGCGTCGAGACAGGCGGCCGAGGCGTTGACTTCCAGCATGACGCGACGTCGCGCCTCGAGCACCGAGTTGATCAGCAGCACGAGATCATCGATGGAGCGACGGCGCGCGGGATCATCGAACGCCGCGCGGTTGGCATACAGACGGGTGGACGAGCGCATCAACACGTGCACAATGGAGAGACCGTTCGCCTCGAGGGTCGCGCCGGTCGCGGTGTTGTCAACGATCACGTCCGCGTCTTCAGGCGGAAACACTTCGGTCGCGCCGTAGGAGCGGACGAACTCCGCGCACAGCCCACGTGCTGCAATCCAGCGCCGCGTGAGCCGTTCGTACTCGGATGCGACCACGAGCCGTCGGGTGGGAAGCCGGCCGCTTTCGAGCAGGGCGATCGGAGTGGCGGCGACGAGCTGGACCGGATCGAGCCCGGTGTCGAGCAATTCGACGACGTCCGCTTCGAGCTCCGCAACCCAATCCGCCCCGGCGAAGCCGACATCACGGCTGCCCAGGACCAGCATCTCCACGATGTTCTGGGGTTTCAACAGCTTCGCTTCCGCCCCCGGCAGAGACACGTCGGGGCGGTAGCCTCGCGCGCTGGGACGCACGCGAATCCCGGCGTCGGCAAGGAGAGTCAGCACACCGGTCTCCATCCGCCCTTTGGGAAGGCCAAGTCGAAACGGTACAGCAGTCATCTCTTCGGCTCCGTGTTAGCCGAGCCGGAGTCCCCGAGGGTGTGCGACGCCGCCCTAAAAGCACGACGCCGGCCCTGGGGGGCCGGCGTCGGTCATGATTCAAACCCTAATGCGCCTCCGGCTATCCCCCGTGGACCAAGTGACCATGGTGATGCCGGTGATGCGCGGACATTAGCATGACCTGTGATTTAGTGGGGCGGCCGAGCCGTGTCAATGCCGGCGCGCGATCACCACGCGATCCCATAGTCCTCGCCATGATTGGACGACCCGCCCCAGAACGAGCCGTGCTTCCAGTCAAAGAAGATTGCGTTGATCGGCCCGGATGTCCGATCATCGAAGTCGAGCCTGTAGCCCATCGCGCGCAGCTCGCGTCTGGTCCAGGCCGGTGTGTCCTCCCGCAGCGTCAGGCGACCCGGCTCCGTTTTGTGCTCGCCGAACGAATTGCGCATCTGGTAGCTGGTGATGTTCGCCGCTTCGACCGCTTGCTGCACGTCCATGCCGAACTCGACCACGTTCAGGAAGAATTGCAGCAGGTTCTGGTCCTGGGTGTCGCCGCCCTGCACCGCGAACGCAAGAAACGGCTTCCCGTCCTTCAGCGCGAGGCTGGGCGTCAGTGTCACGCGCGGCCGCTTCCCCGGGACGATCACGTTGAACGGATTGTCGCTCGAGTCGACGACGAACTGCTGCGCGCGCTGGCTGACGCCGATTCCCGTGTGACCGGCGATGACCGCGGGAATCCAGCCGCCCGACGGCGTCACCGAGACCACCCAGCCGGCCGAGTCGGCGGCTTCGATCGAGGTGGTGCCGCGCCGGAACGCTTCGTCAAACGCGGCGAGCGCCGCGGCGTCCTCCGTGCCGCTCTCGGTCGTCGTCACGGGGCGTGGCGA
>QHTY01000053.1:17592-18629 GCA_003220985.1 Gemmatimonadota bacterium
GTGCCGCCCTGGAAAGGATACGGATCGCCCGGTTTGATGTCGGGATCGTTGTAGTCGGGACTGATCAGCTTCGCGCGCTGGCGCGCATAATCCTTCGACAACAGCCCACGAATCGGCTCGTCGGGAGGAAATGCTGGATCGCCGTAGTAGAAATCGCGGTCCGCAAACGCGAGGCTCATCGTTTGATAGAGCGTGTGAATGTAGCGGGTGCTGTTGTAGCCCATCGCCTTGAGATCGAAGTTCTCGAGGATGTTGAGCGCCTGGAGCATCGCGGGACCTTGTGACCAGGGCTGCAACTTGTAGACGTCGATCCCCCGGTACGTCGTCATGACGGGCTCTTCGATCTTGACACGCCAGTTGGCGAGATCGGTCAGCGTGATGAGACCACCTTCCTCCCGCAGACCGCGGACGAACTCCTCCGCGACGTCGCCACGGTAAAAGCGGTCGTAGGCGGCCATGATGGCGTCGTGCCGGTTCTTGCCACGCCGGAGCGCCTGCTGCTCCGCCTCCACGAGCTTGCGGAGGGTCGACGCGAGGTCGGATTGGCGGAAAATTTCGCCGGCTTCGGGCGCTTCGCGCGCCTCGCCGGCGTGTGGCAGCATCACGGCGCGCGCGTATTGCCACTGTTTGAGCCAGCGCTTGTTCCGCTCGATCGAATTCGCGGTCTCCTCCTCGATGGGATAACCGTCCGCCATGCGGATCGCCGGCTCGAGCACCTCCCGCAGGCTGAGCGTGCCATACTCGGCGAGCATGACCATGAGTCCGCCGGGGGTGATGGCCGCGAGTGGGCCATACTCCGGTGGGAAGCGCATCCCCTTGGACCGATAGAAGTCGGCGGTCGCTCCCGTCGGCGCCACGCCGAGCGCGTTGACGGCGATGACCTTCTTGGTGCGGGGATTGTAGATCAGCGCTTGCGTTTCGCCGCCCCAGGAGAGCACGTCCCACATCGTGGTGACGGCCGCCAGCATGGCGCACGCCGCATCGACCGCGTTGCCGCCTTTTTGGAAGATCATGGCGCCGGCTTCGGCGCCGAGTGG
>QHTY01000316.1 GCA_003220985.1 Gemmatimonadota bacterium
AGTTCCTCGTCTCTTTGGGTCAGGTTGTTCGCCCCCTTCAGTTCTATCTGCCTGATTGCTCCCTCCGCTGCGCTGATAGCCTGTGCCTTGGTCCCGTAGAAATCGGCGTACGAGCCGTCCTCTTCGAGCCAGAAATCTTCATTGATTTTCACTTCCAGCTGTGACGCCAGTTGCCGATATCGCTGTGCTGCGCCGGGCTCGTTCAAAACGCCGGCAATGCGCGCCGTGGCCTGCAACGCCTGTTGTGTGTAAACGGCGACATCGATCAATTCCGCATTCAACCCATACACCTCCATGATCCCGTACCCTTCCGGGAACAGATCGTGGTTCTGGTCCATGTCGGTCAGGAGCCAGTTGAGGCCCAGCTTCATGGCCGGGTACATTTCCTTCGCAAAGTCCAGGTCTCCCGTCCAGTCGAAGAGCTTGCCGACAGTAAGGATGAACTGGGCGGTCTCCTGCGTGTTGCCGGGGTTGGAGACCGCGCCGTTGGTGGTTACCACGATCCGACCGTTGCCGTTTGCCTTCATCGACTGATTCCGTAGCAGACGGAGGGTTTGCTTGGCGAGATCGAAATCGCCCGATGCAATGAGCGCTTGCACGGAATACGTTTCCGTGCCGAACCACCAGGGATATTCCATCAGCCCGCCACCGAGACCGCGGCCGATGCCGGGGACGTCTCGGACGAGCCACTCGGTGTTGACCTTCACCCAGTTGTAGACTTCTTGCAAGCGTTGATCGGGAATTCTTACTTTCGCTCGGTCAATGATCGCCGCATAGTATCGCTTCTTCTTTTCAAGCAGACTCGCGTGGTTCTTGGCCAGATACTTGTACGTGTTTACGGCTGCGTTCTGCTCTGTCGCCGAGCCTGCGATAATGAACGTCAGGTGAGAGGTACTCTGTGGGTCGACCGATAGACTGTATCGGGATGCCGCTGTGACTCCCCGTCCACTCGTGTGTATCGGCTGTGGATCTGCGATTGGTTGTGGATCTGCGGACTCAGCGGCTCCCCAGACCGAGAACCAGCTGCTGGCGACGTCTCGGGCGATGAAGACGTTATCCGACCCTTGCCAGGTAACGACGTCCTGAGCGTCCGCAATCCCGAGTCGTTCTGAAAACCATACGGGGCGTAAATCCGTCTTGACTGAAAAGTCAAAGCGCAACCGTTTCTTCCGTGCGCCCGCGTTCTTGAACGTATACTGAACGATCAATCCCTCCTGGCCGTCCGGACTGAACTGAAAGCGCTCGATCTCCAAGCTGTCCAACACCGCACCATATCTGAACCGATTGCCAAAGGGGTAATTGACGAACTCGGCGCTCTCCGAGAGAGCGAATTCCCGATTGGTCGCGACATCGGTTACGGTTGCCCAGAAACCGTCTATCAGTTTGATCGGGTGGAGCCATAGCCCGCCCATTTCGCCCGGCACGTGCTCGCCCATATCCGGGAAGTTCCCATCCTGCGTTCCGATCAAATACGCCCTGTCGCCCGCCGTGACATAGGGCTGGACCTTGTTTTCCCCGTGATTGCTTATTCCTGCCAGGATGGGCGTGGCATAATCATTTTGAGATCGTAGCGATCGAACGATCGTCAGAGCGAACACGAGGGACAGGAGAGCGGAACGAATGGCGCTGTTCATCGAGGCACTTTCCGACGCACTGTCGTAAGGGTCAGCGGGATTCGCCTGGACATCACCCCGTCGCGAGCCTCGCGAGTTTCAGGACCGTGTTCCAGTTACGACCCGTACCGCGTGTGCCAAGCTGCTTGTCGATGACCGCGTTCGTCAGTCGCGAGCGGCCGATGCCGTCCGGATAAACGATGTAAAGGTGTTTGCCCCCGGCGCGAACGACTTCGCGGCCCGTGATGGCAGCCTGAAGCGCCTTTACGTCAGCGTCCTTTGGCGCGTCTTTGAGAGCCATCACGACCAGATGGCCGGGATCGCGCGCGGCTTCCTTGGAGAAGGGATTGTTGGCGACCACGCCCTTCCATTCCTTGGCACCGCGGACGAAGAAATCTGTTTGAAGACCGAGGCGCTTCGCAGCCTCCGCCTCCAGGAGGCGCTCCAGCCGGGCGGCCGTTCGCCCATTCGCGCCGAAAACGAGATTCCCGCTTTGCAAGAGCGACCGAGCGTCCGCGAGGCCCAGTTGCGTGAGGAGATGGTGCAGGTCGGCCATGGCGACCGGCTTGTGACCGCCGACATTGATGCCCCGCAGGAGGGCGACGTAGGTGGTCACGCCTAGGGATCGTCTCCTGTCAGGCAACGGCGCGTGGTTCCGGCTGCAGCAGCTTGGCCAGACTGCGGTCGTGGATGCGAGCGAGCAGCAGCTGCGCGGTGATGGCGCCGATGAGCGCTGAGAACATATCCCACTGCGTGTCCCACACGTC
>QHTY01000054.1:0-2675 GCA_003220985.1 Gemmatimonadota bacterium
CGACATAGCCTCCCTCGCCCTGGATCGGCTCGACGAAAATGGCGGCGACGCTGTCGGGCGGGATTTTCTTGGCGAACAGCTCGTCTTCGATCCACGACGTGCAACGCCTGGTGCACTCGGACTCGGCGCGGCAGTACTCGCAGCGATAGCGATAGCCGTACGGGACGTGGTGGATCTCGGGCAGGAAGGGAGCGAAACCGGAGCGTTGCACCGCCTTGCTCGCGGTGAGACTCAAGCCGCCATAGGTCCGCCCGTGGAACGCGCCGAGGAAGCCGATGATCGCCGGCCGACCCGTCGAATGCCGTGCGAGTTTGATGGCGCCTTCGACAGCTTCCGTGCCGGAATTCGACAAAAAGACCCGCTTCTTGCTCGGTCCGGGTGCGAGCTGCGCCAGGCGCTCGCACAGGGCCGCGAAGCTCGCGTAGTAGAAGTCCGAGCCGCAGATATGAAGGAAACGAGCTGCCGCGTCCTGCACCGCCTTCACGACCTTGGGATGCCCATAGCCGGTCGACGCCACCGCGATGCCGGCCATGAAATCGAGGAAGCGATTGCCGTCCACGTCCTCGACCATGGCGCGCTCACCCCGCGCGACCGCCAGCGGATACTCCTTGGGATACGACGTCGACGCGAAGCGGTCCTGCCGTTCCACGATCGCGCGGGCCTTGGGCCCGGGCGGCGGCACGACGATGCGCGGATAATCGCGCGCGGTCATGCGCGAACTGCCAGCTTCGAGATCGTCTTCTCGAGCGCTATCGTGAGCCGGCCCACGATCTCGTCGATTTCGGACTCGGTGATGATGAAGGGCGGCGCGATCAAGGCGGCGTCGCCGTTCGTACCATCGGCGTGTCCCACGTTCGGCCATACGGTGAGCCCGGCATCGAGCGCGGCGTCCGCGAATCGCTCGGCGAGTTTTGCCGAGCGCGGGAATGGCGCCCGGCTCGCCTTGTCTTCGACGAATTCGATCCCGGCGAGCAGCCCGCGGCCGCGCACGTCACCGACGTGCGGCAAATCGGTCAGGAACCGCAGCCGCTCGTGCAACACGCGACCCATCTGGGCGCAGCGCTCGACGAGTTTGTGCTGCTTGAGATAGCGCATCGTCGCCACGCCCGCCGCGCAGGCGACCGGGTGGTGCGAGAACGTCTGCGCGTGGATGAAGCTACCCGAGCCCTGCGCCATCACGTCCACAACGCGCTCGGGCGCGGCGATCCCCGAGAGCGCCGCGTACCCGGCCGAGACGCCTTTGCCGAACGTCATGATGTCGGGCGTCACGCCGTAGGGCTCGATCGCCCACCAAGTGCCCGTCCGGCCGATGCCCACCAGCACCTCGTCCGCGACGAAGAGCACGTCGTGGCGATCGCAGATCTCGCGCACGCGCTTGAAGTATTCGGGTCGCGGCGTGGAGGCACCGGTCGACGAGCCGCCGACGGGCTCTGCGATGAAGGCGGCCACCTGATCGGCACCGATTTGTTCGATGGCTTCTTCGAGCACGGCCGCGCTACACACCGGGCAGGCGGCGCCGCGGCCGCCGCACTCGCAGCGATATGGATAGGGCGCGGGGACGCGGTGCACATCCACGAGCCAGGGGCGGAACGGCGCCTTGTGCGCCTCGCGCGCCGAGGCGGACAGGGCAAGCAAGGTGCTGCCGTGGTAACCCGGTCCGAGCGCGATGATCTTGTGCTTGGAGGCCCGTCCCCGTTCGACCCAGTACTGACGCGCCAGCTTCAGCGCGGCTTCGACCGCCTCCGACCCACTACAAAGGAAGTAGAGCTTCGAGAGGTCGCCGGGGAGTGTGTCGGCGAGCTCATCGGCGAGATTCTCGACCGGTCCATGCGTGAACATGGTGCCGGACAGGTAGCCGAACTGCCGGCACTGCTCGGCGATCGAGTTGGCGATCTCGGGGTTGGAGTGGCCGAGGTTGGCGACGTAGGCACCGCCGACCGCGTCGAGGTAGCGCTTGCCGCGCGAATCGATGAGCCAGCAGCCTTCCCCGCGCACGATCTTGGGATACTCGTATCCCAGCTTGCGAGCGGTCACAAGGGAAAAGCTACGATGGCCGAGAAGAAGGGGCGAGCATCTCGGCTCGCCCCTTACTAAGTTCAACTCCTGCAGGCTACTGGCAGTTCGCCCCCTTGTCCCGGCGCTCGGCGAACGCGACAGCCTTCCCGGTCCGCCTCACGCGCACGATCTCGAGCGGGTAGACGTCGGCAACGAGCGGCCGGCACTCGACCGTCGTGCGCACGACGACGAAGAAAAAGTCGCCCTTCACGCCTACGGAGTCCACGTGGATCTGGTCGCCGGGCGCCATCCGGCCTGCGGCCACGACGAGCAGGATCTCGGACGGAAAGTCGACCTCAGGCCGCGGGGGCGGTGATGGCTGTGTGGACGTGGCTCGCGCCCACACCCGCTTCCACGTCGCGGAGTCCTCGACCACCATGCGGACGGAGTCGCGGAACGCCGGCCCGTCGTCGTAATAGACGCGCTCGGTCGGCAGCACCGGGGCCAGTGGCTCGGGCCCGCGGTGACAGGCCAGGGCGAGAACCATCCCGCCGCAGATCACTAGTGAGAGTCGGCTGCGCATTGGTCCCCTTGGTCATCGAGTGTGGGTTGGTCACTGCACGCGGCTGACGCAGTTCATGCCCGCGAAGTAATCCTTCCTCAAAAATGGCGGCGCTTGG
>QHTY01000054.1:2685-8607 GCA_003220985.1 Gemmatimonadota bacterium
CAAGATTCAATTCCATCTCGAGCGTAACGCCCTGCTGCCCGATCGGCCACTGAAGGATGTACGGCATGCCCGCGAGCTGCGTCGGAGCCGTGTTGCGCCACGTCGCCTGGTTGAACAGCTTGAACACTGCCCAGGTCCCGCCGTACTGCAGGAGGACCTCGTCACGGCCCCGAATCTGGGCTGTCACACGCACCTCGCGCGCCCGGGGCCCGATCCAGTCGAAAAGCCGCGCCGCGAGCTGGGTCCGCGTGAACTGAAAGACTTGACCGTCCACGGACACGGTGACCACGGGCATCGCCTCGTCAACTCTGGGCTTGAGGGAGAACGAGAATCGTGGCTCATTCGGGCCGACCTGCCATAGTGCGCTCGACGTACCCGCCGCGCGGTTGAAGAAGTCCAGGAACGCCGAGCTCGGGTGAATCGCGCCGCCCGGCACCGGCAGGAAGCGCGTGCCCTGCTGGATGAGCACGCCACCGAGCGCGTTCTTGAGACCGGCGAGGGCGCCGGACTCCTGGTGGAAAACCGCGGCAACGTCCTGCAGCGTGGCGTCGACGCCCGAAGTCGCGTTGAACGGATACTTCGAGCGCAGCGGCTGGAATACCGCGCAGAAAGCGGCCGCTCGCTGATTCGCCGCCTGCGCCGGTAGGCTCCCGAGGACCCGCTCGACGCCGCCGAGCGGCTCCTCCATCAACCTTCGGACAGCCTGACCAACCTCCGCGGCTGCACCGTCGATTCGAAACTTCTGCGCGAGCTGCGCCACGGCCACCCGCGCCGCTCCCGTCCGATCCATCGTTTGCGCGAGGAGCGCCTCCGCCGCCCCCGGCGGCGCGGTCGCCGCTTGAGCGACGATCGTCTGCAGGCCGACCAGCGCGTCGATGTACGGCTTGTTGGACTCGCTCACGAGTCTGTCGGTGACGGTCACGGGCGTCACGATCCTGACGGGCTGGAAAGCGCCGCCGAGTGTCTGCGTGTCCACGGCCGTGTTCTGGGCGACCACGGTGAGCAGCTGCAGCAGCGGCGACTGATTGTCGCTGAGCCGCAACAATTTTTGGGCCGCGTCGCGCGTGCCGACGAATGACGCGAGCTTGGCGGAGCCGAGAAAGGTCACCCACCGCCGGACGTAGTCTGAGTCGTACATTCTGCGCAGCTGCTCGACAATCTTCGCGGGATCGAGCTTCACGTTCGCCTGCCCGCCCAACACCCAGTCCTCGGACTGAAAGAATTGGCTGGGGTTCGCCAGTGCCTGGCGCATGAACCCCCATCCGCCCGGGGTGAACGCCCCCGGCACGTCATACACGTTTCCCAACACCGCCGACGCACCTGGGAACTTCTGCGCGAATCGCACCGGCGGATTGCGGGCGGACGCCTCCCCGATGATCGCGTTGTAAATCTGCTCGGGGCCGGCAAAGGCCAGCAGGAAGTTGCGGGCGGGGTTGACCACAGCTTCGTCGGCGTCCGCCCCGCAGGCGTACACGACGCAGAGCTTGCGGGCGTAGAAGCTGAATTGCTTGCGCACCAGGTCGAGGCGGGTGGAATCGACCTGGCGACCCTCGAGCCATCGTTCCATCAGCAGCGAATCCAGGAACGCCGGCTCGATCTTGTTCGCGTGCGTGGTCGTCATCAGATAGGCTTTGAGCAGATTGTAGATTCGCCCGTACTCACCGGCCTCCCGCGGCGCAGCCGGCACATTCCGCAGGGTGCGCACGATGGAGGTGCGCGCCGGCCTGAGCAGCACGGCCTCCAGCCGGTCCAAATAGACCGGCCCGAGTTGCCGGTAGAGTGCCGACCCCTCGTACAGTCCCCAGCGGAACCGCAGGGGCGGCCCATCGCGCTGGAAGTCGGCGAGGATCTCGAGGCTCTGGCGCAGCCGGTCGAGCTTCGTCAGCGTCTCGGGGGCGGGTACGTCGGCCTCGCTCGCGAAGAGGCCTGCCAGGCCCTGCGCCGCATCGAGCGATCGGGCGGCGAGCCGGCGATTGTTGAAACAGGACACCGGCATGGCGAGGAGCCACAGCAGCGCCATGCCGGAGGCGGCGGCGAGGAGACCGCGGCGCCACAGGTTAACGTGCACGCCGCCCCGTGCGACGGCGTCGCCCGCCTTATCGCGCAGGATCACGTCCCGGAATACGCCGCCGAGAAAGAGCCACTGCGGGACTTTACGCGCCGTGGCCGGAACCGCGGCGTCGCGAGGGCTGGCTTGATGGAGCCGGGCGTCGAACACCTGGGTCGCGCCGCGCGCGCCACCGGCCGCCGCGGAGGCCGCCGCCGGAGCGGCGTCGCTCGTCACAACCGCACGCACGCCGGTGAAATAGAACCCGCGTAGGACCGGGCTGACCGCGAGCTGGCTCGGCCGGCAGAGATCCACCAGGAACTGCGTCGCCAGCGGGGCGATCTTGCGCAGCTCACGCGGGAACTCGTACACCGCGGCGCGCCGCGCCGCTTCGCTCTCGCGGGGCAGCAGCAACAGCCGGCTCGCGGCGAGTCTGGTGAAGAGCCGCTCAAAGGCCTCGGTGACCCGTTGAAACTCGCGCTCGGCGTGCAGCCCGGCCGGCGCGCGCGACGGCCAGCGGAGCGTCGCGCCGACCCCGAGCTGAGCCTCCTCCCGGGACACGTGGTGCGCGAACTCCGGGAAGTGGGGAATGCGGTCCGCCTTCGTGAAGAGCACGTACACCGGTAGCGGGATTCCGAACGCCCGCCCCAGCTCGGCGAGCCGCGCGCGCAGGTCGGAGGCCGCCGCCGGCACCGCGGTGGCGCTCCCGGCCTTGAGCAGGTCCTCGCAGCTGAAGCAGACAACCGCGACGCGACGCGCCTGCGCCCGCCCCGTCAACGTCGCCCGCATCCGATCCGGAATGACGTGGTGAACGAAGCGCGCCCAGCGGCTCGGCTCCTGCAGCAAGCCCCCGCCCGCTTCCACTACCACCGTATTCTGCGTGTACCAGAGATTCGCCGCGCGTGTGGGCGGGATCCGGTCCCCCTGGGAGACCTCCCCAGCGAGCAGGTCGGGATCCAGTCCGCAGTGCATCACGCTGGCCGTCTTCGCGCTGCCCACGGGACCGAGGACCACCACGAGGGGCAGCTTGCCGGGAGCGGCGGTCTTCGCCGCCCGCGACGCGGCGAGCCGGGCCCGCGCCGCCGTCATCGCCGCATCGATGTCGTCGTCGCCGGCTTCGCCCTGGTCGTCTCCCCCGCGCCGGGTGGTGAACCAGAAGACGATACCCGCCGCGATCGCCCCCAAGACCCATAGCGCTCCACGCAGAATCCATAGGTCCCAGCCGGTCAGCTCGAGCCACTTCCCCAGCGCCCACGTGATGATGAGGTAGATCACGAACGTCGACGCGACCGCGACGCTGACCTTGGCTCGGCGGGACCGCATCCCGAGGAGGCTCACGGTCCGGGCCGCAACGATTGGAGCTGCGAAATCCAGGACCCGAGCGTGATCCTGATGACGAGCCAGATAGCGATAGCCGAAGTGGCGAGCCCGAGCGCTGTGATCGCCAGGCGGCGCAGCCAGGGATCCAGGTTGAGCGGGAAGGTCTCTCGCTCGGGAGGCGCCCAGCCCGGCGCGAGCTCTCCCAGCGCTCCGCGGACTCGAGCGATTTTCTCGGCCGCTGCGCCCGCCCACCGCTGTGCTTCGCTCTGACCAGCGGCGCCGTAGCGGCCCCGGAATCCGAGCAGCAGGCACAACTGATAAACCTCGAGTACGTCAGCCAGCTCCTCCGAGTCCTGGCGCCCGATCAGGGTGCGCAGATTCTCGAAGAACACCTCTCCTCCCATGTGCTCGCCGAAGAGTTCTTCCTGGAGCGGCTTGCGCGACCAGCCCGCCAAGGCGGGGAGCGGCGAGTTCAGGATGGACTCGTCGAGGAACATCACGATCGCGTAAATCGCGAGCTTGACGTCCTCGCTGGCGTACCCCGCCCGCCGCGCCTCCTCGTGCGCGCCAGACAGCAGCTGCTTGATGTGGTTGCGGAAGGTTGCCGCGTCGGTGACGCTCTGGCGGTTGGCGCGCACCCGTCCGACGGCGGTCAGCACCTCTTGCAAGACGATCGCGAGGAGTCCGCGCTGCGCGTCTCGCTGCCCCGCCTCCGCGTCGACCGCCTTGGGTGACATGCGCTCAGCTGTGCGCCGATTCTAGGACGATGTGAAGCTCGAACTCCGCGTCGGCCAGCGTCTCCGGAGCATAGACGCCAACGTCGCCCGTCTTCGTCATCCCTTCCCAGCACGGCCCGGTGCGCTCGATGGCGAAGTACTGCGCGGCCGGGTCGCGGGGAATTGCCGACGGCGGCGCCGCGAGATGTTCGAGCGCGAGGCCGGCGAGCCCGGAGCTCACCAGGCGGACAATGTGCTGGCCGGCGCACACCTTCACGAGCGGGGGCACGCCCCGGATCAGGTCCGCCGCCTTCGTGCGGGATCGGACGCCGAGCACCCACTTCGACGGGCCGAAGCAACGCTGGTCGAGGACCTTCCCCGTATGCAGCAGCTTGCGCGACCGCGACAGAGGGACGGAGATGCAGTTCGTGGGAACGACGAGCTCGAGGTGCGAGCGAATGTGACGCTCGAGCGCTGCGAAGCACTCCCCGAGGCGATCGTGGTCGTAGGCCGGCAGCGCCCGCGGGTGCGAGTCGAGCGCGAACGTGCACAGGGCCCCCGCCAACCGCGCGAGCTCCGCGTACGCCTGCTCCGGCCGTGAGCGTTTTTGCTCGAGGACGTGACGCAACGGCGCGAGGCTCGAGTGGATCGCGTGGCTGAGCCAGAAGCTCGAGACGTCCCGGGTCCCTGACTCCGCCCCCTGCTTCGGAATCTTGAGTCGCTGACCGGCGAGGGTCTCGCTCTTCGCATCGAGGACTTCGATCACACGCCTGAGCAGCTCCATCAGCGATTCGCTGGCGCCGACCTGGAGCAGCGGCGGAATGTAGTCAGGGTCGTAGATGAAGGCGCCGGCGCCATCGCGCCGGACCCGCGCGAGGGCCAGAGCGACCACATCGCCGCTCACCTCTGCATCCAGGAGCAGCCGGAAGTTCTTCCGGCCCAGACTGACGGGCTTCTCGTCGCGCCCAGTCAGATCATCGGCGATCGGGGTCTGCTCGGCGAGGTAGCGCGCGCCCGCGTCGGCTGCCGTCGGTCCGAGAGCGCAGTTCGCCTGGCCCGCCCGGTACGGAGGAATGGCGAGTAGGACGACGTGACTCTCCTGCGTGGGCGAGAAGAGCTCTCGCACCTCGCGGGGCGGCGGCAACGGGTCGGCGTCGGGAAAGTGGAATCCAAGGCCGTCGGGCATGACACCGCGCGCGTGCACGACTGCCACCGTGCCGTTGCGGAGCGCCTCCGCGTCGAAATCGTAGCCTGCCAGCCCGTACGGCTTGAAAAACAGCTGCGACAAAGCGAAAGCGATCGAGTCTTCAAAGTAGCGGTTCTGCACCTGGAAGTGGTGCTGCGCCAGGTGCATGCCTTCCTGCCATACGACCTTCGAAAGGTTTCTCATCTTACGTCGCCAGCTTGCCAGGCTTCGGGCAAGGGGTAGGTTGTTCGTAGATTTATCAGCCGGGACGGGGAGTGTCCATGACCCTTGAAGAATTCCGCGCGAAGTACCGACTGCAGCAGCGACTGACGCAACGGGGGGTCGCAAGCTACCACGCAGTCGATTCGTCCGGACGCGTCGTCATGGTTCACTCGCTCGATTCCGCTTCCCGCGAGGAAGTGGATCGTGTGCGCGGCATGATCCATCAGCTCAACGCCGCCGACCGCAAGCGTATCCTCGAGATTCTCGACGTGGATGGCGTGCCCGTTATCGTCACCGACTATCTCCAGGTATTCCAGACACTCGCGCAATGGCTCGAGGTGAGAACCCGAAGTGCGCCGGCCGCGCCAACGGTGCCGACCGCTTCGTCGCAGGGTCCGCCCTGGGGGGAATTCACGCAGCTGTTCGGACCT
>QHTY01000054.1:8613-11081 GCA_003220985.1 Gemmatimonadota bacterium
AGACGCCCATCGTCGAGTCACCGAAATCCGCCACTCCGACTCCAGCGGGCGGAGAGTTCACACAGTTATTTGGCGCAATAGGTCCCGCTGCCGCCGATTCGCACAAAACGCCCCAGGGGCCGTCGACACCTCTTCCTCCGGCTCCACCCGCTCCCCCTGCTCCCACTGCTCCCACTGCTCCCACTGCTCCCACTGCTTCTCCGACAGCGGGTGAGTTCACTCGCCTATTTGGGGCAATCAAAGACGAACCGGCCAGCGCTGCGCCCACCGAGCCCGCCCCGCCGGCGACGCCCACACCTCCGGCTGCCGAACGACCCAAGATCGTTGTGCGGTGGCGCGAATCCACTCCAGCGGAGCCGCCACCTCCCGCGGCGGCCAAGCCGCAGATTCGCTGGAAAGCGAGCGGCCCCGACGAGGTCGCGCAGCCCCAGCCGCCCACGCCAAGCGCGCCGTCGCCCAAGGGACCAGGTGATTTCACCCGACTGTTCGGACCCCACGAGGATATGCCAGCGACGTCCTCGCCTACGCAGAACGATGAGCCGCTCGCACCCAAGCGTTCGGAACCGCCAGCCCAGGCGCGACCCGCCGTGCCAAAGGGTGGATTCACCCAGCTGCTACGAGCAGCGGTGGACTCGCCTGGGGACGACCCCACCACGCCGCCCGAGGTGAGCGACGCGCCTCCCTCACCGGCACCGCCACCCAAAGGCGCTCCGGGAGCGTTCACTAGCCTGATGGAGGGTCTGCCGTCGCCTCCATCCGGCGGCGGTCCCGAATCTACCGCGCGGGCCGGGGGGGGGGGGCTTGGCCAAAGCGAGTTCACGCGCATGATGTCTGCTGTCCCGGCCCCCGCCCCCGCCCCCGGTGGTCGGGGGCAAGCGGCTCCGACGCCCGCTCCAGCGGGCGAAGAAGGAGAAGAAGAAGGAAAGCCATCGCTCACGAAGCTGTTCATCGCGCTCGGCGTTGTCCTCCTCCTCGCGGTCGTGCTCATCGTTTTCTTCGCGATCAAGAAATAGCTACTTGGTCGGCAGCACGACGAGGAGCTCGAGCTGTGCGTTCGGGAAGTCGGCCGGTACGTATGCGGCCACGTTGCGGGCGCGCGTGATCGATTGCCATTCAGGTCCCGTCTTGCCGACGCGGAAATACTGAAAGCCCGATTTCACGGGGATCGCACCCGGCGGACTCGGCATGTGCGAGAGCTGAAGGCCCGGCATTGCCTGCTTGATGAGGTTATCGATGTGGTCGGCGGAGCTGATCTTGACCAGCTCGGGGACGGCGCGCACCAGTTTGGCCTGCTCGAGCTCGGCACTGACTGCGAGATACCAGCCATCAGCCGTCAGATAGTCGTCGCGCTCCAGCGCGCTGGCGTGTACGGCCGGCCGCACGGCGCGCATCGGCAGTGACACATAGTTGGCGGGCACGACCGTTTCGAGCAACAATCGCAGCTTTTCGTCCAGATCGCGGAAGCAACGCGACAAGTTCGCGTGCTCGTAGGCGGGCAGGTCCCGAGGGTGCACCGTCGTGGAGAACGTCGTCAGGGCACCGGCGAGCGCGAGCATCGTGGCAAACAGGTCGGCGGGGTGTCCCCGGCGGACTTCGAACAGGTGCCGGACATCCGGGAGATGCGTGTTGACCGTATACAACAGCCAAAAATTCGCGACGTCCGCGATGCCGAATTCGGCGAGGCTCTGGTTCTTGTGCCGCCGCCGGTCGGCCAAGGCGCTGCTTTTGGCGGACAGCAGCTCCACGAGGCGCCGCGCGACAGCCATGAGATACTCGCTGGCCGAGATGTCGACGACCGGAGGGACGAAGTCGGGATCCAACTGGTAGCTCCCGGTTGCCGACCGGACGACCCGCGCTAGAGGGAGCGCCGTGTGTCCCTCGGTCGCTTCGCCTTCCACGAGTAGCCGGAAATTCTTGCGCGCCACGACCAACGGCTTTTCCGCGAGGCCGGTATTCTCATCGCGCCGCAGCAGGACCTCGGCCAGGAACCGCGTATTCCGGTCGTTCTGGCCGGAGGAGACGTTCAACCCATTGTTGCGCTGCTCGGGGATCGCGAGATACACATCGAGCGTCTGCTGGTCGGGCTGCCAGCAGGTCTCGAGCGGGCGTGGGGGTGGCGCAGGATCGGCGTCGGGGATCTCGAAGAGCAGACCATCGGGAAGGATGCCCGCAGCATGCGAAATCGCCAGCGCGCCTCCAGCGAGCGCTTCTCGATCGATCGTCAGGCGCTGAAATCCCCACGGGCAAAACGTGAGCGCCGAAAGTTGCATCTCGAGAAGATCCTCGAGAAAGCGATCCTGTGTCTGGAGGTGTTGGGGCGTGAGGAGGACACCCTTCGTCCAGAGCACGGGTTGCAGTTGGCGCATGGCCCTAACCTAGCCCTGGGAAGACACACGTCTAGACTCATCGCGTCGCCTTGCCACCCTTTGACCCAGATGACAGGTTGGGAGGCCATGCGCGACAGATCC
>QHTY01000054.1:11094-12805 GCA_003220985.1 Gemmatimonadota bacterium
TGAGCGTCGAGCCGCGCGCGATCGACCCGATACCACAGGGCGAAGCGGTATTCTCCGTCGCGCTATTCGGAGATTTCAGTGGCCGGGCCCACCGCGACAGCGACGTCGTAGGGGCACTCGCAACCAGCGAAGCCATTCCTGTCGACCGCGATAACCTGGATGAGGTACTCGCGGGGCTCAGACCTGAGCTGCACGTGCCGCTGCACCGAGACGACGCTCCCGTGCTGCGCGTTCAATTTAGCAGTCTCGACGACTTCCACCCCGATCACGTGTACGAGCGTCTGCCGCTGTTCGAGGGCGTCCGCGCGCTGCGCAGCCAACTCGGGGAGCCCGCACCCCCACCTCAGCCGCCGCGCGAGCCGGCGAGCCACGGTTCCTTGCTCGACGATATAGTGCGGCAGTCGCCTTCTGTGGACCGTGCTGCGGATGCGCCGTTCGAGGGTGGCGACCTTCAGGCGTACCTCAATCGGATCGTCGCCCCCCACGTGGTTTCACCAACTGATCCTCGTCGGCAGGCAGTCCTCGCCGAACTGGAGGAAGCCGCCGCGAATGGTTTGCGAGCGTTGCTGCACGATGCGGAGTTCCAGGCTCTCGAGGCGCTTTGGCTCGGAGTGCGCCTGCTCACTCGGGCCGTCGAGTCGGACACCGGCGTGCAGCTCTATCTTTTTCGATGTGACCAAGCGGGAGCTCGCCGAGACGAGCCGCGTCCAGAAACTGCTTGCCGGCTCGAGATGGAGCCTCCTCGCGGGCTTGTACTCGTTCCAGCCGGTCGCCAGCGACCTCGAGCTCTTGGGGCGCCTAGGTAGCATCGCGAGCCTCGTGGGAGTGCCGTGGCTGTCGGCCGCCGACCCGCGACTCGCCGGCAGCGCTTCCGTACACCTGAGTCCGGACCCCGACGATTGGAGTACCGACCCTCTTCCCGCCTGGCAGGCGCTGCGACGGACACCGGAGGCGCGCTGGATCGGCCTCGCCATGCCGAGGTTTCTGCTGCGTCTTGCGTACGGCGAGCGGGGCACCCGGTGCGAAGCGCTGCCGTTCGAGGAGCTGTCGCACAGCCCCGCGCACGAGGACTATCTCTGGGGCAATCCGACCCTGGCGTGTCTCCTGGTGCTCGTCCACGCCATCGCGGCGTCGGGTCGGCCGATGTATTCCGGAATGAACCTCGAGATCGGGGAGCTTCCCTGCGCCGGTGGGCAGTCTTGCATCGAGGCACTTCTGGGCGAGCGCGCCGCGGAACGACTCCTGGATCGGGGTCTGATGCCGCTGGTGGGGATGCGGGACGCAGACGGAGTTCGCTTGCTGCGCTTCCAATCGATCGCCGATCCGCCGACCCCACTGCGCTTCTGAAAGCGACGCCCCCGTCGGCATTTCCCCCTAGGTGTAACCCCGGGGGGCCGCTGCTTGACACCTGCATTCTCGGGGCGTATTACCAACGCGGGTGGAAAGACAATTTCGACCCGACGGTCGCGGCACGCAGCACCTCAGGGGGCAGTCCCAGGGAGCACTGCAGTCGAGGTGTCGGCAGACCCCCACCACCATCAGCAACGCGACCGAGGAGCAAGCGATGGCCAAAGAGAGCGTCCACAAGAAGCTAGAGCGTATTCGGCCTCCGCGCGTGAACATCACGTACGAGGTGGAGACTGGTGGCGCGATGGAGGTCCGCGAGCTGCCTTTCGTGATGGGGGTGCTCGCGGACTTCACGGGTCATCCC
>QHTY01000054.1:12929-24002 GCA_003220985.1 Gemmatimonadota bacterium
AGATCGGCGTCGAGCTCAAGTTCGAGAGCATGGAAGACTTCAACCCCGACCGAGTGGCGCGCCAAGTGGAGCCGGTGCAGAAGCTCCTCGACCTCCGCAACCAGCTCGCCGACCTGCGCGGCAAGATCCAGAGCAACGACAAGCTCGAAGAGCTGCTGCAGGCGACGCTGAGCGACGAGGAAAAGCGCAACAAACTCAAGGCAGAGCTGGATTCCGGCGCCAAGCCCGAGGGAGGCAAGGATGGCGGAGCCTAAGGCGGAGCAGCAGCAGCAAGCCGCGGCGGAAACCACCGAGCTGAGTTTGCTCGATCAGATCGTCGAGCGGGGCCGGTTCGGCGGGGAGGCACCTGCTCGTCAACGCGGCAAGGACATGATCAAGCAGTTCGTATCGGAGGTGCTCGCGGGCACGATCACGATGGGCCGCGACACCGAGGCCATGCTTAATGCTCGCATCGCTCAGCTCGACCGGCTGATCTCGGGCCAGGTGAACGAGGTGGTCCACCATCCCGAGTTCCAGAAGCTCGAGGCCACGTGGCGCGGGCTGCGGTACCTGCTTTCCAACAGCGAGACGAGCGAGACGCTGAAGGTGAAGGTGCTCAACGTCTCGAAGAAGGACTTGTTAAAGGATCTGCAGCGCGCTCCTGAGTTCGATCAGAGTGCGATGTTCAAGAAGGTATATGAGGAAGAGTTCGGGATCTTCGGCGGCGCGCCCTTCGGCGCACTGCTCGGGGACTACGAGTTCGACAAGACGGGCGAGGACATCGAGCTGTTGGAGAAGGTGGCGCAGGTGGCTGCCGCCGCGCACGCGCCGTTCCTCTCCGGCACGTCGTCCAAGATGTTCAGCCTCGACAGCTTCACGCAGCTCGATGCTCCGCGGGACCTCGCGAAGATCTTCAACACGACCGACTACGCGAAGTGGAAGACGTTCCGCGAGAGCGAGGATTCGCGCTACGTCGCCCTGGCGGCGCCGCGGATGCTGCTGCGCGAGCCGTACGGGAGCCAGACCGTTCCGATCGAAGCATTCCAATACGAGGAACAGGTCACCGGCGACCACAACAAATACTTGTGGGGCAACGCGGCATGGGCGCTCGGCGTGCGCATCACCAACGCATTCGCGACGTACGGCTGGTGCGCGACGATCCGTGGAGTGGAGAGTGGCGGGCTCGTGGAAGGGCTGCCGGTGCACTCCTTCAAAACCGACGAAGGCGACGTCGCGATGAAGTGCCCGAGCGAGACCCCCATCACCGATCGGCGCGAGAAGGAGATGGCCGACCAGGGATTCGTGCCCTTCGTGCATTGCAAGGGCACGGCGAACGCTGCGTTCTTCAGCGTCCAGTCCACTCAGAAGCCCAAGAAATACCAGACCGATTCGGCGACGGCGAACGCGCGTATCTCGGCCCAGTTGCCCTACATCTTTGCGGTGTCGCGCTTCGCGCACTACCTCAAGGCGATGATGCGCGACAAGATCGGCGGCTACCAGTCACGGAGCCAGATCCAGGCGTTCCTCAACAACTGGATCGCGGACTACGTGGTCGCAGACGACGACGCGCAGCAGAGCATCAAGGCGAAGCGGCCGCTGCGCGAGGCCCGGATCGAGGTCACCGATGTCGCCGGCAAGCCCGGCGTCTACCGCGCGGTAGCATTCCTGCGGCCCCATTTCCAACTCGACGAGTTGAGCGTTTCGATGCGCCTAGTCGCGGACCTGCCGCCGCCCGCAAAGTGAACGTCCACGTTTGTTACACTGGTTCGAAGACTTGTAGAGGGAGGCTCAAATGGCAGTCCATCTGTTGCTGAAACTCGCGAACGTCGAAGGCGAGGCCCAAACGGACGGGTTCGAGAAGCAGATCGAGCTGGACTCGTTCAGCTGGGCCTTCCACAACTCGTCCACGCCGCACGGCGCGGGCAGAGGAGCTGGCAAGGTCGAGGCGCACGGCATCGTCTGCACCAAGAAGGTGGACAAGGCGAGTCCCAAGTTGTTCAAGGCCATCACCACCGGGGAGCACTTCAAGGACGCCATCTTGACGGCGCTCAAGGCCGGCGGCGCCAAGAATGTCGCGTTCATGAAGTTCGAGTTCGATCAACTGTTCCTCGTTGATCTCAACGAATCCGGTTCCAACGGTGACGGCGACGTCCCCCGCGAGAGCCTCAATTTCCAGTTCGGAAAAGTGACCGTGACCTATAACGAGCAGAAGGCCGACGGCACGACGGGCGCCGCCACCGTGGCGAGCTACGACTTCGCGAAGGGTGTGAGCAAATGAGGAAGCGTCGGTGCCGTCCGTAAGCGCCGACGAGCTGTTTCGCGCGGGCAAACTGGAGGACGCGATCGAGCTGCTGGGAGCGCGACTCCGGAGCAATCCGGCCGACGCCCAGCAGCGCACGTTCCTCTTCGAGCTGCTCTGCTTTGCTGGGGCGCACGACCGGGCCGACAAGCAGCTCGAAGTGCTCGCCGGAAACAGTCCGCAGGCCGGCATGGGCGCGCTGCTGTACCGGGCCGCCCTGCACGCCGAGCGGACCAGGCAAGAGATGTTCGTGACCGGGCACTTCCCACAGGGCGGCCCTGCGCCACAACCGGTTACGGGAACGCTCAACGGTCGCCCGTTCCAAGAGCTCGTCGACGCCGATCCCCGCGTCGGCGCCCGCCTCGAGCTGTTCGCGGCAGGTCAGTATCTGTGGATTCCGTTCGAGCATATCGCGACGATCCGCATGACGCCGCCGAAGCGGTTGCGGGACCTCCTCTGGACGCCGGCCGTGGTGCGCACGGGTCCCGGCTTCCGCGGATTCGAGTTGGGCGAGGTCCTGCTCCCCGTGCTGGCGCCGCTGACGTGGAAGCACAGCGACGTCGCCGTACGGCTCGGGCGCGCCACCGAGTGGACGGAACTAGAGGACGGCACGCCGATCCCGGTGGGCCAGAAGCTGCTCCTCGTGGACGACGAGCCATTCCCGATTCTCGAACTGCGCGAGCTCGACATCACGCTGCCTGCCGCCTCGGCCGGCTGATCCTCCATGCCGTTGCGGGAAGACTTGTTGCAGCCGATCCCGGGCTCGAATCCGGCGGGGGCGAACCTCCGCTACGATCCGATCTACGACAAGATCAAGGAGGCGCGCCGCGAGGAGGAGGACGTCGACCAGGGCGACTGGAAGCGCACGCGCAAGGTCGCTGACTGGCCGCTCGTCATCAAACTGTCCGGCGAAGCGCTGGCGACGAAGTCCAAAGATCTGCAGATCGCCGCCTGGCTCACCGAGGCGCTGCTCAAGCAGGAGTCGCTGGGCGGACTGCGCGTCGGCCTCGAACTCCTGCGCCGCATGCTGGAGAAATTCTGGGAGCAGCTCTATCCCGAGCTCGAAGGCGGCGACGCGGAGTTGCGCGCCGGCCCCCTCACTTGGGTGGGGCGCTACCTCGACGCCGGCGTCCGGACCGTCCCGTTGACCAAAGCCGGACACCATATGCTCAAATACAAGGAATCCCGCACTGTCGGCTACGAAGCCGAAGCCAAGGCCGACGAAAAAAAGCAGGCGGCGCGCGAAGCAGCGATCAGTGAGAAGAAGCTAACTGCCGAGGAGTTCGACAAGGCGTTCGAGGCAACCCCCAAGGCGTTCTACAAGCAGATCGTCACTGATCTCGACGGTTGCGCCAAGGCGATTCAAGAGCTCGATGCGTTCGGCCAGCAAAAGTTCGGCGACGCCGCGCCGGGCTATGGCCCGCTGAGTCAGGCCTTGGAGGAGGTCCAGGACGCGGCTCGACAACTATTGGAAAAGAGGCTCCAGACGGATCCCGACCCGATCGATGCCGTGGCAGGGGACGGAGGGTCAGGGCCCGCCGGCGGCGGGGCCGCGGGGCCGCTCGCTCCAGAGCCGACGAGTGTGGAAGACGCCGCCGGGCGCATTGCAAGCGCCGCCCGCTTCCTGCGACGCCACGATCCACGGAATCCCGCCCCGTACCTAATGGTCCGCGGCTTTCGCTGGGGTGAGCTCCGAGCGGGCGGGCCCGACCTCGACCCGCGGCTCCTGGCCGCTCCGCCGACTCACGTGCGCACGCATCTCAAGACGCTCCTGCTCGACCAGAAATGGGCCGAGCTGCTCGATGCCGGCGAAACCATCATGTCTACTCCGAACGGTCGGGGATGGCTCGACCTGCAACGCTATGAGCTCACTGCAGCCGAGATGCTCGGACCCGAATACCAGTACGTGCGGGGCGCGATTCGTGGCAGCCTGGTCGGCCTGCTGCGCGACTTCCCGACTCTCCCGGACCTCACGCTCATGGACGACACTGCGACGGCCAATGTGGAGACGCGCACGTGGCTGCAGAATGGTGGATTGATCGCGGCAGCGGCCGAAGGCGCGGAGCCGGCGCGGGCGGGGTCCGCGGCCCCAGAGTCACGACCCCGGTTCGGTCGGGCAGCGTTCGACCGGGCGATGGACGAGGTCCGCGCCGGCCAGCCCCAGAAGGGTATCGAGCTGCTCATGCGGGAGGCCGAGCAGGAGAAGAGCTCGCGCGCCCGGTTTCTGCGGCGTTCCGAGGCGGCGCAGATCATGGTCGATGGGGGCCTCGAGGCTGTCGCCCTTCCGATTCTCAAGGAACTGCTCGAACAGATCGAGGCGCATAAGCTGGACGATTGGGAAGCGGGGGATGGGGATGCCGTAGCCCGCCCGATGGGACTGCTGTACCGCTGTCTCGAAAAGCTGGGTGGCGACGCCGAAATGAAGGACAACCTGTACCGCCAGATCTGTCGCTTGGACCCCGTCCAGGCGATGGCCTTCCCGACGGCCAGCCCGAGCCCGAGTAACGATGGCACCCCAGGAAATTGAGCGGACGGTCCAGCGGTCGGTGGTCGATCGGCTGATCGACACCGAGCTGGACACCAGCACCGAGGCCCCCATGACATGGGCGCAGTCGGTGCGGGAGTTGAAGCGCGCCCTGCGGCGCGACCTGGAGTGGCTGCTCAACACGCGGCGCATCGTGCAGCCGGCACCCGAGGGCTTCACCGAACTGCCGCGCTCGGTTTACCACTACGGCCTGCCGGACATCACGTCGCTCGCCGCCCAGTCCGGGTCGGCGCGCGATTGGCTGAGGCGCCAAGTGGAAGAAACGATCATGCTGTTCGAGCCGCGCTTATCGGGCGTGCGCGTCAGCATCGCCACGACGGACGAGGAAGGGCGCCGCGAGCTACGGTTCGTCATCGACGGGCTGCTGCGCATGGAGCCAAGCCCAGAGCAGGTCGTGTTCGACACGGTGCTCGAAGTTACGAGCGCGACGTTCGAAGTGCGAGGCGAGGGCGCGGATGCGCGATGATCTGCTCTACTACTACGAGCAGGAACTGGCCTTCCTCCGCCGCATGGGTGCGTCGTTCGCGGAAAAGTACCCGAAGATCGCGTCGCGGCTCGTGCTCGAGGCCACCAAGTGCGACGACCCGCACGTCGAGCGGCTGCTGGAGGGCTTCGCGTTTCTGGCCGCCCGGATCCACCTCAAGCTAGAGGATGACTTCCCCGAAATCAGCGACGCGCTGTTGAGCGTCGTGTACCCGCACTACCTCAGACCCATTCCGTCGATGTCCATCGTGGAGTTGCACCTCGATCCGGAACAGGGGAAGCTGACGACGGGGCTCAAGGTCCCGCGCGACTCGGTGATCTACTCGCGGCCGGTAGGCGGCGCGCCCTGCAAGTTCAGGACGTGTTACGACACCACCCTGTGGCCCCTCACGGTGAAGGCCGCACAGTGGCGCACTCCTGACCAGCTGCGGCCTCCGGTGGCGACCACGGGCGCCGCCGGCGCGCTGCGCGTGGAGCTGCAGTGTCTCCCGGACGTCACGTTCGAGAAGCTGGAGCTGAATACCCTGCGGCTGTACCTCCACGGTGAAACCACGCTGGTGTCGACGCTGTACGAAGTCCTCGCCAACAACTGCGTGCAGATACAGGTGCGCGATTGCGGTCCCGGCCCGAAGCGCAAGCCCGTCCTGCTGCCACCCAGCGCGCTGCGGCCGGTGGGGTTCGGGCAGGACGAAGGCATGCTCCCCGTGCCACGCCGGGCGATGGTCGCCTACCGGCTGCTCCAGGAGTACTTCACGTTCCCCGAGAAGTTCTACTTCCTCGATCTCGACGGGTTCGATCAGGTGCGCGCCGCGGGGTTCGGACCGAGCGCGGAAGTCGTTTTCCTGCTCTCGAGCTTCGAACGGGCGGAGCGGCGACCAGTGCTCGAGGCCGGCGTGACCCCGCGCACGATCCTGCTCGGGTGTACGCCGATCGTGAACCTGTTCACACAGGACTCGGAGCCGGTGGAGATCGTACCGACGCGCTACGAGCACCCCGTCGTGGCGGACGCCCGCCGGCGCGAGAGCACGCGCATCTTCTCGATCGATGAGGTCGTGGCGGCGCGGCCCGGGTCGCCGGAAGTACTCCGGTTCGAGCCGTTGTACTCCTTCCGCCACGGCACGAACGGGAACAAGCCGGAAGCATTCTGGCACGCTCGATCGCGAGCAAGCGAATACGGCCAGGCGGGCGAAACGGACCTCTATCTCACGTTCGCGGATCTCTCGGGGCGGCCAGCGCGGCCGCCGTTCGAGGCGGCGACGTGCCGCCTCACCTGCTTCAACGGTGACCTGCCGAGCCGGCTGCCGTTCGGCGAGGAGAGCGGCGACTTCACGCTCCCGGGCGGCGGACCGATCCAGCGCATCGTCGCGTTGCTGAAGCCGACGCCCGTCATCCCGCCGCTGCTGGGAAAGCCTCAGCTGTGGCGCCTGATCTCGCAGCTCTCGCTCAACTACCTGTCGCTCGTCGAGGGGGGTGCCGAAGCACTCCAGGAGCTGCTGCGGCTCCACAACTTCGGGGATTCGCTCGCGGGTGCCAAGCAGATCGAGGGCATCCTCGACGTGCGTACTGCGCCGAGCTTCTCCAGGATCGCGGGGGACCATGGCCTGAGCTTCGCGCGCGGCCACCGCGTGGAAATGACATTCGACGAAGACCAATTCGCGGGCGGGAGCGCGTACTTGTTCGCGAGCGTGCTGGAGCACTTCCTGGGACTGTACACTGCGTTGAACAGCTTCTGCATCCTTGCCGCGCGCACACGGCAACGCAAGGAGGTACTGCGCGAATGGGCGCCGAGGGCGGGATGGAAGACACTGGTGTAACGAACGCCGCGGTGGCGGAGCAACTCACCCTTGACCCGCCCGCGTACGAGTTCTTCCAGGCCGTGCGGCTCCTGGAGCGGCTGTACCCTGAGCGGCGAGCCGTGGGCCGATTCGGGGACCCGACGAGGGAGGTCGCACATTTCTCGGCGCGCACCGTGATCGCGTTCCCCGCGAGCGAGATCCACGCCGTGGACCTGCCAGGCGACCGCCCCGCACGCATGGTGGTCAACTTCATGGGTCTGATCGGCCCGCTCGGCCTCTTGCCCTACCACTACACGCAGCTTGTCGCCGAGCGCTCGCGCGTGCACGACCGCGCGCTGCGCGACTTCTTCGACATCTTCCAGCATCGGCTCATCTCCCTGTTCTATCGGGCCTGGGAGAAATACCACTTCACCGCCGCCTACGAGCGCGACGGGCAGGACGGCATGACGGAGCACCTCCGCGACTTGATCGGCCTGGGGATCGCGGCGTTTCGCGATCGGCTACCCATCCCCGACGAGTTGCTCCTCTATTACGCGGGCGTGCTCGGGCCGCAACCCCGCTCCGCCCTGGCGCTCCAGGAGCTGCTCGAGGACATCCTCGAAGTGCCCGTCGAGGTGGAACAGTTCGTCGGCGGCTGGTACCAGCTCGCTCCGAGCACGCAGTGCCACGTGGGAGACGAGACGGGGCCCGCCGAGCAGCTCGGACTCGGCGCCGCGGCCGGCGACGAGATGTGGGATCAGCAAGCCCGGGTGCGGCTGCGTTTGGGGCCGTTGACGCGGGAGCAGTACGAGCGGTTCCTGCCCAGCGGCGGCGGCCATGCGCTGCTGCGTACGCTGGCGCGGTTCTTCAGCCACGACCAGTTCGACTTCGACGTCCAGCTCGTCCTTGCGCGCGGGGATGTGCCGGGCTGCGTCATCGGTTCCGACGAAGCGCCGCCACTCGGCTGGCGCACCTGGCTCCGGACCAAACCGTTCGCACGCGATGCGGACGATACGATTCTGACGCTTTGACTAGAGGCATGCCATGACCGTCAATCTTCGAGGACTGATCGGTAAGCTGAACGCCCCCACGCGGAACGCGCTCGAGGGCGCCGCGGGGCTGTGCCTGTCGCGGACCCACTACGACGTGGAGATCGAACACTTTCTCCTCAAGGCTTTGGACGCGACCGACGGGGACCTGGCGTTCATTCTGAAGCACTACGGCGTGAACCGCTCGCGCCTCGTCGCCGACCTCACAAAAAGCCTGGACAAGCTCAAGTCGGGGAACGCCCGTACGCCCGCACTGAGCCCGACGCTCACGAAGATGCTCTCGGACGCGTGGCTCATCGGATCGGTGGACTACGGCGAGGTCCAGATCCGCACCGGACACGCGGTCGTCGCGCTCGCGACGAACGATGAGCTGCGCCGGCTGGTGGTCGACATCTCGCGCGAGTTTGATAAGATCGTCGGCGAAGCCCTGCGGAAAGACTTCACGACCGTTGTCGCTGAGTCGGTGGAAGAAGCGGGGGCGGTGGCCGCGGCCGCGCCAGGTGCAGAGGGTCCGCCCCGAGCAGCGGGCGGGAAGACGCCGAACCTCGATGCCTACACGTACAACCTCACCGACCGCGCCAAGCAGGGTAAGCTGGACGCGGTGCTGGGCCGCGACTTCGAAGTGCGGCAGGTGGTGGATATCCTCACCCGGCGCCGTCAGAACAATCCGATCCTGGTTGGCGAGGCGGGCGTCGGCAAGACCGCCGTGGTTGAGGGGTTCGCGATGCGAATCGTGCAGGGCGATGTGCCGCCCGTGCTGCGCAACGTCACGCTGCGCACGCTCGACCTCGCGCTGCTGCAGGCCGGCGCCGGCGTCAAGGGCGAATTTGAAAACCGTCTCAAAGGACTCATCGAGGAAGTCAAATCATCGCCCACCCCGATCATCCTGTTCATCGACGAGGCGCATACCATGATCGGCGCCGGTGGATCGGCCGGGCAAGGTGATGCGGCGAATCTCTTGAAGCCCGCGCTCGCGCGCGGCGAGCTGCGCACCATCGCGGCCACCACGTGGTCGGAGTACAAGAAGTATTTCGAGAAAGATCCGGCGCTGGCGCGCCGCTTCCAGCTCGTCAAGGTCGAAGAGCCGTCCGAGCAGTCCTGCCTGGTGATGATGCGTAGCGTCGTGCCGGCACTCGAGAAGCACCACAAGGTGCGCATCCTGGACGAAGGAGCGGAAGCGGCGGTGCGCCTCTCCCACCGCTATCTCGCGGACCGCCAGCTCCCCGACAAGGCGGTGAGTGTCCTCGACACCGCCTGCGCGCGGCTCTCCCTCGGCCAGAACGCGATCCCCGCCGCGCTCGAGGACGCGACCCGACAGCTCGACGACATCGCGGTGCAGATTCGTGTGCTCGAGCGGGAGAAAGCGACGGGCGCAGACCACGCCGAGCGCCTCGCCGAGCTGGCCGAGCGCAAGCAGGAGACTGAGCGCCGCGTCGCCGACCTCAAGCAGCGCTGGGAACGCGAGCGGGACCTCGTCACCAAGGTGCGCGCGGCACGGGAGCGCCTCGAGGCGTCGGCCGAGAAGGGCGCCGGCGGCAACGGCGACGCCCAGCGGGCGGACCTCGTCAAGCTGGCGGCCGAGCTGGAGTCGCTGCAAGGCGAGACTCCGCTCGTGCCCGTGGTGGTGGATGCGAACCTCATCGGCCAGGTGATCTCCGGCTGGACCGGGATCCCCGCCGGCAAGATGCTGCGCGACGAGGTGAACGTGACGCTCAACCTCGAGCGGCATCTCGAGGCCCGGATCATCGGCCAGTCGCACTCGCTCGAAGCGATCAGCCGCCGCATCCGCACGTCGCGGGCCGGCATCGAAGACCCCAACAAGCCGGTGGGTGTGTTCCTGCTCGTCGGCCCGAGCGGCGTGGGGAAGACCGAAACGGCACTGGCGCTGTCCGATCTACTGTACGGCGGTGAGCGCAACCTGATCACGATCAACATGTCGGAGTTCCAGGAGCCGCACACCGTGTCGACGCTCAAGGGCTCGCCGCCGGGTTACGTCGGGTACGGTGAGGGCGGAGTGCTGACGGAGGCGGTACGGCGCCGCCCCTATTCGGTGGTGTTGCTCGACGAGATCGAGAAGGCGCACCCTGATGTGCTGGAGCTGTTCTACCAGGTGTTCGACAAGGGCATGATGGAGGACGGCGAGGGCCGGCAGATCGATTTCAAGAACAACATCATCGTGCTGACGACGAACGCCGGTACCGACACGCTGATGAAGCTCACCGCGGACCCCGAGACGATGCCGAACGCGGAGGGGCTGGTGAAAGCGTTGAAGCCCGAGCTGAACAAGACCTTCAAGCCGGCATTCCTGGGGCGCACGGTGATCATCCCCTACTTCCCGATCAAGGATGACGCGATGAAGCAGATCATCCGCCTCAAGCTCGGGAAGGTGGAGCGGCGGCTCCGCGAGTCCCACAAAGTACAGCTGGGCTATGACGACACGGTCGTGAACGCGATCGCGGAGCGCTGCACGGAGGTGGAGAGCGGCGCGCGCAACGTCGACAACATCCTGACGAACTCGCTGTTGCCGGAGCTGTCCCGGATGTTGCTCGCCTCGTTTGCCGAGGGGACGAAGCCGGAGGCAATCCGCGTGGGGATCGGCGACGGCGGGGCGTTCACGTACACGGGCGAAGCAGCGGCCGTCGAGACACCGGTCGCGGTGGCGTGAGCTCGTAATGCCCGAAGAACCGATCCACGGTGCGTTGACGTATCGACTGGCGATAATGGCCGGCTTCAACTACGACGATGCTGGCCATCTCGCGTTGGCGACGGGTGGGGTCGACCATCATCCGTACATGAAGCCGTGCACGGACATTGCGAGCCTGAAGGAAGAGATCGGCGACGGCGTCCTGCGGCACGGGGGCGGCACGCCGGACCCGCGGGGGTACGATCGCTACAATCCCCATCCATCCCCGGAGACCCCGGTCTACGTCCGAGAAGCGACGA
>QHTY01000055.1:0-9403 GCA_003220985.1 Gemmatimonadota bacterium
TGAGGCTCACGCCGTCTTCGACGTACACGGGATCCTTGATCTGCACGCCGGCTGGCACTTTCGCCGGTCGTTTGCCGCGACCGTGTTTGAGGAGATGCTCATTCGTTTCAAGCAGCGTGTCGACCTTGCCGCAGTCGTACCAGCCGCCCACCTCGCTCACGAACAGCGTCTTTCCTTTATCCACCATGTACTGGAACGCGTCGGTCAGATAGAACTCGCCCCCCTTCCCGGGGGGGCTCTTGATGACGTGCTCGATCCCTTCGAACAGCGTCCGCCAATCCTTCACATACTGGAGCCCGATGTTGGCGCGCCGAGAGATCGGCGTGCTCGGCTTCTCGACGATCTTGGTCATGTAGCCCTGCTTATCGGTCACGACCACGCCGAAGCGCTGGTAGTCCTCGACTTCCTTCGTCCAGATGATGCCGTCAGCCTTGCTCGTCTTCACGATCGATAGATCGGCATCGAACAAGGTATCGACGAAAATGACGATGACCGGACCGTCGACGTATGGACGCGCAAGGTTCACCGCCCCCGCGGTGCCGTCGAGCACTTTCTGTTCGATGAACCGCGCGGGAATGTCATAATGCTCTCGCACATACGCTTCGACTTTTTCTTTCAAGTGGCCCGTGATGATGATCAGCTCATCGAGCTTGCCCGCGCGCCGCAGCGCATCCATCACGTAGTCCATCACGGGCCGCCCCGCCACATTCACGAGCGGCTTGGGGACACGTTTTGTGAGCGGCAGAAGCCGGGTGCCCTTCCCGGCCATCGGCATGATCACCTTCATGGAATCCGTCCGTAGCGGTCTTTGAGCCGGATGACGTCGTCCAGCTCGGGCGTGGAAGCTTCCAGGAGATCGGTCACGACGACGGCCTCGAATTGATGGATCTGTTTGGGGGGGATGTGAAACGCTTCACCCGCGCGCGCGCGCCGCTCGATCAGCGTCTCGCCGTGCTGGATCCGCAGGATGATCTCGCCTGAGAGGACGTAGATCGACTCATCCTTCTTATTGTGATACTGCAGCGAGAGCACGTGGCCCGGCTCGATATGCAGGATCTTGCCGACGTAGCGATCGGCCTTCGCCCAGATGAGCTCGTATCCCCAGGGCTTGTCCACCCGGTAGGGGAGCCCTCCGGCGCTCACGCCAGCCTCAGTTTCAGCGACGACGGCACCGTCACGCACGCCGTCACACATACCCCGCAGCCGACGCAACCTTCCGGCTTCAGTACGGGATGCCCGCGGTCGTCGAGCGCGAGGGCGTTCTCGCCGATCGGACAGGCGCGCGCGCACACGCCACACTCGGCTCCCTGAAACGTGATGCAGCGCTGGGGGTCCAGCTCGAGGATCCCCATGTGGACTTGGGACCAGGGGATCGCGGTTAGGGCTCCGGTCTCACATGCATTGGCGCAGGGCATGTCCTCGCAGGCGATGCACGCCCGCGTGGTGGGATCGATGTATGGCGTGCCGGCGGCGAGGCCGCCGCCGTTCGCGGGCATCTTCAGGATCGCATGCACGGGGCAGACGTCGATGCAGTCGCCACACCGCGTGCAGGCCGCCACAAACGCTACTTCCGGTGCCGCGCCGGGCGGGCGGAACCAGCGCTTCGGCGCAACGCGTCGCTCGGCACGCTCGGCGATCTCGTGAAGCAGCTTCCCGAAGGTCTCCTGGAAGAATGCACGACGGTCGCTCAAAAGCTCGGCTCCAGGCTGATCTGCCAGCGAAACGCGAAGCGTTTGTCGGTTCCGTCGGCCGCGTAGTTCCACCGATTCACCACGAACGGCACCTCGAAACGCATCGTCCACGCCAGCTCGTTGATGTGGGGATGGAGGATGAGCCCCACGCCGCCATCATACAAGGGCGTGAATGACTTGCCGCTCGCCGTGGAGGGAACGGCGGCCGTATCGACCAGCCCGGCATCCACGAACGCCGCGACGCTCGCGTCGGCGAAGAGTCCCCCCCCGAGGCGCCTGGAGCCCTCGAGGTTCAGGACCACTGCCCAGCGCCCACCCAGATCGGGCCGGAAGCCGCGGAGGTTGGCGTCCCCTGGCGCATGATAGTGGAAATCGGGACGCACGAAGAGCGCGCCGCGGCTGCGCAACAGCGGGTTCGTGAAGGTCTCGTAGGGATCGGCACCAGCCAGCATGATGCGACGTTGCCGCGCCGGCGCGTCCGGCGCGAGGTAGGCGCCGCCGAAGACTCTGGCACCCAGGGTCGTCTTGAGGATGAACGGCGTGCGCACGCTGACTTCGGCCGTGGCGCGCGCGAACCCTTCAACGTCATAGCGCCTGGACGACTGCTGGCCCGGTCCGGGATTCTTGTACACAAGACCACCACGGACGCTCGCTCGGGCCTGCCAGACGCGGTCGCCGTGCCAGCTCACCAGCGAACCCCACGGTCCGGCTTCGAGGGTGCCCGCGTTTTCCCACAGCCGCCGGTCCACGTAGCCGGTGTCGCTGACCGCCATCCAGATCGCGGCAACGCCCGCGTGCCGGTCGGCGCCGAAGGTCGGGTGCTGGCGGAGCGAGCGGTCGGCGTGCAGCGCCACACCGGCGCGTCCCTCCACGCTCCAGCCGGAGACCCAGGCCTCGGTGCGCGCTATTGGGTGCGAGACGGGATTCCCCCATCGCGCGTAGATGCCCTCCCGGTGTGTCGCGTCGCGATCGAGCCCGTAGGAATACACCAGGACGTTTTTCTCGAAGCGGCCGAGGTAGTTCGATCGGCTGCGCAGCGCGAGGGTCGTCCCGGCGTAGTCGTTCGACCAAGCAAGAGGCAGCACGCCGGTCACCCTGCGATCACGGCGTGATGCCTCACGCGTAGGATTGTCGAAGCGTACCAGATCCTTGGAACGCGAACCGAACAACCCCCGCCGTTCATAGTTGTTCAGCGCATTCCAGTCGTGCGCCCGCTGGCGCGGATCGAGCACCAGCCGCTTTGGCTTGCGGGCTGTCACGAATTCCACGCGCTCACGCTCTGGCTGGCCGGTCGCCCGCGCATAGATCGTGTCGGCGGCGCCGATTTCAACCGGCATCCAACCGTCGCCTTGACGACTGATGCTGACAGCCGTCAGCCATCGGCCGTCAGCGAGCCGCCGTCGCTGCACTTTGTCCAACCGATAATTGATCAACGGCGTTCCGTGCAGCCACTGGCCGAAGAGCCACTTCAGATCCTGGTGTGAGACCTCGTCGGCGACGCTGCGGAACGCGTTCTCATCGACATGCTTCAAGCGATACCGCGCGTAGTAGGTCCGCAGGATCTGCCGCATTAGATCGTCGCCGACGACATAGCGCAGCTGCTCGTAAAAGAGCTGGCCCTTCTCGTAGATCATCGTGTTGTAGGTCGCGAAGTCGCGGTAGCGCTCGCTCACCATCGAGACCGGCTCGCTCCAGCGGTCCAGGTCCCACAGCAGGATTTCGCGCTCGAGGTCGGCGTACCCCGAAGGCTGGCCGTGTGCCTCGAAGAACCACGCGGTCTGAAAGCTTGTGAATCCTTCGTCGAGAAATCCCTCGCGCCATTCGTTGTTGGCGAGAATGCCCATCGTGTAATTATGGCCCAGCTCGTGGACGATAAGGCCGAGCCCTGAGCTGCCGTCCATGATCATCATGGGGAACTCGGTGCCGCCGCCCTCGATGCGGTGCACGTTCGTGATCTGCGGCCACGCGAACTTGCCGTACAGCGAGTCCAGCCAGCCAAGTGCCATCTCCGTACGCTGAACCGCGACGCCTTTCCCCCACGTCGCGCTGTCGCCGGGGAGATAGAGGACGCGCACGACGACGCCTTTGTAACGACCCTCCTCGTAGCGATAGTCGGGATTCAGGGAGAACGCGAAGTGGTGGACGGAGTCGGCGAAAAACCTGACACACTTGTGGCCTTGAACTGCCGTGCAGCGGTGCGTGGTGCGTGGTGCGTGGTAAAAGTCACGCTGATAATCGATTAGACCGACGCCGACCGCCGCCTGTTGCCACCCAGGATCCCCTTCGATCGGAACACCGGTCGCTCCGATCACCTGATCGGCGGCTAGGTCGAGCGTGACATCGTAGCTGCCGAATTCCCCGTAGAACTCCCCCGCGGGATACAGCGGGTGATCTTCCCAACCGTACTTGTCGTACACGACAACCTTGGGGTACCACTGCGCGAAATCAAACCGTCGGCCGCGGCGCCCCTGACGCCGTGGGAGTGTCGATGGACGCGCGTGCCACCTGATGTCGACCGCCAACGAATCGCCGGGCGGGAGCGCGCGCGGCAGGCGCCAATGCGCGATCGTCGAATCGGGAGCATACGGATAGTCCGGCTCGAGGTTGACCCCCATCACCGTCGCCGCCGTGATCCGCTCGAACGCATAGTCGGGGTCCTGCATGTGCTGAAACCGCACGCGTCCTTCCGTCGAATCCACCGCGGCCCAGCGCGAGCCGGGACGAAAGGCGTTCAGGTACTGGTGGACGTAGAAATCGCGGAGCGTGTCGGGCGACTGATTGACGTACGTGATCCGCACATTGCCGCTCAGCACACCACTCGGCTCGTCGAGCGAGGCGACGATCTCGTAAGCGACCCGCTGTTGCCAGTAAGTCGAATCCGCCGAGACAATGATCAACAGAAGCGCGAGCATGGCCCGGGAATCTCGCGTCTTTACGGTGCCGCTCGCAAGGAAAGGACGCTGAGATTCGCGCGCGTGACGGCACTATGAGCCTCCACCTTAACCAGGAGGACTCATGTTGCACCGTATCCTTGCCGTCGCCACGCTGGCGGCGGTGCTGGGGTGCGCCGATCGCGCACCCGTGACAGAGCCGGACGGCGGTGTGCAAGCCGCCGCCTCAATCGCCACCCTCTCGAAGCGGCCCGAGGCACTCGCGAAGATCGTCGCGAAGGGGCTCCGGAACGCGGCGTTCCGCGCGTACCTGAAAGCCCAGCTCGACGCGTCGCCGTATCGCGAGCACAAGCTCCAATTCCAGACCTTTCTCGCCGCCAACAGCGGGCATGCGTTGCTTGCGCCAGATCGCAAGCGAGAACGGCCTGAGCGAAGAGTCCATTGCCGAGCAGGCGAAGGCGGCCATCGAGATCGAGGTATACCTCCCCGTCCCCGCGCACCGGGCGGCGTGGACCGGCGACGAGAACATCCTCGTCGCGACGGCATTGACCGATGACGACCCGCCAATCGCGTTCGATGTGGACGGACGCCGCCAGGTCCTCGACTCGAAGACGCCGCCTAGCACGCCAGTTCTGGCTGTAGTGCCGGTAGAGACCGATTTCTCGAGAATCCCAAGTCGCGTGGAGGAATGCATCGTAGACTGCGGCGGTGGCGGCGGCCCGATTGGAGACGTCCTTCCGCCACCCCCGCCTCCGCCCGGCCTGTACATGACCAAAAGCCATTTCGTACAAGACTTTGAAGGCTGGTTGAAGGGGTCACCCGAATTTGAAGTCCACATGCTGGGGCAGAAGGGGACGACCGACTCTCTGTACGACTATCAATGCGCCGGCGAGCACGCCGGTGGCCCGTACACGTTCGATCAAAACGATCTCGATTGGTCTGGGAATGTGCTGCTGTTTTCCAAGACGCAGCTCGAGCAGTACAACGCCGCCCATCCGAACCAGAATCTGCGGGTGTTCGTGGTCGAGGACGACGACACCGCGTGTCAGATCAAGACGGATGTCGGACGGGCAGAACAGCTCTTCAAAATCGTGGACAGCCTCTATAACGACCTCACTGGAGGCAACGACTCGAGCACCGCAGTCGTGAAGGCATACAAATACGCCAAAGCGGCCAGGAGCTTTTGGCAAGCCATTTCGTCCTTCTTCAAGACCAACGATGACGTGGTCGGCACTGCCGTCGAAGATGACATCGTGGGCAGCACGTATCCGGGCTACAACTGGTTCGTCAAGGGCGACGACAACATCACGAACGGCTGGATCAACCTCGTCATGTATTGAGGACCAACATCATGCGTGGTGGCTTTCTGTCACTGGCTCTCGTAGCCGTCGCAACCACTCCGGCAGCAGCGCAATGGGACGTGGGATTCGAGGTCAGCACCACGCATTATCGTGGATCGTCGCGCGCAGCGACTGACACCGGTGGTCCAACGACAATCCGGCCGGGGAATGCGACGGCATTCGGAGTACGCGTGGATCGCGCGATCCGGAGGGTTCGCCTGGCCCTGCAAGCATCATACGCACACGTGGGCCTGACAGCGGCAGCTCCCAACTTGACGCTGACGGACAACTCGGCTGGGGAACTGTTTGAGGGACAACTGCTGGTGAACTTCCAGGTGGTGGGGATAGGGTCGAGCGGAGCGATACGAGCGGAAGTGGGACCCTCCCTCCACCTCTGGAAGTCTGAGGACGAGACTCGGTCCCGCGGCGGCGTAGTCGCCGCAGCGGCGTACGAATGGCCCGTCGCGAGGCGGTTCTCGGGCGCGATCCGACTCGAGGGGATCCTGTCGAAATCGTGGTTCGACCCAGGTGACTTGCCGTCCGAATTGGAGCGGCGAGTCACCTGGCGCTACGGCGTGGGACTCGGCCTGCGCTATCGCCTGTAACTCACCGCAGGATAATCGCCGGGACGTCGCTCTCTTTCACGAGCTTGTTGAATGCCGGGATGTCGGCGTCGAGCACGGCCTTCAGGCGATCGAGCTGCACCTGCAACGCCGCCGACAGCCCGTCGAACACCTGAACCGACTGCGCCGTCGGCGCGGCCTCGGCGCTCGCCACCACCCCCGCGAGCGCCGCGATCTTGTTGTTCAAGCGGATCGGGTAGTTCAGCGGATCCTGGCTCGAGCGATTCTTCACTTGATAGATCTGCTCCTCGACCGCGGCGAGCCGGCCCTTGATCGAGTCGGCCTGCTGGCCGATGCGCCGGCCGGCATCGCCGGGGAGGCCGCGGGCCCGCGTCGCCGCGCCGTCGAGCTGCTCGCGCACCTCGCGGATCTTCCGCACGGCATCGTTCGCCGCGCTCACGCGGCCCGAGATCTTCATGAGCAAATCGAACTGGCGTTGATATTCCTCCTGCGTCGTCTTCACACGCGGGTCGGGCCGCACCGTGAACGCGCGCGTCTGCGACCAGTCGCCCACCGTCAGCCGAACCTTGTAGGCCCCCGGCACCGCCACGGGGCCGACCGTCCCTCCCGCCCAGAAGATCATGCCCTGGAAGCGGCTCGCATCAGGATAGCGCAGGTTCCAGACGAACCGGTTCATGCCGGCGCGCACTTTGAGGGAATCGGGGCTCGGGGCTCGGGGCTTGGGAGTAAACCTCCGGACCAGGGAATCGCGGCTATCCAGGAAGTCCAGGCGCACGTCGGTTGCCGAGTCGGGCGCGGTCTTCAGATAAAAGAACACGGCTGCACCACCTGGCGGATTGCGGCCCACACCAATCAGTCCCCCTCCCCCTCCCCCACCCCCGAATCCCCCACCCAGCCCCATGCGGTACGCCGTGCGCGGCGTGTAGAGGAAGCGCGTCGCGCGCGCAACGGAGTCGGCGAGCTGCTGCAGCGGTGTCAGGTCATCGAGAATCCAGAACGCCCGGCCGTGCGTCGCCGCAACGAGATCGTTGTCCTTGACCACGAGGTCGTGAATCGGCACGACCGGAAGGTTGCGCTGCAACGACTGCCAGCTATTGCCGTCGTCGAAGGACACGTATACGCCGAACTCGCCGCCGGCGTAGAGGAGGCCGCGTCGAGCGGGATCCTCGCGCACGACGCGGATGAAGTGACTGGCGGGGATTCCACCGGTGATGCTGCGCCACGTCTTGCCGTAGTCGGTCGTCTTAAAGATGTACGGCTTGAAGTCGTCGACCTTGTAGCGCGTCGCCGCGAGGTAGGCGGTCCCCGCGTCGTGCGGCGAGGGCTCGAGCGATGAAATCAGCGACCAGTCGGGCAGATCGCGCGTGGGGGGCGTCACGTTGGTCCACGTCTTGCCGCCGTCCCGCGTCACGTGCACCAAGCCATCGTCGCTCCCTGCCCAGATCAACCCGGAATCCTTCGGGCTGGGCGCGATCACGAACACCGTGTTGTAGTACTCGACGCTCGTGTTGTCCTTGGTGATCGGCCCGCCGGAGGGGCCTTCTTTCGACTTGTCGTTGCGCGTCAGGTCGCCGGAGATCGCCTCCCAGCTCTGGCCTTCGTTGGTCGTGCGGAAGACGACGTTCGCGCCGGCATACAGCACATTGGGATTGAACGGCGACAGCACGAGCGGGAACGTCCACTGGAAGCGGTATTTGAGGTCGCCCGCGCCCCACCCCATCGGGTTGTCGGGCCACGGGAAGATGTTGCGCTCCTGGCCGGTGCGGGCGTCGAGCCGCGAGAGGTAGCTGTAACTGCCGGCGTACACGATGTCGGGGTCGTCGGCTCGCGCCGCGATCCAGCCGCTCTCACCGCCGCCCACCTCGTACCAGTCCTTCTCGCCGATCGTCCCGCCGTCGGTCCGGCTCGCGATGCACACGGTGCTGTTGTCCTGCTGCGAGCCGCAAACCTTGTACGGCACGTGGGTGGTGGCGATCACGTGATAGAACTGCGCGGTCGGCTGATTGTCCTGCCCCGTCCACGTCGCGCCGCCGTTATAGCTGATGTTCGCGCCGCCGTCGTTGCTGTTGATCATGCGGGCGGGATCGTTGGGCGCGATCCACAGCCCGTGATGGTCGCCATGGGGCGCGCGCAGCGGCGTGAACGAGCGGCCGCCGTCCACCGAGCGATACATCCCGGTGTTCAGCACGTAGACCGTCTCGGGCTTCTTGGGATCGGCGTGGATGTGCGAGTAGTACCAGGCGCGCTGGCGCAGATTGCGCTCGTCGTTCGTGCGCCGCCACGTGTCGCCGCCGTCGTCAGACCGGAATACTCCCCCTGAGTCGGCTTCGACGATCGCCCACACGCGGTCATGATTCGCGGATACTGTTACGCCTATTTTGCCGATAACGCCTTTGGGCAGCCCTTCGTTACGGGTTATTTCTTTCCACGTGTCGCCGCCGTCGGTGGACTTGAAGAGCCCGGAGCCGGGCCCGCCGCTCGACATGTACCACGGCCCGCGCCGCGCCTGCCAGATCGAAGCGTAGAGAATACGCGGATTGGTGGGGTCCATTGCGAGATCGATGGCGCCGGCGGAGTCGGACCGGAACAGCACTTTCTCCCACGTCTTGCCGCCGTCCTTGGACCGGAACACGCCGCGCTCCGGATTTGGCCCGAACGCGTGGCCCAGCACCGCGACGTACACCAGGTCGGCGTTCGCCGGATGCACCCGGATCGCGCCGATCTGTCCGGCGTTGTCGAGTCCGATGTGCGTCCACGTCTTCCCTGCGTCCGTGGACTTGTAGACGCCATTGCCCGGCGACACGTTGCCGCGGATCGGCGACTCGCCGGTCCCGACGTAGATCACGTTGGGATCGGAGGGCGCGACCTCGATCGCACCGATCGACCCGGCACGGAAG
>QHTY01000055.1:9430-15918 GCA_003220985.1 Gemmatimonadota bacterium
CCCGTGCCACCGAAGTAGTACGTAAGCGGCTCGGCGGCGTGGCCGGCGACCGCGGTGACGCGTCCGCCCCGGAACGGCCCGATCTCGCGCCATTCGAGCGCGTTGTAGAGAGAGGTATCAAAGACAGGAGCCGGGAGTCTGGAGCTAGGGGCTTGGCGGTGCTGGGCGACGGCAGGGGTCGCGAGGAGAAGGATCCAACCCGCAAAAACGAGGCGGCGGGACATAAACGGCAACGCTCCGGTTCGAAGGGAGCCGCTATTATATCCCGCCGCCGTTGCTCCGCTACGGCGTCTGCGGTGCGGGCGTCCTCGGCGGCACGATGGCCTGGCCGATGGTGTTGTTGTCGGTCCCGAACCAGATCGCCTTCGTCCGAGGATCGTAGAACATGTGCCGGACCACGCCGCCGCCGCTCGGCACTTGCGTCTCTTCCGAGAACTGTAGCGTGCGCGCATCAAACGACACGAAGCGATTCGGCCGCGACGTCTCGACCACCCAAACGCGATCTTCATCATCGCGTACCATCGCATACGGTCGCGCGTCCGCGCCGCCGGGCAACTGCCACTCGTCGATCTTGCCGGTCTCCGGATCGTAGCGGCCCAGCTTGCCGCCGGCATAGTCGCCGTACCAGACACGATCGTCGGACGTGATCTCCATCCGCCGCGGGCGGGTCTCCGGCCGCGGCAGCGTGATCTCGCGCAGCTGCATCGTCGCGGGATCGACCGTCGCGATCTTGTTCGTGCCGAACTCCATGAACCAGGGATGCCCCTTCGAGTCCATCTTGATGCCGTAGGGACGCGCGTTCTCGGTCGGCACTTTGATGAGGCGGATCGTTCCGCTGGCGACGGTCAGGTGACCAACGGCGTTGCCGCCCTGCGCCGTGAACCAGATGTCACCGTTCTTGTCGAACACCAGGGTGTGCGGATCGCGCACCATGCGGTCGGGGATCGGGTACTGCTTGATGCTGCCGTCTTTGGGATCGAGCCGGCCGATGTAGCCCGCGAGGTTTCCCGAGTACCACACCATGCCCGACTTGTCGACGATCAGGTTGTGTGGGCCGCTGCCGGGTGGTAGCTCGTATTTCTTGAACTCGCCCGTCGTCGGCACGAAGTAGGCGAGATAGTTGCCCGCCTGGCCGCAGAACCAGATCCGATTCGTCGTCGGATCGACAAACGGATCGCGGGGACGCGTGTCCGCCCACGGGACAGGCCATTCTTTGATGACTGGGGGTTTGTCGACTACCGGAGTGACTGCGACAACAACTGCCGAGACGAGTAATGCTTTCATAGAAGTCTCCTTTGCCGCCTTGTGCCGCCTTTTGCCGCCGCTTTACCTGCCGCCGTTTCACTCCCCCGTAAGCATTCTCCGTTGCAGTGCTGTGAGACGCCGGCGCACCGAGCCGTCAAAGATGCGGTCGCCGACCCTTACCACTACCCCGCCGAGGATTTTAGGATCGGACCGGAAGTAGGCCCGCACCTCGCGGCCCAGCGCCTTGGTCAGCCGCTCCACCACCTGCTTTTGCGTGCGCGCGTCGGGCTCGTTCGCGAGGGTCACGCCGGCGTGCACGCGGTTCAGCTTGTGATCTAAGAGGACTTGATACTCCTGCGCAATCTCGCCGAGCAGCCCCTGGCGCCCGCGCCGCACCACGGCTTGCAGGAATCTGACGAACTCCGCCGGCGCTTCGTCCTTGAGCGCGCGCTCCAGGATTTGGGCTTTGGCGGCTTTCGACACGCGCGGCGACTCGAGCGCGGTGGCAATGCGCTCGTCCGCCTGGATCGCCCCGGTGACGGCGTCGAGCAGAGGCCCGTACTGGTCGCCGGCCGCGAACAGCGCCTCGGCATAGTTGCGCGCGACCGTCACGCTTTTCACCGCTTTTTCGTCTCCGCTTTGCCGAGGCTCTCGAGGAACTCCGTGACGAGCCGGCGATTGGCTTCTGTGTCGAGATTCGCCTCGATGACCCGCGAGGCCGCGGCGATGGACAGATCCACCGCCTCGCGCCGCAGCGCCAAGATCGCTTTCTCTTTCTCGGTGTCGATGTCTTTGCGCGCGCGAGTGAGCAGCGCGTCGTACTCCTCGCGCGCCTTGGCGAGCAGCGTCTCGCGCTCCTTCTGGGAGACCGCTTTTGCCTTCGCCAGGATCTCCGCCGCCTCGTTCCGCGCGGCCGCAATCTGCTTCCGATGCTCCTCGAGCAGTCGCTGCGCCTCGGTATTCGCTTTTTCGGCGTCCCCGAGCTGCTTCTGAATGCGCCGCTCGCGCTCCTCGACCGATTTCACGAGCACCGGGAATCCCCAGCGCCACAGCACGAAGAGCAGGATGCCGAAGACGACCAGCGTCCAGATGATCAACCCGGGGTTGATCGTGAACGGGCCTCCCCCTCCCCCTGCCCCTGCTTCGTGCGCTTCCTGCAGCAGCAGCAGCACTAGGCCAACTTGAAGAGGAGGGCAAACACCAATGCGGCCAACGTCGCGCCTTCGACCAGCGCCGCGGTCAGGATCATCGCACCGCGGATGTCGGCCGACGCCTCGGGCTGCCGCGCGATGGCTTCGACCGCCTGACCGCCAATGCGGCCGATGCCGAGGCCGGCGCCGATGATCGCGAGCCCCATCCCGATGCCGGCGCCGAGCAGCGCGTTGCTGTTGAGCGCCGTCTCGGGCGTGGCTTGGAGCAGCATGAGCAGGTTGTACATATCGTCCCTCTAGTAAAGTGTCTGTGCGTCGTGCGTCGTGCGTGGTGCGTGGTCAATGCTCGTGCCTCATCAGTCCAATGAAGACCGATGTCAGCAGAGCGAAGATATAGGCCTGCAGAAACGCAACCAGCAGCTCGAGAAACATCATGAACAGCGTCAGCGCGACAGAGCCCGCCACCACGCCGTAGCGAATCACGGCCGGCGCGGTGCCGAAGACGAAGATGAGGCCGAGGAGCACGAGGATCACGAAGTGCCCCGCCGTCATGTTCGCGAAAAGTCGCAGGGTCAGCGCGAACGGCTTGACGAGTTTGCCGATCAGCTCGACGGGCGTCATGATGATCGCCATGATGACGGCGCCGATGCCTTTCATGCCCGGCGGCACCATCACGATGGTCTTCAGGTACCCCTTGGGACCGAGCGTGCGGAAGCCGGAGATCTCGATCGTCAGAAAGGCGGTCAGCGCGAGCCCGGCGGTCACGGCGATGTTGCCGGTGGCGGCGGCGCCCCACGGCAGCAGCCCCAGCAGATTGCAGTACAGAATGAAGAAGAAGAGCGTCAAGATGTAGGGCGCAAAGACTTCCCCGCCGTGCCCGATGCTCGCGATCGCGACGTCGTTCCGGACGAACAGGACCATGGCCTCGACGGCGGCGCCGATGCCGCCCGGTGCCTTGCCTTCGCGGTGGCGCCGATCGACCTGTCGCCCACCCCACCAGATCGTGAGCCAGACGAGGAACGCGGCGAGGAGCATGAAGACGACGTGCTTGGTCGGCGACACATCGATGTGGGTGCCCGGGATGTACCAGGGACCCGGCAGCGTCTTCTCCCCGATGAACGGCAGCTCGATCACATGGCTGTCGCCGGTGTGATGGAAGATCATCGCGCCGATATCGGGTTTCTGCATCACCTGAGAAACCTCGTTTCCAGGAACAAGAGCGGCAACAGCACACCGACGTACCCCAGCAGGGCCGGCACCGTCCGCGACACGATCAGGACGATCCCCACGCCCAGGAACCGGATCCCGATGCCGCCGAGCCAGCGGGCCATAAACTCGGGGTTAGGGGCTCGGAGCTTGGGCCTCAGTAGAACGACAGCCCAGAGCTGCGCGAGAACCGCGATTCCACCACCGATCGCCGCAGGCTCACCACCAAGCGCAGTGGCTACCGCGACCAACCCAACACCGAGAGCGACGAGGATGACCAAAGCTTTCACGTCGCGCCCCTTTACCGCCTCCTACCGCCCCTTACCGCCCTTACTCTCCATGTCTTTCTTCACGCGGTAGTAAATGCTCATGAATCCAGCAAAGCCCCCCACGAACGCCCCGACGATCGTGAACAGCGGCCGCGTATGCGTCCAGCCGTCGACGAACCAGCCGCCCGCACCGAACAGCAGGATGGCGATGGTGAAGTTGAGCGCCATCCCGAAGTACTCGTAGCCCTGACTGTATCCCTTGACCTCGGGCGGTTCGTCTTTTTGAGCGGGAGTCATGTTGCGCCGGGAAACCTAGAGGCTTGTGAAATTTTTCGCAAGCAAACTGTCAGGCTTGCAACGCTATGTGGCGCATAGTGGTAGGGTCTTGTAGCTTGGGCAGATGGCGATGGCTCCCCGCTCCCCGCTGCCCGCTCCCTCCGGAGATGTCGAGCTACTGGAGCGGCTCGCCTCCGCGCGCGCGGATCTGCTTGCGCAGATCGGCCAGCGCATCATAGGCCAAACCGACGTGCTGGACGGGATTCTCACCGCGATCTTCTCCGGCGGTCATGCGCTGCTCGTCGGCGTGCCGGGACTCGCCAAGACGCTCATGGTCCAGACCGTCGCAGAGACACTGGATCTCGCGTTCAACCGCATTCAGTTCACGCCGGACCTGATGCCCTCCGACATCACCGGCACCGAGATCATCGAGGAAGATCTCGCGACCGGGAAGCGCGGCTTTCGGTTCGTGCGCGGGCCCGTCTTCGCGAACATCGTACTCGCCGACGAAGTCAATCGCACGCCACCGAAGACGCAGGCGGCGTTGCTCCAGGCGATGCAGGAGCATCAGGTCAGCGCCGCGGGGCAGACGTATCGGCTCCCCTCGCCGTTTTTCGTGCTCGCGACGCAGAATCCCATCGAGCAGGAAGGGACGTATCCGCTGCCGGAAGCACAGCTCGACCGCTTCATGTTCGAGCTGCGCGTGAATTATCCGTCGCAAGAGGAAGAAGAGGCGATCGTCGCCCAGACGACCGGCGATGCGGTCGCCGACGTCAGTTCGGCGCTGACGTCTGACGAAGTGGTTGCGATGCAGCACCTCGTCCGCCGGATTCCCGTGTCGGAGGCGCTGGTGAAGGCCGCGGTTACGCTGGTGCGGATGACGCGCCCGCCCGAGGAAGGGTCGCCGGCGTTCATTAAAGAGTACATCTCCTGGGGCGCGGGGCCCCGCGCGTCGCAGTACTTGATCCTCGGCGCCAAGGCGCGGGCGGCGCTGGACGGCCGGCCGATGGCGGACGAGGACGATTTGCGTCAGGTCGCGCCGACGGTGCTGACGCACCGGATCGTCATCAACTTTGCGGCCGAGGCCGCGGGGCGGACGGCGCAGGACATCATCGCGCAGCTACTCAAGGAGGCTCGTTGGCAGCCAAAGTAGCGCTCCTCTCGTTGGCCGTTGTGGTGTCGGGCGTCGTGTGGCAAAACCCAACAGATGGTCGACAGTTACTCGCGCGCATGCGCGCCGCGTATCTCGGCAAATGGTTCAAGACGGTCACGTTCCAGCAGCAAACCATCCAGACGCATCCCAATGGTGTGACCGACACCACGACGTGGTACGAGGCGCTCAAGTCGCCCGATCGGCTGCGCATCGATTTCGGTGATCCCAAAAACGGCAACGGCGTCGTCTACACGGCGGACTCACTGTATGTCGTGCGGAGCGGCAAGGTCACGCGCACCGCGGCGTCGGGAAATCCGTTTCTGCCCTTCGTCGCGGGGGTGTACGATCAACCACTCGAGACAACCTTGCGGCAGATTCAACCGTACAAGTTCGATCTGTCCAAGCTGTATACGACGACGTGGGAAGGCCGGCCTACCTACGTCGCCGGCAGCCTGTCAGCGAGCGACACGACGTCGCCGCAATTCTGGATCGATCAGGAGCGGCTGATCGTCGTGCGGATGATCGTGCCCCTGAATCCCGCTACGCCCGCGGATGTCGCCGACATTCGGCTCGAAGATTACCGGCCGGTGGCGGGCGGCTGGCTTGCCGTGTTGGTCGAGATCATGCATGGCGGCCAGGTGATCCAAAAGGAGCAGTACAGCGATTGGCGCGGCAACGTCGAGCTACCCGCGGACTTCTTCGTGGCGGCAAAGTGGAGTGACGTGCCGCATTGGCACCACTAGGCGGGCGGCGGCAACCGTTCTCCCTCGCGATGTCTCGCGAGAAGTCGTTCGGCAAAGTCGACACGCTCTTCCAGCTCTGCGACGCGCTGTTTCAAGTCGTCGAGCTCCGCGAGTCTCGCCCGCACGTCCTCTGATTCACCGAGCGTCTCGCCTCTCCACGAGCGCCGGCGGTAGCCGGGCGGAAGCAGCCGCGCTACCGCCACCTGCAGGACGGCCACGAGCGCCATAATCGCGCCAACACCGATGGCCCACTCCGGAATTCCGAACATCCTAAGCGACCCTCATTTCCATACTACTTCACCCTCCGATAGGTTTGCTCGCTATCCACGACACGTAGCTCCCCCACCGCTCCATCCGGATCGATCACGAACGCGACATACGACGGATCCCAGAACGGATCCGGCCACGTGACCCGAAACACGTCGTACTGCCAATGCTCGAGCTG
>QHTY01000055.1:16002-16312 GCA_003220985.1 Gemmatimonadota bacterium
CCGCGTAGCGATCGAGCGGCAGCGTCGGATGCGTGTTCGCAACCCGCTTGCTCTCCTCTGCCTGCTGCGCCGCGCGCGAGCTGTCGGCGAGCCGTCGATAGAGCACGCGCATCTCGGCGCTCCAGTCGTGCGCGGGTGTACTGGGCCCGATGAAGCGATCGAAAACGGTGTACATCAGCGCGTGGCGCAGCTCGGAGTGATCGAGGTTCGTGAAGACCGCGACGCCGGCGCGCCGGCTCGGAATCAGTCCGACGATGGCCGAGCGTCCCTCGATGCTGCCGGTGTGGATCGCGGTGAATTCGCCGCGATA
>QHTY01000056.1:0-7086 GCA_003220985.1 Gemmatimonadota bacterium
AATCGGACGCCAGCGCCGCGCCAGCTCGTCGAACGCCGTCTCGACGAGACCCGCCGGCCGCTGGGGCCAGGGATAGAAGTAGGGCCAGGCGAGAGCACCAGAAAACGTCGCGTGCTCGGTTACGCCGAGCCGGCGCGACGCGCGCGCCGCGAGCTTTACCTGCTCGACCGCCCAGGCGGTCCGCGCCGCGGGCTTGCCGCGGACTTCGGGCGCCGCGAACGCGTCGAAAGCGGTGTCGTACGCGGGATGCACGGCCACCAGCTGGCCCTGCAGATGCGTCGACAGCTCGGTCACCTGAAGACCGCGCTCGGCCAGGATGCCTTTTATCTCGTCAGAGTAGGTCTGGCTCTCGGCCGCTTTGGCGAGGTCGAACAGTCGGGCGTCCCAGCTGGGGATCTGGACGCCCTTGAAGCCAAGTCCCGCGGCCCAGCCGGCGATGGTCTTCAGGTTGTTGAACGGCGGCGCATCGCCCGCGAACTGCGCCAGGAAAATGGCCGGCCCTTTGATCGACCTCATCGCGCGTCCTCCCTCGTCCCAGAAGATCTCATGGCGGGAGGAAATAGTACGGCAAAAGCAGATGCTTCGCTGCGCTCAGGATGACAGGCACGGGCGCTTTGCAGCAGCCCTGCGGCCCAGCGCGAGTCCTGCCCCCATGTCGAATCGATAGTGAATGCCTGGCGCTACCCTGAAAAGGGTACCTCTCTCTGATTGGTCCCCGCTCACCGCTCTCTGATCGGTTCAGGCGATACCGCCACGATCGTTTGAGTACCAGACTGGAACCGTTCGCGTTTGTGCGGACGACTCACGTACAAAACTCTACGTACCGGTGGAAGAGAGAAGAAGTCTGACCGTTCAGTGCCGAGTGTTCGTTGGACTCACACCGGAGCCGTCCACGGAAGAGCACCGGGCGTCGGACCCCCTTGCCCATCCCACCAAGTCCGACTCCCCGAGGCGACATGCGTCCCTCATTTCCGAAGCACCTGACGCGCCATGGACTAGTTCTGATTGCCGGTTTGGCCACAGCGGTTGGTTGCGCGAGCGACGGCGGCACCGGGATCGGGCCAGCCGAGCCGCCGCCCCCGGCCAGCGTGCGCTTCGGAGTCACCTTTGCCTCTACGCCTCTGGCGTTGGCGTCGATCGCGGTGACCCTGACGTCCGCTGGGCTCCCAACGGTTTTGGTCGGCCTGACGCCGGTACCGGGAACGGATAGCCGACAGTGGACCGCGGGGCCGGTTACGATCGGGGCCGGGACGTATGCCGTGGACATGCAGGGGACGGACGCAAGCGACGTCGTCACGTATCGCGGGAGCGGAACCCTGACGATCCAGAACGGCGAGAGCAGGACCTTCGCGTTTGCCCTGGTTTGCGTGAGCCCAGCGTGCCAGGGCGGTGGGACGGTGGCGCTGTTCGTTCTCACACCCCAGCTCGAGGTGGAACCGAACGACGCTTCCAGCGCCGCGACTCCACTCGCGGTAAACTCGCTCTTCGCTGGCCAGCTCGAGATGGGGGCGGCGAACGGCACCATCACCCCGAGCAGCGATCTGGACTACTTCTCGCTTCCCTTCAGTGCGGTCGCGCCCGGCGATACGATCGTCGTACAGGTCTACGGCACACGCTTCGGGTCCTCCCTTGCGGCTGCCGCGGCGCTCTTCGATCCCTTCGGCGTGCTGCTCGCTGAAGTGGACTACGCGACGGTTGGAGGAGATCCCATCATCAGGTTCACTGTGCCTTCGTCCGCACCGGCGGGGAGCTACCAGGTCGGGGTGCGCGGTTCCGCAGTGTATTCGTCGACTGGCCCGTACACCATGTGGGCGTACCATTGCCGGTCCGGCGGGGCAAACTCCGTCCGCTGCCTCGACCCGTCGGGTACACCGGCCCTCGGTGGTGTCGACATTGTCTTCATTCAAGACATGTCGTTGTCGATGGGGTCGGCCATCAACGGCGTGAAAAACTCGGTGCTCGCGTTCGCGGAGGACTTGAAGGCAAGGGGTCTCAATGCTCGCATTGGTGCGGTCGGTTACTCTGGGCCGGGGACGATTCCCTCGAGTCCGGCGGGTTCGCCGCTCGAGTTCCTCGGCCCCTTCCAGGATCTCACCACGCCCGACGCTTTTCAGGCCTCTGTCACCTCCACCTGGGTGGCGACCGGCGGCGGCGATATACCTGAAAACGGTCTTGAGGCAATCGAGTACGCACACACTCACATGAGTTGGCGCGCGGGTGTGGGACGCCGGTTCTACATCGACATCACGGACACAGGCCACCACGTCGCGGGGCAGGATTGCGACGGGGTTGGCCCGTGTACGGATGAGACCTTGGCCTCGATCACCGCACTGTTGGCATCAAGCGCGATAATCCATGTCGTCGCTCCGGCGAACCCGGCAGCTCGAACCGTCGATGGTGGGCTCGATCCCTACCTGCTTGCCGACGCTACCGGCGGGAAAAAGTTCGACTTGGGTTCAGGTAACGTAGATCTTGCAGGCTTGGGTATCAGCCCCACGATCGCTCTGGACGTGCTGCGGAGTTTGCGAGGGGGGGTCATCACGCCGTGAACGTCCACGACCGTTTGAGTACCAGACTGGGACCGTTCGCGTTTGTGCGGACGACTGAAACCGCAGTCCTCTCGTCCCGAAGGTGCGTCATGGTGCGGCCTTGACCACGATTCTCAGCGCCGTGGGGAATCTGTTCCTGCGGCTCGATACCCTCTTCTTGCTGTGAGCGCTCACCTCGGAGGTATGCATGAACTGCCCTAGCTGCAAAAAAGAGATCGTGCCCGATTCTGTCTTCTGTTCCTGGTGCAGCGATTTCGTTCCCTCGTCGGGACAAGGGAAGAAGGCGAATCTCTTCCGCCGCTGGGTGGCCTGGGTGCTCGACCTCGCGATCCCGGTCGTGCTGTACGTGGCGGCTGTGGCGATCGTCGGATCCATGTCAAAAGACCTCGGCACCGTCGTGGCGATCGTCCTGCCCATCGCGTACCTGGTGTGGTTCTTGACCCTGCTACCCAAGGGCGTGACACCCGGCAAGAAGCTCATGGGTCTTCAGGTGGTTAATCACCAAACAGGAGCAATCCCCGGATTCGGGACGATGTTCGTGCGCGAGATCGTCGGGAGGTTCATCAGTGGCCTCGGCGGCGGGATCGGTTACCTCTGGGCCATCTTCGACAAGAACGCCCAGGCGTGGCACGACAAGATCGCCGGAACGGTGGTGCTCAAAACTGCGGCACCCAGGTTGGTGGGGGTGCCGATCCCGAACCCGGCAGGCGCTCTATGAACCGCCTCACCCTGATTCTCTGTCTCACCGCCTTGGCCGCGCCCGCGCTGGTCGCCCAAGACGCGACCGCCCCCGCTTCCGTCCCGGCCGCCAAGAGGCGGGTGGCGGTGCTCGATTTCGACTACGCCACCGTGCACAGCTACGTGACCGGCCTCATGGGGTCGGACGTGGACGTCGGCAAAAGCGTCGCCGCCCAGCTCCTGTCCGAGCTGTCGCAGAACGGCACCTATACGGTCGTCGAGCGCGCCCAGCTCGACCGCGTCCTGAACGAGCAGAACTTCCAGCAGGACGCGCGATCGGATGTTTCCTCCGCCGCCAAGCTCGGCCGATTGCTCGGCGTGGACGCCATCATTATCGGATCCATCACCACGTTCCAGCGTGAGGACAAGAACATCCAGTTGGGCCTCCGGAAAGAAACCAAGGCCACAGTCGCAATCGACGCGCGGATCGTGCAGATCGGGACCGGGGAAATCCTGGCCGTGGCGCATGGGAGGGGCGAAGCGAAGCGCGCCAGAATGAAGACAGAGGAGGACAACCACCCGTTGTACCGCCAAGGCCAGGACCCGTGGAGCGCGGACCTCGCCAGCACCCTCCTCGGCGAAGCGATGCGGGCGGCGGTGGACAGCCTCGTCGCGACGCTGGCAGCGGCGGCGCCCAAGATTCCGCACACGGAGACGATCGCCGTCCTCGCGGGGCTCGTCGCCGACGTGTCCGGGAACGAGCTGGTCATCAACGTCGGGACGACCGGCGGGGTGAAGGTGGGCGCGGAGTACGCGGTGCTGCGCCCGGGTCGGGAGATCAGGGATCCCACGACTAAGAGGCTGCTGCGCGTCACCACCACGCCGGTGGGGAAGATCAAGATCACCTCAGCCGATGAGGGCTCGGCGACGGGGACGCTGACCGGCGATCCTGCGCACGTCGGCGACTGTGTGGGCGCGTGTCCGGCCGCCCCAGCTGGCGGTGGAGAGGCGCCCGCGCAGCGGGAGGCACAGGGTGCGGCCCCCGCGGCGTCGCCGCCATCCGAGGGGGAGGGGGGCGTCGGTGCGCGTCCCGCAGTCCGTGCGCGTCCGGTCTCCGGACCGTTCACGTGGAGTGGGTACTCGTTCACGGGCACGGAGCACTTTCGCTACGACGCGTTCGTGAATGTCGGGGGCCAGTCGCAGTCGGGGTTCTACGAGCTCGACGCGTCGGACGCGGGCGAGGGACGCACACGCCTGCGGGTTCAGGGCCAGATGGGGAAGGACCCCTTCTCGTCATCGACGATCATTCTGGGGGCGAACGAAGGCCTCTCGGCGACTCAAATGTCACAGCTCGGTCCGGCGGCCCTTGTGCTGTTCTCAGCGGGCTACGCTGGGCTGTTCGCGGGACACCAGTGGGTGGTGGGCGAGGGTTGGTCGAGCAGCAGCGGGGGTCAGAGCTCAGGGTTCAAGGTGGAGTCGACATGTCAGTATGCCGGAGTCCAGGGGTTACGGGGCGTGATGCGCCAGAACGACAAGATCATCATGGACCTGTGCATCGCGCCGAACGTCGGCCTCCCGCTGGCGGTCAGGACGGACTACGGGAACGGCTCAACGGTCGTCAGCTACGGCGTCAAGCTGACGCAGTTCCGACCGTAAGACGACAGTCTGATGCTTCCGAAACAACGACCGCGGGTCCCCGAGCGCTGGGCGTATGCGTATGAGCTCGATCCGCCGCAGCCGGAGCCACGGTTTGGAAAGGTGAAGATGCTGCTCCGCCGCGCCCGGCTGGCGGCGCGGCGGAACGGACGCCTGTGGACGGGGGAGATCGTCATGGAGGCGCAGATCACCCACATCCTCGTCGTAACCGATGACCCGGACGAGGTCCGCGCGGTCGATCGCGCGATCGCTACGGAGTTGAAGCGCCTGAAGATGGACTTTGCGATCACGGGCCCCGCGCGGGTGTCGTTGCCGCGCGTCACGCCTCGAAGACGCTCAGGCTGAGGGGTTCCGTCGCGCGGCGTCGCTCCTGCGGGAGTGCGCGGCGATCGCGAGCCGGCTGTGCAGCGTCAGTTTTTCCAAAATATTCCGAACGTGGGACTTCACCGTGTCGCCCGCGACGCTGAGCCGTTGTGCGATGGCCTTGTTGTCCAAGCCCTCGGTGATCAACTGCATGACTTCTTGTTCACGCTTCGTCATCCGCACCGCGTCGGCCGCTTCGGGCCGCTGATGCACAACCGCGTCCTCCGCAATGTGCGACAGGAGCGTCCCGACCAGGACGGGGGGAATCACGTCCGATCCTTTGGCGACCGATCGCACCGTGCCCAAGAAATCCGCGACCGTCGCGTCCTTCATGATGAATCCCTTGGCCCCGGCCTTGACGTAGGCGACGACCTCTTCCGGAGCGGGCAGCAGATCCATCACGATCACACGAGCCGCAGGCGTGCTCCTGCGGATCTGCTCCACACAGCGAAGTCCGTCGTAGCTCCCCAAGCCCGCATCGACGAGCACAACGTGGAGTGTGACCTCCACCAGTCGGCGCAGCGCGGCAGCGAGGTTGGCGACTGCGCCGACAACGTGCAGGTCGGGCTGTGCTTTGAGCAGCGCACTCAGCCCCCCTCGCATCAGGCGATTGTCGTCGATGATCAGTACGCGAATCCGTTGCGCCAGGAGAGCCTCCGCGTTTTCGCGGAACCGCCGGGGGCCGCAAAGAGTCGCGGCGAGCGCCGGAAACAATCAGCGTACCGCACCGGACGCGCAGCGTCTAGTGTGGCGAGCCCACCACACGATCTCATCTGATGAGAAGACGCCACACCGTCCGGATCATCTTTTCTTCCCCCTGTTATTAAAGCGCGCCACATGGGGCGCGCTTCTTTGAAAAAAGAGATAGGATGTCATCCCATGATTACCGCACTGCTACTCGTACTGCAGCTGGGCGCGCCGGTCTACGACCGCGTGATCCTCGGCGGACACGTGATGGATCCGGCCTCTAACCTTGACGCGGTCCGCAATATCGGGCTCTCGGGCGGACGCATCGCCGTCATCACGACCGAGGCCATCCGCGGCCGAGACACGGTCGATGCAAAAGGCCTGGTTGTCGCCCCCGGCTTCATCGACCTCCACGCGCACGGACAGACGGCCGAGACATACCGGTTCTACGCGCTGGACGGCGTGACGACAGCGCTCGAGCTCGAGCTCGGCACGGCGGACGTCGCGGCGTGGTATCGCGAGCGAGAGGGCGGCACGGCGTGTCGATCGGCCACATCAAGGTCCGCATGGCGGTGATGCACGACGCCGGTACGCGGATGCCGGTGGGCGACGGCGCCTATCGCGCGGCGACGCCCGCGCAGATTGGCGAGATCGCGCAACGCATCGAGGTTGGTCTCCGCGAGGGCGCGGTCGACATCGGCGCCGGGTTTCCGTACACGCCGGCGGCAACGCGCGCTGAGCTGCTCGCCGTGTTCCGCGTCGCCGCGAAAACCAAGACACCAATCCACGTGCACATTCGCCCTGGCGTCTCGGGGCTCAAGGAAGCGCTCGCGCTCGCCGCCGAAACCCACGCGCCGCTGCATGTGGTGCACGTCAACAGCGTCGGTCTCGGGGAGACTCCCGAGTTGCTCCAGATGATCAAAGAGGCGCGCGCGCACGGACGCGACGTGACAACGGAGGCGTATCCCTATGACGCCGGGATGACGGAGATTCAGTCCGCCACCATACAGGACGTTTATAAGACCGCTCCCGATGAGCGCCTGGCCGAGCTGGAATGGCCGCCGACGGGCGAGCGGCTGAATCGCGAGAGCTTTGAGCGCTATAGCCGGACGGGCGGGCCCGTCGTCGTGCACACGAATACGGAGCCGATGGT
>QHTY01000056.1:7095-7551 GCA_003220985.1 Gemmatimonadota bacterium
CATTGCGAGCGACGCATACTGGCAGGACGGCATGGGGCATCCGCGGACCACGGGGACGTTCGCGCGACTGCTCGGCCGCTACGTCCGCGATGCGCAGGCAAATGTAGGGGCGCAGCATGCTGCGCCCCTACCTACCGCCACCCTGTCGTTGATGGACGCCATCCGCAAGATCACGCTGATGCCGGCGCAGCGACTCGAGGCGCGCGTGCCTGCGATGCGGCAGAAGGGACGCCTGCGTGTCGGCGCGGACGCGGACATCACGATCTTCGATCCGGCGATGGTGCTGGATCGCTCGACGTACCGAGAACCGTCGCTCTCGCCCGTCGGCATTCAGCACGTGCTCGTGAACGGCGTGTCAGTGGTCGCGAACGGACACGCAATCGAGGGCGTCGCGCCAGGGAAAGCGGTACGCGGAGTGGCACCAAGATGACGGAGGCGCGGACGGATCCGGATCTG
>QHTY01000321.1:0-1317 GCA_003220985.1 Gemmatimonadota bacterium
CGCTACGCCGACTACCTCAGCCGGATCAAGACCAACGCACCGGATCCGGGCATGGGCCGTTCCTTGATCGTGCGGATAACGACGGAGTTCTGACGTGGCTTTAGACAAGAGCATTACACGACTGGGAGTCACCGCGGGCCTGGCGGGTCTTGTTCTGACGAGCGCCTGCAGCAGCAGCAGTGCCGGGCCACGCCTCCCGTCCTGCGGGGCGCACGGGACCCAGCTTATCCTCGCGGTCGCCCAATACAACTCCATCGATCCGGCGACCGATTCCGGCTGCGTGACATTCCCCGCGAACACGTCCCCCGACACCGCGGAGTATCTCGTGCTCCCTTGGTCGGCGGGCGGCACGCCAGGGTCGTCGACTCCCTTCACGCTGCAATCGGCCACGCCTCAGGCTGTCATCGCGATGCAACAGATCGCGCAGCTCGCGCCAGCGCTCTCCGGCGGCGCGCGGAGCGCGCAGGGGCCGGTGGCCGTCGCGTTCGACCGTTTCCTGCGGGAATCGGCACACGCGGGGCGCTATTCGAGTCCCGCGCGCTCGGCCGGCGGGGACGGCAGCGTGTCTCGAGCGTCGCTGGCCGGTCCACCAACTGTGGGAAGCCTCCGCACGTTCAGGGTGTGCGCCAACACGGCGTGCTCGTCCTTCGATAATGTCGGTGCCGTCGCGCGCTCCGTGGGCGCCCACATCGCCATCTATGTGGATACGCTGGCGCCGTCACCTGGGCTGACCGCTTCGGATCTCGATTCCCTGAAAGGTGTGTTCGATACACGGCTCTATCCGCTGGACACGCTGACGTTCGGTCATGTGTCGGACATCGATTCCAACACGGTCGTCATTGTGCTCATGACGAACACCGTGAACAAGCTCGTGAGCAAGGCGCGCTGCACGAGCAGCGGGTATATCGCCGGGTTCTTCTTCCCGGCGGACGTGGCTCCCGGGATTTCAACGAATTACAACAACGGGGAGATCTTCTACTCGATTGTGGCGGACTCGAACGCGACGTTGAGCTGTGCCCACAAGCCGTCCGACGTGAACAACGTCACGCCCGTCACATTTACACATGAATTCCAGCACATGATCAACTTCGTCGAGCACGTGCTGGTGAAGAACGCCAATTCCGAGGAAGGGTGGCTGGACGAGGGTCTGTCGAAATACGCGGAAGAGATCGCCGGGCGCAGCTTCGGCGACAACGCGCATTTCAGCCAGTTCGCGATCGGGGACGTCTACGACGCCTACCAGTACCTGGGGGCGACGGGGACTTCGCCGCTGCTGATTCCCGAAGACACGAGAAGTTTGGCGGAAGTCGGTGCGAG
>QHTY01000321.1:1331-3265 GCA_003220985.1 Gemmatimonadota bacterium
AGTTCGGGGACTCACTGCCGGGGCGCCTGGTACGAACCTCGTTCACCGGGGCCGGGAACGTCCAGGCGCAGACGGGTCAATCCTTTGCCCAAACAGTGAGCCGCTGGGCACTCGCGAACTGGGTGTCGGACCTGTCCGGATTCTCGGCGCCGAGCGAGCTGCAGTACACGGCCTGGCACTTCCGCAGCACGTACAGCAATCTGCACAGTCAGGACCCGACTGATTTTCCGCTCGCCTATCCTCTGGTGCCGACGGTCTCGGCGGGGAATGCGGTGACCCTCAGTGGCAAGCTCTGGTCCGGATCAGGCGCATATGTCCGCGCTGTGCAGGCGCCAAACGGCGCGGCGTTCACGCTGCACTTGAGCGGTGCCGGCGGAACCGCAGTATCGCCGGCGGTGATTCCGCGGCTAGTTGTGCTGCGGGTTCGCTGAGACTTTCCGCACGACGGCCGCCAGGACCAGGAGTAGTCCGTACATGCAGACGACCAGCGGTCCCGTCGGCAGATCTTTGGTATAGGAGAGCCAGAGCCCGAGGATCGATGCGAGCGCTCCCGAGCTCCACGCGATGATCGTGAGCCGCCGCTTGTCGGCCGTGAACAGGTTCGCGATCACCGCCGGGACCACGAGGAAGCTAAAGACCATCAGGACGCCGGCGATGGGAACCGCCAGTGTAATGACGACACCGAAGGAGAGGTAGAAGAAGAAGTCCCACAGCCGGATCTTCCATCCCTGCGCTTCCGCCTCTTCGGGATGGAAGGAAATCGTGAGGAAGCGACGGCGTAGCACGAACTGAAAGACCCCCAGTGCCGCGTACGCAATCGCCAGTTTCACGATCGTCGGCCACGTGACCCACAACAGACTGCCCACCAACGTCTTCTCCACCGCCTCGCCGCCGCCCGGCACCTTGTTGGCGACCAGCACGGCAGCCGCCGACGCCACGACGTACACGATGCCGATGAACGCCTCCTGTGGCACTCGGCTCTCGCTGGCTCCTGCGTGCCCCGACGTCCGCGTCAACGCGAATAGAACTGCGCCGATGGCCGTCGCCAGTAACGCAAACACGTACGTCATCGGCGATTCCGGCGCCACGTGAAAGAGCAGTGCCGACAAACTGCCCAGCGCGGCCATCTGCGCGAGCGAGAGATCGACGAAGATCACTTCGCGCGCGATCACGTGCAGGCCGAGGTAAGACAGCATGGCCACCAGGATCATGCAGGCGACGAACGGCGGCAGCATCAGCTCAAAGCCGCTCACGGAACCTCCTTCGTGCCGAAGGCTTGGCCGAGCTCTGTAATCCAGAGATTCATGAGATCGAAGTAGGTATTGACGCCCGCCTGACCGCCGGTGTTGGACGGCACAATGACCGCCTTCGCACCGGTCCGCTGCGCTACGTCCATGACCTGATTGCGATCATAGTAGTTCGTCGACAACAGCACCTGGATGTGCTGATCGCGCATCGCGGTGATGATTTCTTGCACGTGGCGAGGCGTTGGAGGAATACCCGGCTTCGGCTCGATGTAGTCGAAGCACGTGACCTGGAACTCGCGCGAGAAGTAGTCCCACTCCTTGTGGTAGCAGGCCACCAGCTTGCCGCGGAACGGCATCCCCTGTTTCAGCCAGCCGCCCAGCCGGTTCATGAGCGGCGCGCCCTGATACTGCTGCTGGCCGAGGAAGTTAAAGAGCTTGCCCTGGCGATCGAGGTCGGCCAGCGTCTCACCGCCGATCAACTTCACCAGGTCGTCGCCGAACAGCGCGCGGTACATTCGGTCCTCGAAATCCTTTTCGCGCGTCGTGAAGTAGTCCGCGTCCTGCGGCGCGACGCGCTTCAACCCGCGCAGGATATTGCGGGCGATGAGCACGGCGTTGAGCGGGTCCGTCCAGATGTGTGGGTTGCCGTAGACGTGGATGTCGCCCTGTGAGCGCGACAGGTTGACC
>QHTY01000321.1:3299-3744 GCA_003220985.1 Gemmatimonadota bacterium
ATCCAGGTCCGCCTTCAGTGATCCTTGCGTTGTTCGCCTTGTCGAGCAGCGCCGGCACCCACAGCTCGAGGTCGAGACCCGTCGTCACGAACAGGTCGGCCTGCGCCAAGGTCGGCACGAAGCTCGGCTTGGGCTGCACGTAGTGCGGGTTCTCGTCGCCCACCGCGATCGAGCTGACTTTGCCACGGTCGCCCACGATTTCCGTGGCGATGGCGGCGTACGTGGTGAGCGACGTGACGACCTTGACCGGTGCTGCTGCTCGTGGGACGGGTAACGTGCCGTCGTGCAGGCCCAGGACGAGCAGAATGATTTTGATCAGCATATCAGTAGGTCTCGTGTTTATGAGGTCCAATGGCCCAGACGGCCTGAAGGGCGATCTGGTGGTTCGCCGTAGCATCGGCGACTCGCTGCCACTGATATTGAGCGCGAAGGAAAACCCACTCGC
>QHTY01000322.1:0-576 GCA_003220985.1 Gemmatimonadota bacterium
CGGACACATTCGCCGCAACGCCACGATCGCGCACGCGTTGCGCGGCGCGGGCACGCAGGCGGTGATCCTCATGATTGCCGAAGCGTGGCAGGCCGGCGCCATCCCGATGCCGGAAGGCGTGGACTGCGTGACGCTGCCGGGCCTGCGCAAAGAGGCCGATGGCGTCTTGAATGCCCGTTTCCTGGACGTCTCCGACCAGGAGTTGATCAAGCTGCGGAGCAAGGTGATTCGGAAAGCGATCAAGACCTTCCAGCCCGACGTGTTTCTGGTGGACTACCTGCCGCTCGGCGCCGGGCGGGAGCTTGTCCGGACGCTCGAACATGTCCGCAAGCACGGGCGGACGCGCTGTGTGCTGGGACTGCGCGAAGTGCTGCAGGACCCTGAGACGGTGCGCCGCACCTGGTCGGCCGACGGCACCCTGGACGCCATGCGGGACTACTACGATGCCATCTGGATCTACGGGGACCCCAGCGTCTTCGATCCGGTCCGCGAGTACGGCGTGTTCGACGGCGTGGCGAGCAAGGTGCGCTACACCGGCTACCTGGACCAGCGGCCGCGCCTCGAGTTTGCCGGCGC
>QHTY01000322.1:769-2700 GCA_003220985.1 Gemmatimonadota bacterium
ACCCGCGCTGCGACGTGCTCGAATTCGTCCCCGATCCGGTGCCGCTCCTCGATCGGGCCGACCGGATCATCGCCATGGGTGGGTACAACACCATCTGCGAGGTGCTGTCGTTCGAGAAGCACGCGCTCATCGTGCCGCGTGTGCACCCCGAGCCCGAGCAATGGATTCGCGCGCAGCGCCTGCGGGACTTGGGCCTGGTCGACGTGCTGCACCCCGACGACTTGAGCCCACGGGCGCTGAGCGAGTGGTTGGCCCGCGATCTCGGCGCGCCACCGGCCAGCCGCAGCCGTGTCGACGTGGGCGGGCTCACCCGCATCCCGGGTCTGCTGGCGGAGCTGTTGGGCGTTCCGCTCGCCGCGACGGTGGTGAGATGACGGCGGCCGCCGCCCCAACCGTCCGGAGCCGCACGCTCCTGATGTACGCCCAGGATCACAGGGGTCTCGGGCACATTAATCGGACGCTGATCATTGCCCGGCAATTGCTGCCGGCGCATCCGAACGCCGTGGCGTACATCGCCACCGAGTCGCCCATCGCCAGCAACTTCACGCTGCCCGAGCGGTGCGATTACATCAAGCTGCCGGGCCGCATCGTTCCTGCAGCGATGCAGCAGACCGAGGCGGACGAAGCGGTGTCGCGGGAGCGCTTCGCGCAGATTCGCGGCTCGATCCTGCGGGAGGCGGCCCTCGGCCTCACCCCCGACCTCGTGCTGGTGGATCACGAGCCGCTCGGCAAAGCGGGTGAGTTCCGCGACGGGTTGTACGCCCTCAAAGCCCGGCACCCGGACACCCGATTCGTCTTCGGCCTCCGCGACATCATGGACGATCAGGCCGCGATCCGTGCACTCTGGCGGGACCTGGGCGTCTACGACGCGTTCGAGGATCTGTATGACGGCATCGCCGTCTACGGCTCCCCTGTCCTGTACGACGTCGCCGACGCCTACGCCATTCCGGCGTCTGTTCGTGGCAAGCTGCACTATTGCGGGCCGATCGTGCGCGATCTGCCTGCCGTCGATCCGCGCGAGTTGCGGCGGCGTCACGGGCTCCCGGCGCGGGGACGCCTTCTCGTCGCCACGGTCGGCAGCGGCAGTGACGGGTATCCGGTGCTGGACGGGGTGCTGGCGGCCCTCGAGCACCTGCGAGAGGACCTCTACGCGGTTCTCGTGACGGGACCCTACATGCCGGCCGACCAGCGGGCGAACCTGCAGGCGCGAGCCACGGCCTCGTGGCGGGTGGTGCCGCAGGCCGACAACCTCGAGCTCATGGCTGCGGCCGACGTCGTCGTCGGCATGGGGGGCTACAACAGCGTGTACGAGGCCCTGCGTGTGGCGCGCCCGCTGGTCATCGTGCCGCGAGCGACGCACAAAGTCGAGCAGCGCATCCGGGCCGAGGCGGTGGCGGCGCACGGCCTGGCTCGCTGGGTTGCGCCCGCGCCGCTGAACGAGGCGACCCTCGCTGCCGCGCTCAAGTGGGCGCTGCGGCAGGACCCGGACGCGCACGCGCGGCGGGTGCGCCAGGTCATCCCGTCGTTCGACGGGGCCGCCCGGCTCACCGCGTACCTCTCGCGCTGGCTCGGCGGCGACTGATGCGCATCCGCTTCAAACCCACGCCCGCGCAACGCGCCGCGGTGCGCGCCCAGTTGGCGCGTCTCGAGCAGCCGGGGCCGGCGCTCGAGGTTCTCGGGCCCACGCTGCCGGCGGACTTCCAGCCCGCCGGGGCGGCCTGCACGCTGCTAAGCGCGCATGCCGATCGCTTCGTCCTCCGAGTCCTGGCGCGCTCGCACACCGGGCAGGAGCAGGCCTACGCCGTGAAGGTGTATGCGGACGATTTCGGAGAGCACGTGTGGGCGCATTCGCAGGCTCTGGCGAGCCGGTTGCAGCCGAACCACGACGGACCGTGCCTGCCGTTGCGGTACGTGTCGAGCGAGCGCGCGCT
>QHTY01000057.1 GCA_003220985.1 Gemmatimonadota bacterium
AGCGCCGGTCGATGACGACGGCCGCACGGCCTGACGGCCGGACGGCCCCGGGGCTGTCAGCGTGGGTCATGGAGGGTCGGCGCCTGGGCCTTCGGGACGGTCTGGAGTGACGGATCTTGTGACCATCACCGGCATAGCGGTGGGAGGAGACGGCGTGGGCCGGTTGAGCGATGGTCGAGTCGTGTTCGTGCCCAGGACCGCGCCCGGCGATCGGATCCGACTGCGGGAGGGGTCGCTGCAGCGCCATCGCAACTTCGCCCGCGCGGACATCGGCGAAATCGTCGAAGCCGGCCCGGGGAGAGTCGCGCCACCATGCCCGCACTACGTCCGCGATCATTGCGGCGGCTGTCAGCTCCAGCACCTCGCCTACGATGCCCAGCTTGAGGCCAAGCGCGCGATCGTCGGTGAGACACTGCGGCGGCTCGGCAAACTCCAGATCGAGGACCCCGAAATCGTGGAGGGTCTCGACGAGTGGCGGTATCGCTCGAAAATCTCCATGGCGGCGAAGGGCGGCGAAGGGGCGGCAAAGGCGGTTGGCATGCACCCGTATGACCGGCCGAACTTCGTCTTCCCGCTTGCTGATTGCCACATCACCGATTTCCGACTCATGGCACTGTGGCGGGAGCTGCGCAGTCGAATTGCGCTGCTGCCGCAGCCACTGACGCGTCTGACGTTGCGGCTCGATCGCGAGGAGCGGCGTCACATCATCGCGGAATCCGCGGGTGAGCCGTGGCTGCGCGCGGAAGAGCTGCGTCACGCGATGCAAGTGGATTACGAGGTAGTCTGCTGGTGGCAGCCCGTCGATGGGGCCGCACGGGTAATGGCCGGGCCCGCGACCGGGTTTCCGGCGACCGCGTTCGAGCAAGTGAACCCAGGCATGGGGAGGCTGGCGCGCCGCTGGGCGGTGGAGCAGCTGGGAGATGTCCGGGGCCAGACGGTGTGGGATCTCTACGGGGGCGTCGGCGACACGGCGGCGTTGCTGGTCGAAGGGGGCGCCGGCGTGGTGAGTGTCGACGCAGACGAGAAGGCCGTGGCCTGGGGGCGCAGTCGCTTACCAGCTGCGCGCTTCATCGCCGCGCGTGCCGAGGATGTGTTGGCCAGTCTGCCGGCGCCGCATGCGGTCGTCGTCAATCCGCCCCGCGCCGGATTGCACTGGGACGTCTCGCTGCGGCTCACATCGGAGCCGGTCCCCAAGCTCGTATACATCTCCCGTGACCCGGCGACGCTCGCGCGCGACCTGCAGCGGCTCAATGTCAACTACATCGTCAAGGCGGTGCGCGCGTTCGATCTGTTCCCCCAAACTGCATATGTAGAGACCGTTGCTGTCTTGGAAGCCGCATGAACCGTGCTCTGAAGAGCCGGCTTCAGCCGACGGATAAGCATCGATGAGATACCACGTCACGATCGGTTCTCACACCTACGTCATCGATGTCGACGGCGGTTCCGTAACGATCGATGGCGAGCGGCTCGAAGCGCACGCGGCGGCGATCCCCGGCACTCCCCTGCTGCATGTGTTGCTGGGCAAAGAGTCGTGGACGGTTGCCTGCCAGCAGCTCGACGCCCGTCGTTGGGCTTTGGGTGCGGTTGGCGAGCGGGTCGAAGTCGAGGTGCAGGACGACCGGTCGAAGCAGATCGAGGCCCTGACAGGACAGGGGCGCAAGGTGGTGGCGGGGGGAGTAGCGAAGGCAAGGTGGTGGAGGTTGGTGAGGGCCTGGTGGTTGTCGAGGCCATGAAGATGGAGAATGAGTTGCGTGCGACCCACCGCGGGATCGTCGCCCAGATTCATGTGAAGGCCGGTGACCGCGTGGAAAAGGGGGCGCCGCTCGTCACGCTTTCGGCCGAACCCACGCAACCCTCAGGTTGACAGAGCCTTACGCCCCGGTTAGAGTTCGCGTCTGCTTAAAACCAGGTGCCTGGTTTCTGGTGTCAGGCATTTGGCGGGAAAAACCTGACACCTGGCACCAGACACCTAGTTGGGGCAATGAAGACTTTTTCGCTTCGGAAAGAGGACATCGAGCGCCGCTGGTGGCTGGTCGACGCGGCCGACAAGCCGCTCGGCAGGCTGGCGAGCCGGATCGCGCAGATCCTGCGCGGCAAGCATAAGCCGAATTTCACGCCGCACGTGAACGGCGGCGATTTCGTCGTGGTCATCAACGCCGAGAAAGTGCAGTTGACCGGCCGCAAGACCGAGCAGAAGCGGTATTTCCGGCATACGGGATACATGGGCCACGAACGGTTTACGCCGGTGAGCAAGGTGATCAGCAAGCACCCCGAGCGCGTGATCGAGAAGGCGGTCTGGGGCATGCTGCCCAAGACCACGCTGTCGCGGCAGCACGTGAAGCAAATGCTGAAGGTGTACGCCGGGCCTGAGCATCCGCACGCGGCGCAGCAGCCCGCGCCGCTGGTGGAGGCCAAATGACCGCGGCCCCCACCCCGGAGCTGCGCTGGCACGCGATCGGCCGTCGCAAGCTCGGGATTGCGCGTGTGTATCTGACCCCGGGTTCGGGGAAGTGGAGCGTCAACGGCCGGACGCTGGGTGACTATTTCCCCCGACCCTCGCTCGTCTCGCACATCCAGCAGCCGTTCACCGCGACCGACACGCTCGGCGCGTTTGACGTGAAGGCGCGCGTGGTGGGTGGCGGGCTCACGGGACAAGCCGGCGCGTTGCGTCTCGGTATTGCGCGCGCGCTCGTGCTGGCGGACGACAGACATCGTAAGAAACTCAGGGAGCAGGGCTTGCTGACTCGGGATCCGCGCGCTGTCGAGCGCAAGAAGCCTGGACGGGCCGGAGCCCGGAAGCGGTTCCAGTTCAGCAAGAGATAGGTGTCAGGTGACTGGTGCCTGGTGTCTGTCTGACACCAGACACCAGAAACCAGACACCACGACACACGCTGCTTGATTCGGTGCTGGGTCCCCGGAGCCTCGGGGTGGCACCGAAAATGAGAGCGGCGGCGGAATAACCCAAGGAAAGGGATAGCGTGCCTCAGCCTCAGTTGCAGGAATTGTTGGAAGCAGGTGTGCACTTCGGCCATCAGACTCGCCGCTGGAATCCGAAGATGCGGCGGTTCATCTTCGCCGAACGCTCCGGCATCTACATCATCGATCTGCAGAAGACGATGCGCCAGCTCGAAGCCGCGCAGGAGCTGCTGCGCAACGTTGTGCTGAAGGGTGAAGGCGTGCTGTTCGTGTGCACCAAAAAGCAGCTCAAGGGGATCCTGGAGGCGGAAGCCAAGCGCTGCAGCGCGTTCTACGTGACGGAGCGCTGGCTCGGCGGCACGCTTACGAACTTCCAGACGATCAAGAAGCAGATCAAGCGGCTCAAGGACCTGGAGCAGGGTGCGGCGGATGGCGACTTCACGAACTACACCAAGAAGGAGCAGCTGCTGTTCGATCGCGAGCGCGGCAAGCTGGACAAGAATCTCGCGGGCATCAAGAACCTGAGCCGCCTGCCCGGTGCGTTGTTCGTGGTGGACGCCAAGAAGGAGCGAATCGCGGTCGCCGAGGCGAACAAGCTGGGGATTCCGGTGGTGGCGATCGTGGATACGAATGCCGATCCGGATTTGATCACCGTGCCTATTCCGGGGAACGACGACGCGATTCGCGCCGTCTCGCTGATCACGAACGCGATCTCGGACGTAATCGCCGAGGCGCGCCGCCAGATGCCGCTGCGGGAGGCGGGTACGGGTGAGGAAGGCGAAGGCACGACGTACTCGACGGAGACGGGCGAGGCGGACGTGGACGGCGACCGCAAGAAGCGGCCGGCGCGGCGCAAACGGCGGCCCAAGCCCGAGGCGATTGCCGCTCGGATGAAGACGGAAGAAGCGCCCGCCCCGGCAGAGCCTGTTAGCGGGGGCGAGTCGTAACAACTCTGTGTGCTGAACAACCGACCGCCGCCCCCGGGCTTCACGGCGCGAGGGCGGCGTTTTTATGAGGACGTGAAAGGGAAAGGACGCAATGACTTCTGTGAAAGAGATTCCGACGAAACTCGTAGCCGAGCTCCGCGCCCGGACTGGGGCGGGCATGATGGACTGTAAGAGCGCGCTGCAGGAGTGTGGCGGTGATCTCGATAAGGCCGTCGACATTCTGCGCAAGAAGGGCGCGGCCAAGGCGGAGAAGCGCGCGGGGCGCGAAGCGTCGGAGGGATGGATCGGATCGTACGTGCACCATGACGGCTCGGTGGCCGTGCTCGTCGAGCTGAACAGCGAGACGGATTTCGTGGCGCGCACGGACGACTTCAAGGCGCTGGCGAAGGAGATCGCGGTGCACGTCGCGGCCACGAAGCCACTGGCGGTCCGCATCGAGGACCTGCCGGCCGACGTGGTCGAGCGCGAACGGCGGGTCTATGAGTCGCAGGTCGCGGAGCAAAAGAAGCCCGAGAACATGCGCGCCAAGATCGTGGATGGGATGATGAAGAAGTTCTACGAGGAGAACGTCCTCCTCGAGCAGAAATTCGTGAAGGACGACAAGCGGTCCGTCGGCGATCTGGTGAAGGAGTTGTCCGGCAAGACCGGCGAGAAGGTCGAGGTACGGCGGTTCGTGCGCTTCGAGCTCGGAGGTAACTGAGTGAGCCAGAAGCTCGCCTACAAGCGCGCGCTCCTCAAACTGTCGGGGGAGGCGTTCGCGGGTGGGCGAGCTTCCGGCATCGACTTCGCCGTCATCGAGCGCCTGTCCGATGAGCTGAAATCAGTGGCGGCGACCGGCGTGCAGCTCGGTCTGGTGATCGGCGGCGGCAATATCCTCCGCGGCACGGCTGCGAGCGAGCAGGGCATGGATCGCGTCTCGGCGGACTACATGGGGATGCTCGCCACCGTCATCAACGCGCTCGCGCTGCAGGACATTCTCGAGAAGAAGGGCGTGGACACGCGCGTCATGACGGCGATCCGGATGGAGGAGCTGGCGGAGCCGTACATCCGCCGGCGCGCCGTGCGGCATCTCGACAAGGGGCGGATGGTGATCTTCGCCGGCGGGACGGGCAATCCCTATTTCTCCACCGACACCGCCGCGGTGCTGCGCGCCCTGGAGATCGAGGCGCAAGTGATTCTCAAGGCGACCAACGTGGACGGGATCTATACCGCCGATCCCAAGAAAGACCGCGCCGCGAAGTTCCTGCCGACGCTGACGTTCCAGGAAGCGCTGGTGAACGGCTACGCCGTGATGGACGCCAACGCCTTCGGGTTGTGCAAAGAGAACAAGCTCCCCATCGTGGTGTTCAACATCAACCAGCCCGGCGCGACGGCGAGGGTTCTGGCCGGTGAGCGCGTCGGCACGATCGTCCAATGACTCCGCTGAGCGATCACGTCAAGCACGCGAAGCAGCTCATGGACAAAGCGGTCGAGGCGGTGAAGCGCGAATTCTCCACGGTCCGCACGGGGAAGGCGACGACGGCGTTGCTGGACCTCGTGCGGGTCGACGCGTATGGGAATGAAATGCCGCTGACCCAGGTGGCGAGCGTCGCCGCGCCGGAGCCCAAGCTCCTGACGATACAGCCGTGGGACAAGAGCCTGATGAAGGCGGTGGAGAAGGGGATTCTCGCATCCGACCTGGGGCTCACGCCCTCCAACGACGGCAACATCATCCGCATTCCGATTCCGCCACTGACGGAAGAACGACGCAAAGAGCTGGTCAAAGTCGTGCACAAGTTCGCCGAAGAGGGTCGCGTCGCCATCCGGCACGCGCGCACCGAGACGATGAACAAGATCAAGAAGACCGAGCACGTCTCGTCGGACGATCAGAAGCACGCCGAGAAGGAAGTGCAGAAGGTGCACGACGAGCATCTCAAGGCAGTCGATGCAGCCGTGAAAGCCAAAGAAGCGGAGATCATGGAAGTCTGATGTTGCCAGGACCGATCCCCCGCCACGTCGCGATCATCATGGACGGCAACGGCCGCTGGGCGAATGAACGCCGGCTGCCGCGGCCGTTCGGCCATCGCGCGGGAATGAAGGCGGTGCGGGAAGCCGTCGAAGGAGCGATTGCGGAAGGGGTCGAGGTCCTGACGCTGTTCGCCTTCTCGGAAGAAAACTGGAACCGCCCGGCGCCGGAGATCTCGGCGCTGATGGATCTGTTGGAGGAATACATCGCGCAAGAAGTCGCCGAGCTCCGCGGACAAGGCGTGCGGGTGCACGTGCTCGGCGACCGGAGCCGGCTGACTCCGGGCGGGCGCGCCGCTGTCGAGCGTGTCGAGCGCGAGACGGCGGGCGGCGACAAGCTGTCCCTCAACCTCTGCATCTCGTACTCATCGCGCGGCGAGATCGCACGGGCGGCGCAACTGCTCGCGGAGGAAGTGCTGAAGGGCACCAAGAAGCTCGAAGACATCGACGAAGAGGCGATCCGCGCCAAGCTCTACACCGCGCCGTGGGGCGACCCCGACCTGCTGATCCGGACGTCCGGCGAACAGCGGCTCTCCAACTTCCTGCTCTGGCAGCTGGCCTACACGGAGCTGTACATCACCCCGGTGTTGTGGCCGGATTTCAACCGCCGCACCCTGCGCGATGCGATTCTCGATTATCAGCGCCGCGACCGGCGGTTCGGCAAAGTCACCGCGTCCTGATGCCCTCGCAAAACCTGGTGCAGCGCATCGCCGTCTCCGCGGTCGCCATTCCGCTCGTGATCGGCATCATCTGGCTGGGCGGCTGGTGGCTGGCAGCGACGCTGGCGCTGCTGGGGGTGCTGGGCGCGCGCGAGATTTATGACTTCGGACGCCGCCAGGGCATCGAGGCCCTGGAGCGGACCGGCTGGCTCGCGGCGGCGGCGATTCCACTCCTCGCCTACTGGGCGAAGGGCTCCGAGACTCGCTGGGCCGAGCCCGCGCTCTATCTTGGCGCCATCTGGCTGATGCTCGCACTCGCAATCGCGATGGCACGGCGCGGACCGACCCGCCGGCCACTCACCAGCGTCTCGATTACGCTGTTCGGGTGCCTCTACGCGTCAGGTATGCTGGCCTTTCTGATCGCGATCCGGCACGCCAGCGACGCCGCCATCCGGCCCGTGGCATACGTCCTCCTGACGCTGTTCCCGCTGGTCATTACCTGGATTTGCGACACGGCCGCGATGGTGGTGGGCACGGCCGTCGGGGGACCCCAACTCGCTCCCGTGCTGTCCCCGAAGAAGACGCATGCCGGCGCGGTCGGCGGTACCCTCGGGGGCGTGATCACGGCACTCGCCCTCGGCAAATTCGTCCTGAACCGAGAGGGCTGGAGCTTCAGCGCCGGACAACTATTGCTGTTTGGTCTCGCCGTCTCCATTGTCGGCCAGGTCGGCGACGTCGCCGAATCGCTGTTCAAGCGGGAAGCGGGCCTCAAGGACTCCTCGGCACTCATTCCCGGTCACGGCGGCGTGCTCGATCGACTCGACTCGCTGTACTTCGTGATCCCTACGGCGGCAGGATTGTATCGCATGTTCGGGATGATATGAGCGTCGGCGTCGCGATCCTGGGCTCGACCGGGTCCATCGGGAGATCGACTCTCCAAGTCTTGTCCCGGCAACGGGAGCGGTTTCGGGTCGTCGCGCTGACGGCGCACTC
>QHTY01000032.1 GCA_003220985.1 Gemmatimonadota bacterium
CAGGCGGAAGCGGTCGTGCTGCTTGAGCCGCGCCAGAGGATGGTCCCCGTTGCCCGGGGCGTCCTCGTCGCCCGAGTCGATGATGATCTCATCGGCCGTGACGCGCGTGACCACGCCGCCGCGGCGGGCGATCACGACGGCGCCGGAGTCGCGCGCGACTTTCTCCTCGAGCCCGGTGCCTACCAGCGGCGCCTGCGGGAAGAGGAGCGGCACCGACTGCCGCTGCATGTTCGAGCCCATGAGCGCGCGGTTCGCGTCGTCATGCTCGAGGAACGGAATCAGGGCCGCGGCGATGGACACGAGCTGCTCCGGCGCCACGTCCATGAAGTCGATCTTGTTCGGCGGCAGCAATGGGTAGTCGTCCCGCTTGCGGCACAGCACCAGCTCGTCGGCGAAGCGGCCGTCGGGCGTGAGGCGCGCATTGGCCTGCGCCACCGCGTATTCCTCTTCCTCGGACGCGGACAGCCAGCGCGTTTCGTCCGTGACCTTGCCGTCTTTCACGACGCGGTACGGCGTCTCGATGAACCCGAGCTCGTTGACGCGCGCGTAGCACGACAGGCTCGTGATGAGTCCGATGTTCGGACCTTCCGGCGTCTCGATCGGGCACATGCGGCCGTACTGGCTGTAGTGCACGTCGCGGACTTCGAAGCCCGCGCGCTCGCGCGTGAGCCCGCCCGGTCCGAGCGCCGAGAGCCGCCGCTTGTGCGTCAGCTCGGCCAGCGGATTCGTCTGGTCCATGAACTGCGACAGCTGGGACGAGCCGAAGAACGCCTGAATGACGGCACTCACCGTGCGCGCATTCACGAGATCGTCGAGCGTGATCCGTTCGGGATCGTTGTTGATGCTCATCCGCTCCTTGATCAGCCGCGCCATGCGCGACAGACCGACCGAGAACTGGTTGGCGATCAGCTCGCCGACCGAGCGCACGCGGCGGTTGCCGAGGTGGTCGATGTCGTCGGTATAGCCGCGGCCCTCGGACAGCTCGATCAAGTAGCGGATGATCGCGATGAAGTCGTTCTCGGTCAGGACGGTGTTGTCCTTCGCCTCGTTCACTTTGAGGCGCTGGTTGATCTTGTAGCGGCCCACGCGCCCCAGGTCATACCGCTTGGGGTGGAAGAACAGCCGCTTCAGCGCTTCCCGCGCGGTCTCGATGTTCGGCGCCTCGCCGGGACGGAGCAGCGTGTAGATCTGCGCCAGCGCCTCGGCCTCGGTGTGCGTCGGGTCTTTGGCGAGCGTGTTCTTGATCAGCGGGGACTCGCTGCGGCCGGCGGGCAGCAGCACGTCGACCTTGGTCACGCCGGCCTTGAGCAGCTTCTTGCGCAGCGTGTCCGACAGCTCGCGCCCAGCCTCTCCGACGACTTCACCGTCGGGATCCGCGACGTCGAAGGCCAACACGTACTTGCTCGGCGCCTGCTGCGTCGTGGTCGGTTGCGCGTCCTCGCGCAGATCGAGCGACGTATAGCCGGCGAACACGCGCACCGCCGTGATGCCGGCGCGGCGGAACGCGTTGAAGCGCTCCAGCGTCAGCTCATCGCCCACGCGCGCGAGCGGCTCGCCCTTCTTGTTCTCGGGGTCCGGCACATCGGCGGCCAGCAGCGTGCCGAGCACCTCGCGCTTCTGGGCGCGGCCCTCGAGCTTGCCGGTGATGTCGATCTCCTTCACCGCGTAGAACAGCTTCAGGATATCGGCGTTCGTGCCGTAGCCGAACGCGCGCAGCAGCGCCGTCGCCGGGAACTTCTTCTTCTTGTCGATGTGGACGTAGATCACGTCGTGAATGTCGACCGTGAACTCGACCCACGAGCCGCGGAACGGAATGATCCGCGCCGAGAAGAGGCGCTGGCCGTTGGGGTGGATGCTCTCCTCGAACACGACGCCGGGGGAGCGGTGCAGCTGCGACACGATGACGCGCTCGGCGCCGTTGATGACGAAGGTGCCGAGCGGCGTGAGAATCGGCAGCTCGCCGAGATAGACTTCCTTCTCGATGATGTTCTTGGGCCGCTTGGTCTTGGTGACCTCGCCGACCTCTTCCATCACCACGAGCTGCAGTGTCGCCTTGAGCGGCACCGAGTAGGTCATGTCGCGCTCGATGCACTCTTCGACGGTGTATTTCGCCTCACCGAGCCCATACTTCACGAACTCGAGCGAGTAGTTGCCGTTCACGTCCTGGATCGGGAACAGGTCCTTGAAGACCCGCTCCAATCCGACGTCGGAGCGCACGCCGTCCTTACCGTCCGGCTGCAGGAGCGATTGGAACGCGCGCGTCTGAATGTCGAGGAGATGGGGCATCGGCATGCCCGTCTCCAGTTTCGCAAACGAAAGCTGCGGTGACGTCTTAGTAGTCATTCGAACCCTCAAGTAATGCAAAAGGCCCTGCCGCCCCCGCGCCCGGCTGCTGTGCGGGGGAGGATGCTAGGGCTCGGAAAAGCGAGCAGGTTGTAGTTAATCCGCGCATGTCGTAGAACCGAAGCGAGACTCGGGTTGGCCGCTGGACCCCCGTGGTCCAGGGCACACTCGAGGCTACTTCAGTTCGACGACCGCGCCCTGCGCTTCGAGCTTCTTTTTGATTTCTTCCGCCTCCTGCTTGGACACACCTTCCTTCACGGTCCCCGGCGCTCCTTCGACGAGATCCTTCGCCTCTTTCAGACCGAGGCTGGTGATCGCCCGAATCTCCTTGATCACCTGGATCTTCTTCTCGCCGCCCGCCTTCAGCACGACCGTGAACTCCGTCTTCTCCTCGACCGCCGGCGCGGCAGCTGCCGCTCCCGGAGCTGCGCCGCCCGCCGGTGCTGCTGCCGGAGCCGCGATCGTGACACCGAAGCGGCCCTTGAAGGCCTCGATCAGCTCCGCCAGCTCGAACACCGACATGTTGCCGATGGCTTCGAGGATATCGTCCTTACTCATCGTTTGCGTCGCCATTACTGTTCTCCTGCCCGTTTAGTTTTGAGAGCCTCGAGGGCACCCACCATCGCATACAGCAGTCCGTTCAGCACTCCCAGGAATCCCGCCATGGGCGCCTGAAGGGCTCCACCCAGCTGCGCCAGCAGCTGAGTCTTCGAAGGCAACGCCGCCAGCGACTTCACCTGCGCCTGCGTGACCGGCTTGCCTTCGACCAGTCCAACCTTGATCGCCGGCTTCTCGAATTCCCTCGCGAAGTCGGTCAGCACCTTCGCGGCGCCGACCGGGTCCGCACCCGCGAGCACCAGCGCGGTCGGGCCGGCCAGGAACGACTCGAGACCGCCGTCCTTCAACTGTTTTTCCGTCAGCGCGCGCCGCGCCAGCGTATTCTTCACGACCACGTACTCGACGCCGACCGCGCGGAGGCGGCGACGCAGATCCGTGATGTGGGCCACGTTGAGGCCCGTGAAGTCGGTGACATAGATGGTTTCCGACTTGGCGACCTGCGTCGCCAGCGTCGCGACCATCTCCTGTTTCTGCGCTTTGGTCCGGTTCACACGTGGTACCCCGCGGGATCGACCCGCACACCCGGACCCATCGTGCTCGAGACCGTCACGGAACGGATGTAATGCCCCTTGGCGGCCGAAGGTTTCGCCTTCACGATCGCGTCCATGAACGCCTGCAGGTTCTCAGCGAGCTGCTGCGCCGAGAACGACTTCTTCCCGACGGCCGCGTGCACGATGCCGCTCTTGTCCACGCGGAATTCGATCTTGCCGGCTTTCAGCTCCTTGACCGCTTTCGTCACGTCCATCGTGACGGTGCCCGCCTTCGGGTTCGGCATCAGCCCGCGCGGCCCGAGAACCTTTCCGAGCGCGCCCAGCTGCCCCATCACGTCGGGCGTAGCCACGATGACGTCGGTGTCCAGCCAGCCCTCTTTGATCTTCGCGATGTACTCGATCCCCACGAAGTCGGCGCCGGCCGCTTCCGCCTCTTTGATTTTCTCTCCCTGCGCGATGACGAGCACGCGGATCGTCTTCCCCGTGCCGTGCGGCAGCGAGACGGTGCCGCGCACGATCTGGTCGGCGTGCTTGGGATCGACGCCCAGCCGCACCGCCACGTCCACCGATTCGTCGAACTTCGCGAACGCCGTGCTCTTCACGCTCTCGACCGCCGCGGCCGGTGCGTAGAGCTTGCGCGGCTCGAGCGTGCCGACGGCGGCCCGGTACTTCTTGCCGTGGGTGCGCATCAGCCTTCCACCACGAGGCCCATCGAGCGCGCCGTGCCCGCGATCATGTTGATCGCGCCTTCGAGATCCGTCGCGTTGAGATCCTGCATCTTGATCTCGGCGATCTTCTGGAGCTGGGCGCGGGTGACCTTGCCGACCTTCTCCCGGTTGGAGGTCGGTGAGCCCTTCTCGATGCCCGCTTCCTTCTTGAGCAGGACCGCGGCGGGCGGCGTCTTGGTGATAAACGTGAACGTGCGGTCCTTGTAGATCGTCACCACGACGGGCGTGACCATCCCGGCCTGACTCGCGGTCTTCGCGTTGAACTGCTTCACGAAGTCCATGATGTTCACGCCGTGGGGGCCCAGCGCGGTGCCCACCGGCGGCGCCGGCGTCGCCTGCCCAGCCGGCACCTGCAGCTTGACGATTGCGGTAACTGGTTTGGCCATCGTTGCCTCTATTAGCGTCCGCTAGACGCGGACTCCCACGCATTCCGTGGTTAGTGAGCCTTCAACTGCAAGTAATCCAGCTCCACCGATGTCGGCCTTCCAAACAAGGCGACCGACACCCGCACTTTGCCTTTGTCCGGCAGCACTTCCTGCACGGTCCCGCTGAATTCCGAGAACGGCCCTTCGGTGATCTCGACGACCTGGCCCACGAGGAACGGAATCGCCTCCGTGGGCTCTTCTTCCTTGATCGCCTCTTCCACGCCGAGCAGCCGGTTGACCTCATCCGGCCGCAGCGGCATCGGCAGGCGGCCGGTGCCGACGAACTTGATCACGCCCTGGATGCCGTTGATCGTGTGGATGGTCTCCTGATTCAGGTCCATCTCCACGAGCACATAGCCCGGGTAGATCTTCCGCTCGACGTTGACCTTCTTGCCGTTCTTGATCTCCACGACTTCCTGCGTGGGGACCAGCGCCTGCCGGATCGGCTTCTCCGCCTCGGCCCGGGTGTCTTCGCCGATGCGGCGCGCGATCAGCGAGCGCACCTTGTTCTCATGCCCCGCCGTCGTTTGAATCGCATACCAGCGCAGGTCCGGCACTAAAACAGCCTCGCGACCCACTGCACGAAGATTTTCTGGAACAGCACGTCCATGATCCCGATCGCGATGCCCAGAATCGTGACGAAAATGACGATGACGGTCGTCGCTTTCTTCAACTCATCGAACGTCGGCCACGTGACTTTGCGCAGCTCGTTGCGCACGTCGCGCAGGAACTGAAAAAACCGACCAAGCCGGCCGGCCGGGCGAACCGCGGGTGCTCCAGCGCCCCCCGCCGGCCCGCCGCCCGTCAGGACTTCCGTCGCCATTACTTCGATTCCTTGTGCGCCTGCTGCTTATTGCACCGCGGGCAAAACTTCTTCCACTCCGCCCGCTCGGGGTGCTTGCGCCTGTTTTTGGTCGTGAAATAGTTCCGACTCTTACAGACGGTGCACTCCATGATGATGTTCTCGCGCATCTATAGTCCTCGGTTATCGGTTGTCGGTCGTCGGTAACTGATAACCGACGACCGATGACCGATGACTATTTCAAGATCTTCGTCACCACACCGGCACCAACAGTTCTGCCGCCCTCACGAATCGCAAACCGCAACTGCTCTTCCATCGCGATCGGCGTGATCAGCTCG
>QHTY01000033.1 GCA_003220985.1 Gemmatimonadota bacterium
CCTGGTAAATACCAGCGGCTGGAATGGCCGATACCGCGTGTAAGGGAAGCGCCAGCCAGGCCCGAAGCGATACACGACGCCAACCCCGAATCCGAACGGGTAGCCGTACCCAAAACCGCCATAGCCAAAGCAGCTCGCCCAGCCCCAGAACGGATCGAAGCAGAAGGGACTGTAGAAGCCCCCTCCGTACCCATAGCCATAGCCCGCGCCATAGCCATAGCGCGCCCCATAGGCCACCCGACTTCCGTTCACCACGTACGTCGCGGCGTCATAATCGAACCTGCCGCTGGAGTCGCCGGCCATGCGCTGCACGATGTCGACCAACTTCGCGAGGGGGTCGTCACGCACGCTGGTCGACGGTCCTCCCAGCGCGCGAAAGTCCCAGTGATCGTTGCGGGCGAAGCTGTCGAATGTGAACGGGTCTTTGGCCACCGCGGCGAGCACGGTGCCCGATCCTTCATCTGACTCCATCTGGAAAGCGTCACGATCGGCGCGGCCGCGGACTTCGAATCGTTTGCCGCCGCGGATGAAGTCATCATCACGCGGATCGAGCGGGAACAAGACGCGAATGCGGCCGTCCGGATCCGCATTCAAGACGACGAGATACCCATCTTGCGCCGATTGGACGTAGACACGCGCGCGGTCGCCGCTCGTGAACTGGTCGTGATTGAGCTGCACGGTGACGGGAGACTGGGTGAGTACCAACAGTAGGGCTAGCATCTTCTTTAATATACCTCAGTTTGAAGCCATTCTCACGGCCCTCTTAGTATCCCTCGCTCTCTCACAAGGGAGGGATTCGATCCCCGCCGAGCGCGTCGCGTCGCGCGAATGGTTTCGCGACGCCAAGTTCGGCATGTTCATTCACTGGGGCGTCTACAGCCTGCTCGGTCAGGGTGAATGGGTAATGCAAAATCGCCCGATCGTTGTTCCCGACTACGAGTGGCTCGCCTCCACGTTCAATCCTGCAAAGTTCGACGCGAAGAGCTGGGTCGCGCTCGCCAAGAGCGCGGGCATGAAGTACATCACGATCACCTCGCGTCACCACGACGGCTTCTCGATGTTCGCAACACGGGCCACGCGCTACAACATCGTAGATTGGACGCCGTTTCAGCGAGATCCGTTAAAAGAGCTGGCGGACGAATGCCACCGGCAGGGCATCAAGCTCTTCTTCTATTACTCCCAGCTCGACTGGCACCACCCCGACTACTGGCCCCGGGGCTCGACCGGTCACAAAACGGGACGTCCGGAACGCGGCGACTGGAACCGCTATCTCGATTTTCTCGACGCGCAGCTGACGGAGCTGCTCACCAACTATGGGCCCGTGGGCGGCATCTGGTTCGACGGGATGTGGGACAAGCCCCCCCCGGATGCCGATTGGCGGCTCCCGCAGACGTACGCGCTGATCCATCGGCTGCAGCCCGCGGCGCTCGTCGTGCCGAATCATCACCGGGCGCCGCTGCCAGGCGAGGACGTGCAGACATTCGAGCAGGATTTGCCCGGTGGGAACACCGCGGGCTTCAACACGCAGACGATCGGCGGGTTAGCGCTCGAGACGTCGCTCACGATGAACGATTCGTGGGGCTTCAACCTCACCGACCACAACTACAAATCGTTGCGCGATCTCATCCATTATCTCGTGAAAGCCGCGGGGCAGGGGGCGAATCTGTTGCTCAACATCGGCCCGCGACCGGACGGCACGATTCCGCCTGAGGCCGAAGAGCGGCTCCGGGCGATCGGCGAGTGGCTCAGCACCAATGGTGGCGCGATCTACGGGACGCGCGCCGGTCCCATCGCCCCGCGTAGCTGGGGCGTGACGACACGGCGCGGCGACACCGTGTTCGTCCACGTGCTCGATTGGAGTGATCGCGCATTGACGATCCCGACGATCCCCGGTCGCTGGCGCGCGCGTGTGTGGCCGACCGGCGCGACAGTCCGAATCACGCCGGTGGATTCGGGCCTCGCGCTCCTGCTGCCGGCGGCGACCGCAGAGAGTTTCGACCGCATCGTCGCCCTCTACCACTAGGAGCCCTTCATGTCCCGTTGCCGCATCGCGCTCGTGTTGCTGGCCCAGCTGGCCCTCGCCGCATGCAATGGTCCGCAAGACCCGGTGGCGCGCGGCCGATATCTCGCGAACGTCGGGGGCTGTAACGATTGCCACACGCCCAAGATCTTCACGGCGACCAGCATGAGTCTCGACACGACGCGATTGCTCGCGGGCTACCCTGCGGCGGCGCCGGTGCCGGCGCTGCCCGCGGGCCTGCCGAACCCCGCAGCATGGGCGGCATTGAGCAACGGCGACGGGACCGCGTGGGCCGGACCGTGGGGGACCAGCTTCGCCGCGAATCTCACGCCCCATGAGACGGGGCTCGCTGCCTGGACACCCGAGTTGTTCATTCAGGCGATGCGGACGGGCAAGCACATGGGGACCGGCCGCGCGGTCCTGCCGCCGATGCCGTGGCAGGATTACGGCCAAATGACTGATGACGACTTGCGCGCGGTGTTTGCCTACCTGCGATCGCTCAAAGCGGTGGCGAACGCGGTGCCGGCGCCGGTGCCGCCCAAGAGTTAACGCAGGTCTTCAGCCCTGAACAGCAACCCCACTGTCCCGCGCGCTACATCCACCTGTTTTCCCAGATCGCGGAACATCGCCGCGCGTCCACCAGCTTCGGCGCGCACGGTGGAGTTCTCGAACAGCGGGTAGTAGCCGATCGCCATCCGCACGGCGCCCGGTGGAATCATGCAGCCGCAGCGCTGTGTGCCTGCGAGCCCCGCGTTCACGGTGATCGACAGCGGCTCCCCGGTTTCGTTGGTGATCAGGGGTGCAAAGAAGGCGCCGTGTGTGGGTCTCGCGGTTGCGGCGAGGCGAACGGTGCCGCGCGGGCTGGCGATCGCGATCGTATCGCCGAGTGAGACGCCGAGTCGTGAGACGAGCTGCCAGGAGAGATTGAGCCGGCGGCCGCGCTCGAGCTTCAGCTCGAACGAGCCACCGGGAAGAATCCGCCGCTCCTCACCGCCAACCTGTACCGCGACCATATCGGTCAGGCGATTCTCAAACACCAGTTTGGGCTGCCGGAAGAACATCGCACCGGCGCCGAGCGCGAGCACGGGCAAGACGATCGCCAGCACAACCCAACCAACACGTCGGGGTTTGACCGCCCGACCGCCCGACCGCCCGACCGCCCGAACCTGTTTCGTCGCCCCACTCACCAGTAGCTCCGTCGCCGCCTGAGCCGCCGTAGCTCGCGAGCGTACCGTACTTGGTTGGTGGACGCTCTCGAGTGCGGCGATTACTTCGCCCGCGGAACGGAACCGGTCGCTCGGCTGCTTCGCGAGCAGGCGCAGGATCACATCCGACAATTCTCTCGGGACATTCGGGTTGACGTCGTGTGCGGTGGGTGGCGGATCGGCGATGTGCTTCCCGACGATCTGTTGCGACGACTCGCCGTCGAACGGCGGCGCGCCGGTCACCATCTGGAAGAGCACGGCGCCGAGGGAATAGAGATCGGACGCAGGGCCCAGGTTGGGGTCGCCGAGTGCCTGCTCGGGGCTCATGTAGTGCGGCGTGCCGATGACGAGGCCCGTCTGCGTGAGTCCCGCCGGCGCGGCACTGTCGAGCCGCCGCGCAATCCCGAAGTCGACGAGCAGTGGGCGGCCGCGCGCGACATCGAGCATGATGTTGTCGGGCTTGATGTCGCGATGGATGAGGCCGGCTTTGTGCGCGTGATCGAGCGCATCGAGGATCGGGATGATGATCGCGAGCGCGCGCTCGGGCGGTAGCGCCCCCTCCCCGGAGCGCTTGAGCAGCTCGCCCAGCGACATGCCGTCCACGAACGGCATCGCGTAGTAGACGAGCCCTTCGCCGTCGCCCACAAAGTGGATTGGCAGGATGTTGGCGTGCTCGAGTCGGGCGGCGGCCCGGGTTTCCCGCTGGAAGCGCTCGATCATGCCGGCGGTCCAGGCGACATCGGGGCGCAGCACCTTCACGGCGAGCCGCCGCTCTAAGTCCTTATCCCAGACCTCGTAGACCTCGGCGAAGCCGCCCGAGCCGACGACCCGGCGCACCTCGTATTTGGGACCGAGGGCCTTGGCGAGGCTGGCGAGGGTGTCAGGCATCGGCGCGAACTATGGGATCCCCACCCCAATGTCACCAAAACGGTCCCCATTGTGACCCTTCTCACCGAAATGACTCTTCAATAGTCCCATGTTGTATCCCGGTAAGGTCCCTTCCGAACGCCTAAAAGAGGATCACTAATGAAGGCCCGTCGCCTGCTAATCGCGCCCGTTCTGCTGCTGGTGATCGCACTCGCTTGCACCGACCGCACACCAACGTCAGTCCCGGCAGCTCCCGCGCCCGACGCAAGTCTGATCGGCGGCCTCCTTGGTGCGACGGGATTGCTCAAATGCTCCAACCTGCCTTACGCGTCCTCGACCGCGACGATCGGAGTAGCCGGCGGTTCGATCAGCGCGGGTCCGCATACGCTCGTGATCCCGCCCGGCGCGCTCACCGCGCCGACGGCGATCACGATGACCGCGCCGACCGGGTTGGGCGTGAACGCCGTCAAGTTCCAGCCCGAGGGCCTGCGGTTCGTAACGCCCGCCGCCCTCACGATGAGCTACGCGAACTGCAGCCTGCTCGGCAAGATCCTGCCGAAGCGGATCGCGTATACGGACAACAACCTCAATATCCTGTCGTACCTCCTGTCACTCGACAATCTCTTGTCGAAGCGAGTGACGGGTAAAGTCAATCACTTCTCAGCTTACGTGGTCGCGTGGTAAATAGATCGGCAGCCGATCTGCTGCACGACGCGCGCAGCCGCGAACGCGCCGCGTGCATCCCCGAAGCCGTACAGCTCTACGAGGCGGCGATTTCCACTGCCGAACGCTCCGGCGAAAAGGCGATTCTCGCCGAGGCGCTGCGGCGGCTCGCCGTCGTGCTGCATCATCGCAACGAGTCGGCCCGGGCGCGCGACCTCTGTAACCGCAGCTACAAAGTCGCGAGCGCGCTCGGCAACGACGTGCTCGCCGGCGAAGCACTCAACACCATGGGCGGTCTCGCGCTGCGCACGGGCGCGGTGGAAGAGGCGCGCGGGTACTTCCTCCAGGCGCTCGAGCGCGGCGGGCAGTCCCGCGAGCTCCTCGCACGCGTCGAGCAGAACCTCGGCATTCTCGCGAACATCCGGGGCCAGCTGGTCGAGGCTGTCCGGCATTACGAGCGCGCCGTCGAGAACTATCGCGCCACCAATGACGAGCATGGCTCGGCCAGGGCATACGTCAATCTTGGCATCGCTCATACCGACCTGCGGCAGTACGATTGGGCCGACAGCTATTTCAGCAAGAGTTACGAGATCGCCGAGCGTGCAGGCGACGTGTATTTGCAGGGGATGTGTCTCGCGAATCACGCCGAGGCGTACCTTCTGCGCGAGCGCTACGACCAGGCGCGCCGGATGGCCGAAGCCGCGCTCGCGATCTTCGATCAGCTCGATTTGCGCGCCGACAAGTCGGAAGCCTACAAGCTCATCGGCATGGTCTATCGCGAGACCGGCCGGCCCGCGCTCGGCGAGTCGCGGCTGCGCTCGGCGATCGAACTGGCCGTGAGCGCCGGCTCCGTGCTGAACGAAGCCGAGGCGGTGCGCGAACTGGCGCTGCTGATGCAGACGATGGGCCGGAACCAGGATGCGCTGACGCTGCTGAACACGGCGCACCGCCTGTTCCGCCGGCTCGATGCGCGCATGGACCTCGTGCACGTCGGCGGCAAGGTGGCCGAGCTCGAGACGACGTATTTCGACGTCGTGCGCGAATGGGGCCAGTCGATCGAATCGGCGGACAGCTACACGTTCGGCCATTGCGAGCGCGTCGCCCGTCGCGCCTTGGCTGTCGCGCGCTACCTCGGCTTGGACGACACCGAACAGACCGCGATCCGCCTCGGCGCCTACCTCCATGACCTCGGCAAAGTCCGCGTGCCGCACGAAATCCTCAACAAGCCGGGCCCGCTGACGCGCGCTGAGTTCGACGTCGTACAGATGCATCCGCTGTGGGGTATCGAGCTGCTCGCCGCAGTCGAATTCCCCTGGGATTTGAAGCCCATCATCCGGTGGCATCACGAGCGCTACGACGGCCGGCACCGGCTATCCCGATCGCCTGCGCGGCGAGGAGATCCCCGTGTCGGCGCAGGTCGTGGGGATCGTCGACGTGTTCGACGCGCTGACGACCGACCGTGCCTACCGCGCGGCCCTGACCTTCGACGCGGCGCTCGCCGAGATCGAGCGCTGCAAGGCGTGGTGGTCCGACTCCGTCTATGACGCCTTTCGCGCGTCCCTGGCTCGGCAGCATGCGATGGAGGCTGCGTGAACCAACGTCTGAGTGTGGTCGTCATCTCGGCTGCGTTCGGCGAGTTCTGGAACGAC
>QHTY01000034.1:0-360 GCA_003220985.1 Gemmatimonadota bacterium
ACTCCGACAGCGGGCAACAGGAGCATTGCCGTGCGCAGACTGCCGATCCGGTCGGACAGGTAGCCGATCAAGGGCGGTGCGAGCGCATCACCGGCGAGGTGTGAAAAGAGCACAAAGGCACCGAGCACCGACGCCTGGACCGCCGGCGGCACCACGTCCAGGATGACGGCGGCGAGTGGTCCGTTGTACCACGTGTACAGGAAATACGTCGCGAGAATGAGGGGCCCGAACCAGCGGAGATCCTCTACCAGCAACAGGGCGGCGCACACCGGAGCGCCCAGCACGAACCCGGCGCCCGAAGCGAGCACGCGGACGCCGCGCCAGCGCTGCTGCAACCGGTCGGCCAGGCGGCCGCCGACG
>QHTY01000034.1:372-2697 GCA_003220985.1 Gemmatimonadota bacterium
GCGACCGACAGCCCGTGCACGCGCTGCATGAACGCGGCGGCCCACGCGATCAAGCCATTGACCGCGAACGTGACCATCGCGCCGCCCAGGAATATCCAGATCAGTGTCGGGGTCCGCAGCACGAGCACCGCCGCGTCCTGGAAGTCGTCGAACGCTCCGGCGGCCAGGGCCCCGGCTGCGGTGGTACGCCGGACTGCCAGCGGCACCAGCCGCCAGACGGTCCAGGCGATGCCGATGCTCATGCCGACGCCGAACACCGCGGTACCGAACTGGGAAGGAATCCCTTCGAACAACGAGAGGAACCCGGCCACGAGTGCGCCAACGCCCGCGCAGATGGCCACTGGCCTGACGTAGTAAATCACACCGCGCGTGCCTTGGTGCCACCAGTGCTGCAGCGTTTCGATGATCGGCGGTGGCGGCCGGCGATCGAGCTCGCGCAGGCGCGAGGCGAGCAGCGCGAGCACGAGTCCGGGGAATCCCATCCAGATGAATGCCCACCGCCAGCCATACCGCTCGGCTATGACGCCGCCGAACCAGATGCCGAGGACGCCGCCCAGGGCCATGCCGACCGAGTACACCCCAATCGCAAACGCGCGACGCCCCCCCTTGTAGTACTGTGCGATGATTGCCTGCGACGCGGGACCGTAGCCGGCTTCGCCGAACCCCACGAGCGCCCGGCACGTAAACAGCTGCCAGAATTTTCGCACAAACCCGCCGGCTGCCGTCGACGCGCTCCACACCGTGACGCCCAAGGTGATCACGCTGCGGCGCGAGCGCAGATCGCCGATGACGCCGAGCGGCAACGCCGCCAAAGAGAGCACGACGATATAGGCCGAGCCGAGCCAGCCGAGCTGTGCGTCCGACAGCTTCAGGTCGCGCTTGATCGGCTCGAACACGGCGTAGACGACATTGCGGTCGAGATAGTTGAGAAGATTGACCAGCGTCAGCAGCCCCAGGACGTATGCGGCGTACGCCCTGGAGGGAGTTGCGGAAGGGGGGGCGGGAGGCTGCTGCGTCTCAGGTCGCTCGGCCGCCAGTTGCCGCCTCGGCGCGTGCGTCGCGATCGGCTTTCGCTTCGAGATACGACTCGGTCAGCTCACGCATCATGTCTCCGCGCCGGTCGTACAGGCGCTTCAGTTTGCGGGGTTTGCGGCGGGCCAGCGCATAGGCAGCCAGCACCGGGAAGGCCACGGTGTTGTCGAGGTACGCCACGACGGTTCCCGGCAGCTTATCGGGATCGACCTTCCCCCAACTCACCGCTTCCGACGGCGTCGCGCCGGAGAGCCCGCCCGTATCGGGGCGCGCATCCGTGAGCTGGAGATAATAGTCGTGACCTTTCTCGCTGATCCCGAGCACTTCCTGAATCTGCGGCTCGGTCTGCAGCACAAAGTTCTTGGGACTGCCGCCGCCGATGATCAGCACGCCGCTCTTGCCGCCGCGCACTTTGGCGGAGAACACGATCGCCGATGTCTCGTTCACGTCCGCACTCACGTCGAACCGGAGCTTGCTGCCGGAGAGCGCTTGCTCGGCGACGTTCATGCCGATCGACGAGTCGCCGGGTGACGACGTGTAGATCGGCACGGCCGCGGCGTGGGCGGCCCCCAGCACCGATTTGCGCGACAACCCGAGCGCCTTCTCGCGCTCCAGCACGTAGCCGCCCAGGAGGTAGTGATACTCGGCGGTGCTCATCGGGCGCTGGAATTCCTCGCGCGCCGAGACCTCGCGCACGAAGCGATCGGTGGAGAGCAGCACGTCATATTCGAAAAAGATGTCGTAGATCCGCACCACGCCTTCTTCACGCAGCACCACGTCATCCGCGAACGGCGTCCCGCGGTGCATCGCCATGCCGAGCCCAAAATGGGCGTCGTGATAAAGATTGGCGCCCGTGGACACGATCCAGTCGATGAAGCCGGCCTCGATGAGCGGGATGATCGTGGACATGCCGAGTCCGGCGGGCGTCATCGCGCCGGTGAGACTCATGCCGACCGTCACGTCGTCTTCGAGCATCCGCTCGGCGAACAGCCGGCAGCCTTCGGCCAGACGGCCTGCGTTGTACGCGAGGAACGCGTTCTCCACCAGCTCAGCCACCGTTTCCTTGCCGGTGACCGGCTTCGGATTGATACGTTGCCCGCGCAGGAATTCGTTTTGCGTCATCGGGGCGCCTTCGCGGTGTTCATCGCCCGGAACGCGCGCGTGCGGCGTTCGCGGGCTTCGACGATCCACCCGAGCGCCTCCTTGGAGTCGTCGGTCAGGAGAAACAGATTCAGGTCCTCGGGCGAGATTTTGCCCTCGCCGGCGACGCGCTCCTTGAGCCACTCCGCGAGC
>QHTY01000034.1:2781-14999 GCA_003220985.1 Gemmatimonadota bacterium
AGCCCCCCGGAAACGCGATGAAGGCCGTCGAATACTTCACGAACATCGTCTTACGGACAAAGAAGTAGCGAAAGTTGATCGAGCGCTCGACCCATTCGTTGGTGCCTTGTTCGAACGGCAGCTCGATGTTGCACCCGATCGACAGGCCGCCCCCCTCTTTGGCCCCGCGATTGGCCGCCGCCATGATTCCGGGGCCCCCGCCCGTGATGATCGCAAAGCCCGCCTCCGCAAGCATGCGCGACGTCTCGTACGCGGCCCTGTAGTAGGTATCGCCGTCGAGCGTGCGTGCCGAGCCGAAGATCGTCACCGCGTTGCGCACGTCGGACAGGGTGTCGAATCCCTCGACGAACTCCCCCATGATGCGCAGCACGCGCCACGGGTCGGTGCTCGTGAACGACGCCCGCCGCTCGACCGGGACGACCTGCGGCGGGGTGAGAAGCTGTTCGTCTTCAGTGAGCGGGCTGCGAGGCGAGGCGCTCGGTTGCTCGGGCATGGTCATCCTGCACGTTATAGAAGAAAGGCGAGAGTCGAACGTGCCCGGGCCGGCTGTCGGCGATGATGCCGCCAGCCGCCAGATGCCGCACGCTCGCGGCCGGATCCGGCATGGGAACCATCACGATGGCCGAGCGTCGCGCTGGCTCGACTGCCACCTTCGGCTTGAAACCGGCAGCGCGCAGCGTAGCGATCAAGTCTTCCGTCAACGCGGCCGTCGTTTCGTGAATGGCCGGCACTCCAATCTCTTCGATGTACTCGAGACCGCCCAGCTGCGCGTAGACGGCGGCAAGCGCGGGGGTGCCCAACTCGAATCGGCGGGCATCGTCATGGAAGGTCAGCGCTCTGGGGTCGAACGCGAACTGCTCGCGCTGGCCAAACCATCCCGCAATTCCTGGCTCGAACCGTTGGGCGACTGCCGCCCGCACGTAGAGAAAGACAATGCCGGGGCCGCCGAGCAGCCATTTGAGACCGCCGGCGACGAGGGCGTCGACCCCGGCATCCTGCACGTCCACGGGAAGCTGCCCCACGGATTGATAGGCATCGATCAAACAAAGGGCGCCGTGTGCGTGCGCAACCTGCGCGACCCGCTTGATATCCTGTATCGCGCCCGTGGTGAAGTAGACGTGCGACGTCACGACGAGCGCCGTCCGATCGTCAACGGCGCGCGCGATCGCCTCGACCGGCACGCTGATCTTGTCGGGACTCTCGACGACGACGAGCTCGACCCCGCTGCGGACCTTCGCGAGCCACTGGTAGGCGACGGTCGGAAAGTCGAGAGCGGTGATGACGACCTTCGGCCGCCGGCGGTAGTCCAGCGACTCGGCGACCGCGCTCAGCGCGACGGAGATACTCGGCGCGAGGGCGATCTCGCCCGGCGCGGCGTTGATGATCCGGCCGTAGCGAGCCCGCAGATCGCTCAGCGCTTCCCACCACACGTCGTACCACGCGGACGCGCCGCGGCTCTGCCACTGATCGAGGAATTCCGCTACCTTGCGGCGAGACCGCTCGCCCAACGCGCCCAGCGAGCAGGTGTTGAGATAGACTCGGCCCCCAAAGATGGGAAACTCGCCACGATACCTGGCGAGTCCGAGCGCGCGCGGTTGAACGCTGCTTGCCAGCGTCATAGGCCGGGAATATACAGAAGGAATGCAGCGTATCGCGAGTTGGACCGGACTGTATGTGCGTTTGGCGCTGCTGGCGCTGGTGCGCCCGCGACTCGCCGTCGATTTGTTGCGTCTCGCCTGGAGTTTTCGCGCCCGCGACTGGTACCGCCGCGCGCCATTTTTGCCCCTGCCGCCGCGCGACTACATGCAGTGGCGCATGTTCACCGCGTACGGTGACGAGCACGCAGTCCCTCCGGCCCGAGACGTCGTCAACTTTGCGCGCTGGCGGCGCGAGACGATGGGCCTGTGATCGAGATCAAACGCCGCGCCGCGACACTCGGATTTGCAACAACGGGTATCGCGCGACTCGATCGCAATCCACACGCGGGCGAGCTCGATCGCTGGCTCGCGGATGGGCACGCCGGGACGATGACGTACCTGCACCGGCAGGCCGAGCAGCGGAAGGATCCGCGTCTGGTGATGCCCGGCGCGAAGACAGCGGTCGTGACGCTCACGAACTATTTCCACGGCGACCGAAGCCCGAACCCCGAGCCCCGAGTCCCGCGAGTCGCCCAGTACGCCTGGTCCTCCGATTACCACGATGTCCTGGGCGCCCGCCTCGAGCAGCTGGCCACGGCCGTTCGCGAACTGGTGCCTGGCTCGACGACGCGGTGCTACGTCGACGCGGGCCCTGTGCCCGAGCGCGAGCTGGCACAGCTCGCCGGGCTAGGCTGGATCGGCAAGAACATGATGCTCATCCATCCCGACATCGGCTCGTTCACCTTCATCGGTGTCATCTTAACGGACGCCCAGCTCGAGCCGGACCTGCCATTCGAGGCGGACCGCTGCGGCACGTGCCGCCGGTGTCTCGATGCGTGCCCCACGCAAGCTTTCGCGGGGCCGCGCGATCTGGATGCCCGTGCGTGCATCTCCTACCTCACGATCGAACATCGGCAAGACTTCACCGACCTCGAGCGCGCGCAGGTCGGCGAATGGGTGTTCGGCTGCGACGTCTGTCAGGACGTGTGCCCCTGGAATGTGAGCTTTGCGCGCGAGACGCTCGACCCGGAGCTTGCGCCGCGCCCCGATGTCGCGCGACCGGATGTTCAGGCACTCGCGCAGATGGACGAGACGGCCTTCCAGCGCCGCTTCCACGACACACCCTTCACGCGACCGGGGTATCGGGGCATGCGGCGCAATGCCAACGCCGTGCTCGAGCCATGACGACCACGGACGCGATCGGCGCGCTGCAGCGCCGGCTCGCCGAGGGCCTCGCCAAGATCGACCCGCATCACCGCCTGCTGGGCCGGCCGGTGAGTTATCGCGTGATTGACGGCCAGATGCTGGAGATCACGTACCGCGACGTTGCCGGCATCGCCGAGGCCGAGGTGCTGGGGGTGAAGCGAATCATGGGTAAGGATTGTTACTGCAGCGTCAGCCCGCAGACCGCCGAGCAAATCATCGTGCGCTTTGTCGTGCCGTTGAAGTAAGTTTCCGGTTCCCGTAATCGAGCGATCCTTCTATGCGTCGCATGACCCTCGCATGTCTCGCGCTGCTGAGCGGTACACTCTCCGCGCAAACCCCGTACAAGACACCGCCGCAGATTATCGTCGACATGCTGGACGCGCCGCCGTTGCCGGCGGCGAGCATTTCGCCCGACCGGCAATGGCTGCTGCTGCTCGAGCAACGGAGCATGCCGACGATCGCCGAGCTGGCGCAGCCGATGCTGCGGCTCGCCGGGAACCGCATCAACCCGCGTACCTCGGGCCCACAGCTCCCGGGCGGCATCACGGGTCTTGTCCTGAAGCGCGTCGCCGACGGGACCGAACGGCGCGTCAACGTCCCGACGCCCGCGGCCCTGTCCTACGTCATTTGGTCGCCCGACAGTCGCACCGTCGCTTTCGTCCAGACTAGCGACTCGGGGCTCGTTCTCTGGGTCGCCGACGCCGCCACCGGACAGACCCGCGCCCTCACTGGCTCCACGCTCAACGCCACGAGCAACCCGCCCTGCCAGTGGATGCCCTCGAGCACCAGCCTGCTGTGCGAGTTCATTCCCGAGGCCCGAGGCCCGGCGCCCGTCGCGCCACCGACGCCCGTCGGCCCCACGACGCAGGAGACCCGCGGCCGCGCGGCACCGGCGCCAACATTCGAAGACCTCCTGAAGAATCACTTCGACGAGCAGCTCTTCGACTACTACTTCACCTCCCAGCTCGCCTACGTCGACGCCGCCACGGGGGCACGCACGCCCATCGGCAAGCCCGCCATCTTCGAGCGTGCGGACGTCTCGCCCGGCGGCGAGCACGTGCTCATCGCGCGCATCGTTCGCCCCTTCTCCTACCTCGTCCCCTCCGGCGGCTTCCCGCAGGAGATCGAGATCTGGAACGTGAAAGGTGACGTCGTGCACCATATCGCGACGCTGCCCTCGAGCGAAGGCGTGCCGATCCGCGGCGTCCGCACCGGACCGCGGGCTATCAACTGGCGACCCGGCACACCCGCGACACTGGTCTGGGCCGAAGCGCTGGACGGCGGCGACCCACGCACCAAGGTCGAGCACCAGGACCGCATCGTCACGCTCGCCGCGCCCTTCACCGCAGAGCCCACGGAGCTCGCGCGGCTCGTGAAGCGCTACGCCGGCCTGGCGTGGGACACACAGGGCATTGGATTCCTGCAGGAGTACGACCGGGAGCGCCGCTGGGTCAAGACATGGATCGTCGACGCGACTAAGCCGGGCACCGCCCCCCTCCTACTCTTCGATCGCAGCGCTGAGGAGCGGTACTCAGACCCCGGATTCCCCCTCATGCGCATGACACCCGCTGGCGACTTCGCGATGCAGCGGAGCGGCGACTGGATCTACTTCACGGGCACCGGCGCCTCGCCGCAGGGCGATCGGCCGTTCCTCGACCGCTTGAGCCTCACGACTCGGAAAACCGAACGACTGTGGCGCGCCGATACGGTCCACTACGAAGCGGTCGTCGCGCTGCTCGACGACGCCGCCAAGCGCTTCGTCACCAGGCGCGAGTCGCGCACCGAGCCGCCGAATTACTTCGTGCGGCAGGGGACAAGCCTGCGGGCACTCACCGCCTTCAAGGACCCCGCCCCGCAGCTCACCGGGATCCAGAAGCGGCTCCTCACGTACACGCGCGAAGACGGAGTGCCACTCTCGGGCACGCTCTATCTGCCGCCGGGCTATACCCCGGGGACTCGTCTTCCAGTCGTGATGTGGGCCTACCCGATCGAGTTCGCCTCGGCGAGCGCGGCCGGCCAGGTCTCGGCGGCGCCCAACCGCTTCAACATCATCCGCGGGCCGTCACACCTCTTCTTCCTCACGCAAGGGTACGCCGTGCTCGACGACCCGAAGATGCCGATTATCGGCGGCGACACGGCGAACGACCACTACGTCGAGCAGCTCGTGATGAGCGCGCGCGCAGCGGTGAAAGCCGTTGTGGACGCCGGGGTCGGCGACGCCGACCGCATCGGCATCGGCGGCCACAGCTACGGCGCCTTCATGACCGCCAACCTACTCGCGCATTCGGACCTGTTTCGCGCCGGGATCGCGCGGAGCGGCGCCTACAACCGGACGCTCACGCCGTTCGGCTTCCAGAACGAAGACCGCACGTTCTGGCAGGCACGCCCGGTCTACTTGCGGATGTCGCCCTTCGTATATGCCGACTCGATCAACGAACCGATCTTGATGACGCACGGCGAGGCCGACAACAACTCGGGCACCTTCCCGATCAACTCGGAACGGCTGTTTGCCGCGATCAAGGGGCTGGGAGGGACGGCGCGGCTGGTGATGCTGCCCAACGAAGCGCACGGGTACGTGGCACGGGAGTCCGTGCTGCACACGCTCGCCGAGATGATCGACTGGTTCGACCGCTATGTGAAGAACGCGCCGCCGCGGTCGCCGGGAGTCTCGTCGGGCGTTCGCTGAGGCTTCACTTCGCCGCGACGCGCGACACCACGTCGTAGTAGAAGCGCACGCCAACCCGCAGCGCTTCGAGACTGACGCGCTCGTCGTTTCCGTGGACGCCGCGGGAATCGCCCTGGGTGAGCGGGAACGGCCCCAAGCCGTAGCTGGTGATGCCCATGCGCCGGAAGTAGTGGCTATCGGTGAATCCCGGGAGCATCAGCGTCGCGACGAGCGCATGGGGATCGCGGGCGTGCGCCACCGCGGTGATGGCCCGAAACATCTCGGTTTCGGTTGAGCTTTCGGTCGCCGGCCAGTTCGGCCCCTGTGGGCGAATCGTCACGGCGCTATCGCCCACCACGCGCGTCAGGTCCGCGAGAAATGCCGCCGGATCCTGGCCCGGGAGCAGCCGCACATCGATCGCCGCCGTCGCGACCGGTGGAATGACATTGGTCTTGTCGCTGCCTTTCAATCCCGTGATCGAAATGGTGTTGCGCAGCACGGCATTGTAGGTCAGGTCGGCCGTGATGGCCCGCGCCGCCTCGGAGTCGCGCAGCGCGGTCCGGATGTCGCTGAGCCACCGCCGCACCATCGTATCACGCGCTACGACCGCGAGATCGCGAAATGACCGCTCCACGGCGGGCGTCACACTGAGCGGCGTCTGCCAATTGGCGATGCGATCGAGCGCTCGCACGAGCCGGTGGACGGGATTGTCCGGCGTCGGTCGCGAGCCATGCCCCGCGGTCCCGTGCGCCGTCACATCGAGCCAGAACGGCGACTTCTCGTCGGACCGCGTCAACCCGCCTTCATTCAAGAGAAACTCGGCGTCTTTGACGAGGCCCGCCTGGTGCTCGACGATCCAGGCGGCACCAACGCCCGCACCAATCTCCTCGTCCGCCGTCGCGAGAAAGATGATGTCGCGTTTGAGCGGCACGTGTGCGCGTTTCAGGGCCAGCAGCGTCATGACCTGCGCGATCGCTTCGCCCTTCATGTCGAGCGCCCCGCGACCCCAGATGTAGCCGTCCTTGATCAGCCCGCTGAACGGATCCACGCTCCAGTACTCGGGAGAGGCGAGCACCACGTCCATGTGGTTCAACAAGATGATGGGACGCGCGCTACCGTCGCCGGCCAGCCGCGCGTAGAGGTTGGCCTTGCCGGGAGCCGGCTCGAAGATGCGCGCCTCGATGCCGTCGCGCTGCAGCACCTGCGCGAGCCAGCGCGCCGCTGCGATCTCGTTGCCCGGTGGATTGGTCGTGTTGATGCGGAGGTACTGGGAAAGCAAGGCAATCGCTTCATCGCCGAGCCCTTTCCAATCGCCCGCCGTTGGCGCGGCAATGATGGCCGCGCGCGCGGGCGTCTCGAGCACCGGCGCCGAAGAGGGGCCCGCGAGCGGCGGCATCGCGCGATGCGCACACGCCGCCGTAGTGATCAGCAACAGCAGCAGGAGTCGGGAATGCACGCGTTAGTCTAGCACCAGTGTCTCGCCATGCGCGAGTTGGCGATAGCCAGCCGGCGCCAACCCCGCAGCCTTCCAGGCGGCCCGCGCGCGCACCGGTGGTTCGTCCATCGCTTCGTCGGTGAGTTTGAACGTGCCCCAGTGAATCGGCACCATCACGCCCGCCTTGAGCGCGCGAAACGCTTCCACCGCTTCTTCCGGATTCATGTGGAGGTAACGCATGAACCAGCGCGGCTCGTACGCCCCGATCGGCATGAGCGCGACATCGAACGGGCCATAGCGCTCGCCAATCGTGCCGAACTCCGGGTGAAAGCCCGTATCGCCGGCGAAGAAGACGCGGTGGCTCCCCGCGAGCGCGAATCCGCACCAGAGCGTGTCGCCACGGTCGCCGATGCTGCGACTGCTGAAGTGAAGCGCAGGCGTCGCCGCGATGCGCAGCGATGCAATCGTGCGCTCCTGCCACCAGTCGAGCTCCATCACCTGACTTCCACCGCGACGCTCGACGAAAGACGCGAGACCCAGGGGCAGAACCCACACGGCCTGGGGGTGGGCTCGTGTCAGGCGCCCGACGGTGGCGGCGTCGAGATGGTCGTAGTGATTGTGCGACTGCAGCACGACATCGAGCGGCGGCAGATCGTCGAACGCGATCCCCGGCGCCACCCACCGGCGCGGCCCCGCAAACTGCGCCGGCGATGCGCGCTCGCTCCAGATCGGGTCCGTCAAGACGTTCACGCCGTCGAGCTGGATCAACAGACTCGAGTGGCCGACCCACGTCACGGTGAGCTTCGAGGCGGGTGCTCGGGGCGAGATGAACGTGGGGTGGACTCGAGCAAAGATCGACCCGTCCGGGTCCTTCGTCGTACGATGCACGAGCATCCACTTGAGCAGGCTGCCGAATCCGGGGACCGCGTCGGCAACCCACGGATTACGAAATCCGCCGCCTGGGCGGTGATGGGATGGGAGTGAATCGCGACTCACGGCCGGGCAATATAGCCGTGCGCCGGCGCGTCTTAGGGGTGCGGTGCCGGTGCGCTCGAGTCGGGCGCGACGGAAATCACGAGCGTGTCTGCGAGCGATCCGCTGGCGGCAACCACGCGGCCGGTGCCGGCGCGTTTGGACGTGACGTAAGCAAATCGCAGACTGTCACGAAGCCCCAGCACCGCCGTGTCGAGATTCGACCAGACGACCGCGGCTGTCGTATCCTGTTGATGCTGGGCGGTCACAACTCGTGCTTCGAGCTGATTGGTATGGTTGACCAGCATCGATGACGCTCCGAGAATGAAGATCCCACCACGAAACGCCGATAGCGTCACGTTGTGTACCGTCTCGAAGCCCCGGTTCACGGCCACATTGGAGTCGAGCGCTGACGTGAAGTTGTGTCCCGGCGGCGGATCCACACCCACGATGTAGGTCCCGGGCAGCAAATAGGCGAGACGATAGTGCCCGGCGGCATCGGTTTTTCCCGTTGACAGGATGTACCAGTTGCCGGGACCACCGCCCCACGCCGTCACGGTCGCGCTTTCGACTGGACCAGCCGAGCCCGTGCTGGTATCGCTGCGGACCGTGCCGGCAATATTCCCGGTGGCTGCCCGGTTCACCGCGCGGATCCATGGAAAGAAGTCGAACGCGCCATCGCCCCAGTTGTTGTATTGGAAGCTCCGGCCGACATCGAAGTCCAGAACAATGACGGCACCGGTGTCTGGGATGTTGACCGGTGCCTCGACGAACGACGCATACGATTCCTGACCGGAGCCGTTCCACCGCAGGACGGCCCGCGATCCGTTCTTGAACCGGATCCCCGCCGACGAGTCGACGTTGATCGTGACGAGCACGGCCTTGTATTGATCCGCGGTGACCTGTCCGATCCCGAGCGAGTCGGTCAATCCCTGCTGCAGCGTCAACAAATCGATCTGGCGGTGCGGCGACGCCACCGTGACCCAGTGCATGCTGTCGGCGGACGTGCCGGTGTCCGGGTGTGTCGAAAGCCCGATGCTCACGATGTATACCTGGACACTCTGCACGGAGTCGAACGGAAACGGCGCGTCGGTGAGGAGGACTTTGGCCGTCGCTCCAACGGACTGGGGGCTGCCGAGCGTGGCCTCGTCCTGATAGCAGGCTGCGGCAATGCTAGCGACGGCAAGCAGGGCGAGGCTCAATTTCGACATCGTCAAGTTCCTCCGGTGCATATCATACCCATTTCGTTAGACCGGACGTCACAGCTCCTAAGGTCGACGCCTTTGCTTTGACGGTGTCTTTGTGACGTATTTATGCAGAGTATGGGTATAGAGAGAGTGGAATCAAGCGACGCGGAGCTGGTGTGCCGGGTCCGGGCCGGCGACATCGGCGCCTACGGCGCGCTGGTTTCGCGCTACCGCGATCGCCTGGGGCGTTACGCGCGGCACATGCTCGGCGATCGCGAAGACGCCGAGGAGGCGCTGCAGGACAGCTTTGTGCGCGCATATCGCTCGCTCGCGCGCTGCGACGATCCCGCACGGTTCGGCGCCTGGTTGTATGGCATTTTGGTCAATCGCTGTCGGACGACGGGGGCCCGCGCCGCGCGGCGGCGCCGGATGTTCGTGCGTGACGCAGATGCCCTGCAAGGCGCCGCCCGCGCCGACCAGAGCGAACGCCTGGAATGGACGGACGCAGTGGATCGCGCCCTCGCACGCCTCGCGCCCGAGTACCGCGAGGCGTTCTTGTTGAAGCACGTCGAGGATTTGGAGTACGAAGCGATCGCGGAGCTGACCGGCGCCGGCGTCTCGGCGCTCAAGATGCGCGTGAAGCGCGCGCGCGAACAGCTCCAGCGTTACCTGAGAGAGGCCGAGCATGTTTGAGCACGAAGAGGATGTCGTGCAACGCGTAGTCCAGCAGCTGCGCCGTCCGGTCGCGATCGATCCGGCCCTCGACGCGCGGGTGATGCAGGCGATCGCGAAGCCCGAACCCCCAGCGCGCAGCATCTGGCCATGGCTCGCCGCAGCGGCCGTGTTGGTGTCGTTGATCATTTGGCGGCCCTGGTCCCGGAGCGCAGAGGCCGAGTCCGCGACCTTTCAGTTTGTGCTGGTGGCACCGCAGGCGACTTCGGTATCCCTCGTCGGTGACTTCAACGACTGGGACCCGAAGCGTTCACCGATGCGCACTGCGAATGGCATCTGGGCGACAGTCGTCCAACTGGCGCCGGGACGCTATCGCTACGCATATCTGGTGAATGGCGCCGAATGGCGTGCCGATCCCGGCGCGCCAACAGTTCCGCCCCCGGATGACGAGTTCGGCAAGCCGAGCTCAGTGGTTACGGTAGGAGGAAAAGGATCATGATGCTCGCCCTGTTGCTCGTCGCCGCACAAGTCGGGACGGATCCGCGCCTCGACCGCCTCGATCCGGACACGCGTGCGCAGGTCGCGACTGTCATGGACTCGGCGAGTCGCGTGGGACTTCCCACGGAGCCGCTGATTCAGCGCGCGCTGGAAGGCGCGACGAAGGCCGCACCGGGTGCGCGCATTGTGGCCGCCGTGCGCCGCTTGTCGGCGGATCTCGGCGTGGCGCGCACCGCGCTCGGCACCGAGGCATCAGTACCTGAGCTCGAGGCCGGCGTCGCCGCGTTGCGCGCGGGCGCGAAGCCGCAAGTCCTCGCCAATCTTCGCAGCGTGCGCCGGCACCCGTTGACGATGGCCCTGTCCGTGCTTGCCGACCTGGTCGCAAACGGCGTCCCCCTCGACAGCGCCGCTGCTGCCGTGCTCGCCCTCGCCCCCAAGGCCCGTGATGCCGATCTCGTGGAATTCCGCCGCGCGGTTGAGCGCGACATTGCCCTCGGTGCGCCGCCCGGCGCGGCGACGTCGGTGCGTGTGAACGTCGGCGCCACCGATGTATTCGCCGGTTTGCACAATCCCGGCGCCCCCCCCCCGCCCCCCCGTCGCCCGTAGTCGCAGCACATCTGTGCGGACGCTCGCCCTCATCGCACTGGCGTGCGGAGTGGAGGCCAGCGTCCATCAAGGAGTCGCGCAAATCGCGGCGAACGTCGAAGCCGGGATTTCCGGGGTTCGCTACGATGGCTTTTTGGGGTCCGCCGCGGCGTCCATTTCGCCGACGATCTGGTGGGAACACCCGCGCGGCCGTGGCTTGGTGAGCGCACGGGGCACGTATCTCCGATTCGAGAGCGGCCGCCACAGTCTCGACGGCTCCGCCCACGGCTCCTGGTTCGCCCCGCTTGCACGCCACTGGCGGAGTGAGCTCGGCCTGTCGGCCGGATCCAGCCAGTACGCGAACATCGCGAGCTTCAGTCACAGCGAAGCAGAAGCACGCGTTCACCTGATGGCCGACGACCACGGCGCCTGGTTCGGCGCCACTGTGGGTCGCTCCTTCTTCCGAGGCACACCTCGACGCGTGGTCGTCCTTGCGACGGGTCTCTGGCTGCTGCGTAACAACAGGACGATGTTCGTCTCGCTCGACCGCTCCTTCGTCGGTGATACCGCCTACACGGACGTGCGGTCTTCGGGCCGCTGGCAGAGAGGCGGGATCGTGCTGGAGGGAGTGGTCGGCGCGCGGATCTGGAGCCGCGGTGGCGGGCGCGGCGTGTTCGGAGAGGGCAGCGCGACGGTGACCATCAACCCCGAAGCCGCCTTTGTCCTGTCTGCCGGCCGCTATCCCACGGATGTCGTGAGCGGCAGCATCGCCGGCCGGTATGTCACCGCCGCGTTGCGCGTCGGCACGATCCGCGTCCGTAAGCCCGCACCGCCCATCCTATCGACCGAAGCGCCGGCGCCCATCGGATCCGATGGGACGGAGACGCGACTGGCGATTCAGACTCGGCCCGACGACGTGCTGCTCACCATTTATGCACCCCAGGCGCTCACAGTCGGCAGCCTGTACCGTTGTCCCGGGATCCCGCTGATCACGAATCCTGGGTCGGCACGTTCCGGATCTCGAGCGGCATGCACCGCATCAACGTCCGACGTGACGGGGGACCCTGGCTGGTGCCGGGAGGCACACGACGCAGCCCCGACGACTACGATGGTGAGGTTGGTGTTTTTATCGTGCCCTAACGTGCACCACCCGCCAACTGGCTCGCTTCGGGCCGCCCACGCAACCGGACCATGGCCCAGACCCCGATCACCGGCCCGATCGCCAGGACACTCATGCTCCAGCGCCACCCGATCGCTCCGGCGATGTTCGGTAACAAGTAAATCGTCGCACACGTGAGGAGAAATCCCAGACAGGTTTGGAGCGTCAAGGCTGTACCGACGTAGTCGCGCGGCGCCAGCTC
>QHTY01000324.1 GCA_003220985.1 Gemmatimonadota bacterium
CGAAGAGGTGCGACGGATCGACGAGCGGCGCCGTGCGGTGCCACGCGCCCCACTCGTCCACGACGAGCTTCACACGGTGCTCGCGGTCCGCCTGCCGCATGGCCTGCCAGTGGGCGGTGACGAGTCCCTCCATGCGGTCCGCACTCGCGAGCAGCTCGTACCAGCCGCGGTCGTCGAACGCCACCGCGTCGGCTCCGGCGTCGCCGGCGCTGCAATAGTGGTGCAGTGCCCAACCCCACACCCGGTCCAGGGAGCCGCGCTCGGCCATCGCGGCGAAGAACCGCCGCGTCCATTCGAGGTCTCCACCGTTCGGACCCGAGGCGACGAACCGTAGATCCACGCCGTATTGCGGCACCGCCCACGTCACGAAGCGACGGTACTCGGACGCGTACCCCTCCGGCGTGAAGTTGCCGCCGCACCCCCACGACTCGTTCCCCACACCCCAGTAGACGACGCCGAAGGGGTTGCGGTCTCCTCCCGCGGCGCGGACGTCCGCCCAGGTCGTGCTTCCCGCGGGCGAGTTGCAGTACTCGAGCCACTCCCAAAACGCGCGGGAGGGCAGCGACCGGACGTTGACCGCGAGATACGGCTGCGCGCCGACGAGGCGGCAGAAACGCAGGAACTCACTCGTGCCGAACTCGTTGGGGTCGTAAGTCGCGGGGACGATACCCAGATCCTTGTAACGCGGGTCGTCAATCCAGAAATTGGTGCGCCGCGGGCGCCGCGCCCGCGGGCCGACACCGTCCCGCCAGTCGTAGGAATCGGCGAAGCAGCCACCCGGCCAGCGGATCACGCTCGGCTTGATCACGCGCAACGCGTCGGCGAGCGCGCGCCGCACGCCGGCTACGTTCGGGACCTTCGAGCCTTCTCCGACCCAGACGCCATCGTAGATCACGCCGCCCAGGTGTTCGGTGAAGTGCCCGTAGATCTCGGGCGCGATGGTGCCGATTGGCTCGTCCAGCAGGACTTCGACGTGGGCGTCAGCGAGGCGTGCGCTGCGCCGTGGAGTGAGTGGAGGACCCAGCACCGCAAGCCCGGCCGTTCCGGCAGTCCGAATAAACTCGCGCCGCCGCATCAGCGCAGCGCGTCCGCAGCCTGCTGCGACCAAGCTACCCATTCGCGCCCCGAGCGCCTGAGATCGCAACGGCAGATCGGCTTGCGGATTGGTCCCCGGATGTACGGCCCGCGTTTCTCGCCCGTACTCGGGTTGACGTAGCCGTAGTCGATGGGCGGACCATGATCGATCTCAGCAACGGTGGTGTCGAACAGGTACGAGAGCCCGAAACTTAAGACCGAAACTCAGGCAGCGATCCGCCCCTCCGATGTCGAGGCGCGGGGTGTACGCCACGTCAATCAAGCGCTCGTTGTACTCTCCAGCCGGCTCGAGCGTCAACTCGAAGCGAAAGTCCGGAACTGAGTCGCCGCACGAGAACTCGGCGAACGCGCCGCTCGGCCCGAGCTGTTGCGCCCGCGCCTGCAACGTCTCGAGCTGCGCCCGCTGAAAAGCATTGCTGATGCTGTGCGTGAACCCTCCGCCCGGCCGTGTGCCCCGATCGCCAATTGTGATCTTCGGCTCCATGCCGAGTTCGGGAAGCGCTCCGCTCAAGAGGAACCACACGACGGTGGCTGTCACCGTCGTGGCGACGGTCCGCCACGGCGGTACCCCGCTGTGTTTGGCGCGCCATCCCAGCGACCACACGAGCACCGCGCTCGCGGAGATGAAAATGAACATCCAAAAACCTGCATGCTGGGGTCCGACGTGGGTTCGGAGGGCGATCACGTTGAGAAGCCATACCGTCAGCACGACGACAGCGGGGAGAAAGATCGCGCGGCGGCGCAGAGCGGACGGCGAGAGCGGTGTCCGGCTATTCACGCAGGCAACAGTGCTGCACTTGAACGCAGCAGTCAACACGATAAGCTTTCTCCATCGATCCTCTCTCGCGTCGAGACTGGTTGAAGGTGGTCGGAGCGGCGGGCGCTGGTGCGATGATTCCTGTCCCCACCCGCCCCACCGCCCCCGTGCTGCCGCTCACGTCCACGAGCGAAGTCTTCGTGCCGCCGCGCGGGCGCGCATTCCAGAAGTTCAGCTTCGATTTCCCCGAGCCGTCCGTCGAGTTCAACGGCATGCGGTTCAGCGTGCTCGTCTTCACGCGCGAGAACGC
>QHTY01000035.1:0-1306 GCA_003220985.1 Gemmatimonadota bacterium
CTCGACAACCCGTTCGACGGCAAAGCCAGCTACTTCCACAACGCCGGCGGAGACGTGAAGTACGGCGTCACCTCGAGTCTCACCTTGGACGCCACGGTGAATCCGGACTTCGGCCAGGTCGAGCTCGACCCGGCGAAGGTGAACCTCACGGCGTTCGAAGACTTCTTCGATGAGCATCGCCCCTTCTTCGTCGAGGGCGCCGAGATTTTCGAGTTCGGCGGCGACGGGGGGGGCGTCACTCACTTCGGCGGCACGCCGCTCTTCTTTTACTCGCGCCGGATCGGCCGCGAGCCGCAGCTCGAGCCCACGTCGCCCGGCGACTACACGGACATGCCGGCGGGTACGACGATTCTCGGCGCCGCAAAGCTGAGCGGGCGGACTGCCACCGGCTGGTCCATGGGGCTGCTCGAGGCGCTCACCGAACGGGAGCGCGCGACCGTTTTCGACGCCGCGAGCGGTGCCCGCTACAGCGACCCTGTCGAGCCGCTGACGAACTACTTCGTGGGCCGCATGAAACACACCTCCGCCGACGGGAACACGACGATCGGAGCGCTCGGCACGACCGCGAACCGCCGTCTCGACGCGCCCGTCTTCGACCAACTCCCCACGGCGGCGTACGGGGGCGGCGTAGACTTCTTCCACCGTTGGGGCCGGAACACGTACACGCTCGCCGCGAGTGTGGGAGGCTCGTTTCTCGCGGGCGACACGCTGGCGATCCAGCGCACGCAGCGCTCGTCGAACCGCGACTACACGCGCCCCGACGCGCAGGCGTTCCGCTACGATCCCACGCGGACTTCGCTCACCGGGGTCACCGCCGACCTGTATCTCAACAAGGTGGCGGGGACCTGGCGCTGGGGACTCGCAGCCAGCACGACGACGCCGGGGTTCGACGTGAACGACCTCGGCTTCCAGAAGCGCGTGGACTTGATCTCCGCCGCCGCCGCACTCGGTCGGCGCTGGACCAAGCCGGGCCCATGGTTCCGCCAGGGGTATGCGTACGTCACGTTCGGTCCGAGCTGGAATTACGATGGCGACGCGATCCAGCGCGACCTGGGTGGCTTCGGATATGCCCAGCTGCGCAACTTCTGGACGGTGAACTGGACCGCGAAGTACGAGATGCCAGTGCTCGACGACCGACTAACCCGCGGCGGACCGCTCGCCGCAACGCCGCGGGCCTGGTACGGCAGTGGCACGCTGACTACCGACACGCGCAAGCACGCGAGCGGATACGCGTTCCTGTCGTACTCCGGTGACGATGCGGGTGGCTGGTTGGTGAATGTGCTGCCACAGCTCACGCTGCGACCCA
>QHTY01000035.1:1373-7425 GCA_003220985.1 Gemmatimonadota bacterium
AGGCGGTACGTCTTCGCCGAGCTCCGGCAACGCAGCGCCTACGTGACGGTTCGCGCCAACGCCACGTTCTCGCCGCTGCTCAGTTTCGAGCTCTACGCGCAGCCGTTCACGTTTTCGGGCGCCTATGATCGCTACAAGGAGCTGCGCGCGCGGCGGACTTACTCGTTCAGTGAGTACGGCCAGGGCAACGGCTCGACCATCACGCCGGGAGACACCACGGTGTGTGGCAGCGCCGGTCCGGATCGCTGCCTCGGCGTCGACCCGGACGGGGCGGGCCCGGCCGCCGAGTTCGCCCTATACCGGCCCGACTTCAGAACGCGTTCGTTCAAGGTGAAGGCGGTGCTGCGCTGGGAGTATCGGCCCGGATCCACCATGTTTCTGGTGTGGACGCAGAGCCGCTCCGGCTACGTGCCCTACGACGGCACCTTCGACATGCAGCGCGACATGGCGACTGATCTGTTTCGTGACCGGCCCACGAATGTGTTCCTGGTGAAGCTCAACTTTTGGTTGAGTCGCTAGCGACGACGCGCCGCGTCGGCCTCGTCCTGCTCGCGCTCGCGGCATCGGGCTGCGAGGGGGGGCGCGGTCCAGCGGCGGTGCATCGCCTCCCAAAGGCAAGAGGCTAAGCGCCTCTCGTCATCGCTTAGCCTCTCCGCATATGCCCTACTTCCACTCCCTTTTCGGTTCCTTCAACCCTTAGAAGACGTCAACCCAGCCCCGCTGCCGTGCTGCGCGTGGGTACGCGTTCGCCGAAAGCGCCGCCAGCAGCGCGCACGACGAGTACTGGATGCCCGTATTACCACTGAGCGAGACGTTGTCATCGACCTGCACGCTCGCCGCCATTACCGCGCCGGTGATTTTGTTCCCGGTACCCGACATCTTGAGTCCCCCACGAACGATCACGGCTCCCGTGAACACGAAGTTCCCCGCGACGGTCATATCACCATCGACGAGCAGCACTCCCTGCCCTCGGCCGGTGTTGACGTTCAGGTTTCCCAGCACGTGGATGATGGGGAAATACGTCTCGCACGGGCTGGCCGGTACGGCGTGATTCGGCTCGCCCCAGTTGGCGGGAATCAGGCTGGCGACACACGTCGGGCCCGCGGCGATCGGCAGCACACCGTTCAAGGTGGTGCCGCCCGGATACACGAGGTTCGCGCTGCTGGCGAGCGACGAGTAGGTCGAGTTGCCGTAGTTGAAGTACGTGTTCGTGTCGCTGGCCGCGGGCGTCGTCAGCACCGGCGGGTTGCCGTTCACCGTTACGCTACCGTTGACAGTCGCGGTCGTCGTGGGCGAAATCGCGGCGCCGGCAACGTTGGAACCCGTCGTACAGCTCGCCCAGCCCGCGGGCCCCGCGTCGTTGCCGTTGACCGTGACGTTGCCGTTGATGGTCGTATTTCCCTGGGTCGTGATGGCGCCCATGAAGTTCATGTTCGGCGAATCGAGACGCAGCAGCATGCCGTAGCGGCGGCGCGCCACGAACGAACTGCGCGTCAGGCCGGACATGCCTTCCGAGACCGCCCAGAAAAAGGGGCCCGGTAGGCGCGTCACCGTGACGTTTGCGATGCCGCCGCCCGACGCGGTGAACGCACGCTTCAGCGTGTCCCCCGTCTTGAGCCGCTGATTGTCGGCGAGACTCCAGTCGACCAGAATCCGGTTCAACCCGAGCTCAGCGGTCGCCGTAGCGTGCGACTGGCGGAGCGAGTTGTCGCTGATGCGATAGTCCTGCGTGACGGAGAACAGCACCCCCGCAATGATGACGCCGATCAGAATGATCCCACCCAGGGCGGCAAGCAGCGCCATACCCTGTTCCGACCCAAGAGTCCGCTTGACGTAACGCTTCATGGCCTCGTTCCTCAATTGCGATTGCGGAGCGCGACTTCGATCCGCAGCGAATCGCGCAGCGGGATCGGGGCCGCCCCCGTAAGGTTGATCGTGGTCTCGCCCTGCCCCCGCGCCACCACGCTGATCCGCGCAACCTGGGCCTTCACGGCGGTCACGGCCCCGGTCGAATCGTAGTAGGTGAACTCCAGCCCGCTCGTCGTGCCGGGCGCCGCATACGGGCGCAGCGGGCCGGCGATCGGCTGGGGCGTAGTGCAAACGGGCGCACGAAACGGCACGCAGTCGTAATAGGCGAGATACCATTTGCCGTCCGTCGCCCACTTGTACAGGCTGTAGTGCACGTGCCGGAAGAACCGAATCGACGCTCCCTGCAGCGTCGTCGCCGTCGGCGCCGGAGAAATTGCGATGTGGTAGCTCGGATTGCTCGCCGTGAGATCGGATACCTGCACGAGCTTGGACGAGCTGGGACAGCCGGTGACGTTGTCCCCCGTCACCAACGAGGGGATCGCCGTGATGCGGGCGAACCGCCAGCCGTCATCCTGGCCGCCGATGCTCGCGCCGTCGTCGTACAGAGCGACGGAATCGTTGAGCGCCGGCGGGATTTTCCAATTGGTCATCGCTGAGCCCTTGGCCAGCTGGACGGGCACCGTCGAGAACCAGGCCCCCGCGGCGTTTACCATGCACGCGACCGAGGTGCCGAACACCGACCGGAACTCGATCGAAGAGTCGGTCATCACCGCGAGATCGCCGCCCGCGCGCGACATGCCGCGCAGGTCCGCGGGCAGCATGAACGTGGCCTGGCGGATCTGCTGCCGGGTCAGGATGACTTGGGTGGTGCTGTTGTAGAAGCGTTGCTGGCGCAGCAGCAACGTCACCATGGCGGCCGAGAAGATCCCCATGAGCACCAGAACCACGAGGATTTCGACAAGCGTGAATCCCGCGCGACGCCGGCGCACCGTGGCGGTCAGCATGGGATATAGCTCCGGAATGCCTGCGTCCGAACCCGGTGGTTGCTGAGCATGGTGACAACGACGGTCACGTCATCCGCCCGCGCCAACGTCTTGACACTCCAGTCTTCCCGGATCCCGCGCGTGACCGCGCTGCCGCTGGTGTGTGCCACGCAGCCCTGCGCGCGCATCCGGTCGAACCGCGACTCGGCAACCGTCGCCGCGACGCTGCGCGTCTTCGAGCCGGTAATCGTCATCATGATGAGCGAGGCGGTCCCCGCCATCGCCAGCAGCCCAACGGTGAAGATCATCACGGCGATGATCAGTTCTATGATCGTGAAGCCGCCGCGCGAGCTGCCGATGCGCCGGAGCGCACGCCGCACGCGTCGAAGTAGTCGACCAACCATGGTCAGCACCCCCTCACGGCAATGCGGCCCAGGCCGGTCACGCACAGCGTATCGGCAGCGGGCGCCTTGGTGACAATGAGCTTCGGGGTCGATGCCGGCAGTACCACGAACCCTCGCGGATCGAACTCGATGCTGTCTTTCGGCGTCGCGGTCAGCGTTGCGCCATAGCGGAGATTCATGTCGATGGTGGTCCCGATCTGCACCTTCGTGCCGGACGAATCCACCACGATCTTGAGGACGTTGCCGCTCCGCACGAGCCACGCGCGGCGGCTCTGCTGGATCCCGATCATGCGGGCGCGAAACAGATAGGCGGTCACCTCGCGCACCGCGGCGCGGCGCGAGGCGGCGACGAACGCCCCCCGCACCGGCCGCGCGGCGATGGTGTACACCAAGCCCGCGATGACCAAAACGATCATCATCTCGATGAACGTGAATCCTGTGCGATTCCTCACTGCCCCCCCAAAGCCTCGTGGCGGATGCCCGACCACAAGCAAGAGTCCTGCCGGAGTAGCGTTAGGGGCTATCCCCGGCCGTTCTCGGTAGTTAGCCCCCAAGGGGTTTTCCGAGGATGGGGGTCATTTTGCCCTACATCATGCAATATGACCCGTTGCCCGATATCATATAGATATGGGTTATAGTGCACATGCATGGTATAACTGAGCTATGAATCATGATGCGGGGAGGACACATGGCGACGTATCAGGGCAGGAAGGTCTATATGCGCCGCAAGGGCTTGGTGCGGTTACGCCTTCGCCAGCTGCTCCAGGAGCGCGGCCTGACGGGTTATGCCATCGCCAAGTACACGGGTCTCAGCCTGAACACGATCTACCGCCTGACGCGCCCCAACGGCCGCTTCCGGCTCATCCATGCGGACACCATCGAGCGCCTCTGCGCGGCACTTCGGATCACGCCGACGGAGTTGTTCGATTACGAAAAACCGCTGCGCGAAAAGCGTCGCCCCTGAAATGCGGGGCTGGGGGCTTGGGAAAACCCGCGATCTTTCCGTCTCGGGTGTTCCCCAGCCCCGAGCCCCTAACCCCTATTCCCATTCTCGTTTCGGTCCCTTCTTGGGCCGGAAGTCGTCCTCATCCGTGTCGTCGAACTCGTCGTCGAGATCGTCGTAATCGTCTTCGTCGACATCCTCGTCGTCGAGATCGTCCTCGTCCAGCTCATCATCGAAGTCTTCGTCGAGTTCCTTGTCCTCTTCGAATTCTCCGAACTCCTCGTCGACTTCGTCGCTCCTGCGCTTGAGCGACCAATGAGTCGACGTCTCACGGGCCAGCATTGCCACCTCCGGCTGAGGTTTACGTCGAACGACTGCTCCAGGACCCCCCCCTTGCCCTACCCTACTCCTCGAGGGCGCGCTTCTCGCTCCGGGCCAGCTTGCGGCGTTCGGTCGCGCCCAGGAGGCGTTTGCGAAGCCGCACCGACGACGGCGTCACCTCGATCAGCTCGTCGTCCTCGATGTACTCCAAGGCCAGTTCCAAGGTCATCTGGCGTGGCGGCTCCAAGATAATCATCTCGTCCGCCGCGGTAGTGCGCATGTTGGTCAACTTCTTTTCCTTGGTGGCATTTACGTCGAGATCACCCGGGCGGACGTGCTCCGCGATGATCATCCCCTCATAGACCGGATCTCCCGGCTGTACGAACATCGTACCGCGCTCCTGAAGATTGAAGAGGGCGTACGCCACCACCACCCCCTCCCGGTCCGCTACCATCACCCCCCGGTTCCGCCCCGACAGCGGACCGGCCCACAAATCATACTCGAAGAAGCGGTGGTGGATGATCCCCGTCCCCCGCGTATCCGTCAAGAATTCCGAGCGGTACCCCAGCAGCCCACGGGCCGGGATCTTGAACCGCATCCGCACCATCCCCAACCCGGGATTCTTCATATCGAGCATGGTCGCGCGGCGCGGTCCCAGCTTCTCCATCACCACGCCGACATACCCCTCCGGGCAGTCAATCATCAACTCTTCGTACGGCTCGAGCCGCTCGCCGTCCGGCCCCTCGCGCGGGATGATCCGTGGCCGGCTGACCTGGAATTCGTAACCCTCGCGCCGCATCGTCTCCATCAGGATGCCCAGATGCAGCTCCCCACGCCCCGATACAGTGAAGGCGTATGGTGTGTCCGTGTCCTCCACGCGCAGCGCGACGTTGCGCTCCAGCTCGCGATACAGCCGCTCGCGCAGCTGCCGGCCGGTCACGTACTTGCCCTCGCGCCCGGCCAAGGGCGAATTGTTGACCAGCACGTCGACCGAGATGGTCGGCTCCTCGACCGCGATGCCCGCCAGCCGGTCGAGATGATCAGGCGCGGTCACGGTTTTCCCAATTTCGACACCGGCAAGCCCGGCAATGGCGACGATCTCGCCCGCCGCAGCCGTCTCGAGCTCCGCACGCTCAAGACCCTCGAATGCAAAAAGCTTCACCACGCGCGCCTGCTCGAACTTGCCGTCGCCCACAGGACCCGGTTCGCCGATCGGCAGTAACGCGACGGTGTCACCCACGTGGATACGGCCGCGCTCGATCCGCCCTATGCCGATCCGTCCCAGATAGGACGAATAGTCGAGCGTTGAGATCAGCATCTGGAAAGGTCCGTCCGGATTTGCCTTCGGTGCGGGGATCGTGTCCAGAATCGTCTCGAACAGCGCCTTCAGATCCTTCCCTGCTTTCTTCAGATCGAGCGTCGCGGTCCCCGCCCGGCTGGATGTATAAAGGAAAGGGCAGTTGAACTGCTCAGGCGACGCCTCCAGGTCCATCAGCAGCTCCAGCACCTCGTCGTGCACCCGCAGTGGCTCCGCATCAGGCCGGTCAATCTTGTTGACCAGTACGATCGGCTTGAGTCCGAGCGCCAGCGCC
>QHTY01000036.1 GCA_003220985.1 Gemmatimonadota bacterium
CTGGCAGCGTACACGCGTGTGTTCTTCGCTGAGAACTACTGCTCGGGGGTGCCGCTCAGCTATCCCAACCCCGACGGGTCAGTGCTGAACGGGTCGCAGCTCACCACGGCACAGATGCTGGATTCGGCGCTCTATCTGTTCGATCAGGCGTTGATCCGCGCGAACGCGCTGGCGCCGGTGACTGCTTCGGACACGGCGGCGAAGCTGCAGATGCAGCGATTCGCGCGTGTGGGGAAGGCGCGGACGCTGTGGGACATGGGTCGCCTCGCCGACGCGGACACCGTAGCGTCCGTCGCCAACATCCCCACGACATTCTCGTACCTGATCCAGCATGACCTGAACACGGCCCGTCAGCAGAACGGCGTCTACAGCGGCATGCGGAAGTTCAAGCGGTACGGCGTTGCCAACGGGGAAGGCGGAGCTGGATTCCCGTGGCAAACTGTCCTGGATCCACGCACTCCGTTCACGCGTGTCCCGGCGAACAATAAGGGATTCGATGCCTCGACAGAGCAGTGGGATCAGCTGCGGTATACGGATGAAAAGGCAGCTATCACGCTGGCCACCGGCTTGGAGGCGCGTCTCATCCAGGCCGAGGCAGCGTTGGGCCGGGGCGATACGACGGGGTTCATGGCTCAGCTGAACGGGCTCCGGGCGTCGCCGCCCTCGTACATTCTCGCCGGCGTACAAGGGACGACGACTCCAGCCGATCAACCGAGGCCCGTTGCGGCCATGGCGGCGCTGACCAATCCCGCCAACCCGACGGCAGCCGTCGACCTGCTCTTCAGCGAGCGCGCCCGCTGGCTGTGGGGGACGGCACACCGGTTGAATGATCTCCGGAGGTTGGAGCGGGCGGTCGGCGTTCGAGGCGGCTACGGCCGGCCCGACGCCAGCGTGTTCCCAACGGGGGTGTACTTCAAGAACGGATTGACGTACGGGACAGATGTGAACTTCCCGATACCGCTGGACGAGCAGAACAATCCGAACTTCCAGCAGTGTCTGGATCGTTTGCCCTAACGTCGGGCTGATGAGGCAGCAGAACGGAGGAGGGGGCGTTCAGCCCCCTCCTTTTTTAACCCTTCTTTGTCCGCACGAGAATGACGCCGCCGACGGCGTCCGTGCCGTAATACGTGGTCCCTTCCGCGCCGGTGAGCACCTCGATGCTCAGGACGGTGGACGCAGGCAGCTGCTGGAGCGTGATGAGCTCCTGGATGCGCACGCCGTCAATGAAGAGCATGGGCGATTCTTTGAGGAGGAGGCTGCTGCGGCCCCGCCGCCCCATCCCGGTCGCCTGCCCGTTGCGATTCTCTCCGTAGGACATCTGCGGGACTTCGCGCCGCAGGACCTCCCAAGCGGTTTGTCCCCCGGAGCGGGCGATCATGGCCTCGGTGATCAGGATGCGCTCGCTGCCATTGGCGGGGACGACGGGAGCCGGGCGGAAGGATTTGCAGCTGCTGACAGCGAGAAGGAGTGAGACAACGGTGACGATCGTGCGGCCATTCACTGAGGCGCTCATGGCGGCCTCCGGCCAAGGTCAACAGCGAACGACGGGATAGCTCAAGTCAATCCACGATCGCGTCCGGCAGCACGTACTTCATCGGATCGGCCGGGTGGCCGTTCACCCATACCTCATAGTGCAGGTGCGGTCCCGTCGACAACCCCGTCGAGCCGACCTTCGCGATTGGTTGGCCGCGTTTCACGCGTTGCCCGCGCACCACCAGAATCTTCGAGCAGTGCGCGTAGCGCGTGACGAGCCCGTAGCCGTGATCGATCTTGAGCGTGTTGCCGTAGCCTTCGATCCACGTCACTTCGGTGACGATGCCGGCGGCGGGCGCGTCGATCTCCATGCCCATCGGCGCGGAGACGTCGATGCCCTCGTGCGGGCGCGCCAAGTGCAGAATCGGATGCACGCGCTCACGCGCGAACGCGCTCGTCAACCAGCCCTTGGTCGGCATGATGGACGGCATCGCGGCGTAGCGCGAGCGCTGGCTCGAGGCGGAGTCGTACGCTTCGTTCAGCGAGTGCACGAGGATGTTGGCGCGGCGCGTGAGCTGATCCATGTCGACGCGCGCGGCGAGCGCCGCCTGCCCGTTCGCACCCGCGGCCGCCAGGCTGTCGCGCTCGAACCACTGACCGCTGGGGCCCCCGATGCCCGCCTGCTGCACATCCTTGTCAATCGGCGAGAGCCCGGCGAGGAGCCGCAACGCCTGCTCGCGCTCGCCGAACACGTTCAGCGTGTCGCGCAGGCCGGCGAGGCGCTCGCGCAGGCGCTGAATCTCACTCGCGAGCAGCTGGTTCTCGCGCTCGAGCGCGCGACTGCGCGTGACGCTGACACCGCGCGACAGCGCCGTGCCGCCCAGCACGAGGAACAGCAGCGCGACAACGCTGCCGATACCGACGAGTGCCTTGACGACGGTCTGCGAGACTTCTACGGCGCGGGAGGAACCCGAGCCGTGAGGGACCAGCATGACGGTCCAGCGACGGTCTGCCTGCTTCTTCTTCATATGGGGATGCAAACATAAGATGCGGTGCAGACCCGCGTCAAATCTGGAGAATGTGCGCTCCGTCACGTCCTTTCGGGGCAGCGAGGGAGGCCCTAGCCCGGGGCGTCCTTGGGGAACAAGGGGGCCAACTTGGACACCCGCCATCCAGTTACCGAGAGGTTGGTGGTGTCCGCGAGCCGAAGGTCGCCGACATTCCGCGGGGCGCCGAGCGCGGTCCAAATCGCGGCGGCCTTTTCAGGAATGAACGGAACGGACAGCAGCGCCAGTCGCGCGACGGTGCGCACCAAACTCGCCAGCACTTGGTCGAGCTCCGGGTCGCGTTTGTCCTTGGCGAGTTTCCAGGGGGCGGTCTCTTCCACGTAGCGGTTCGCCCGCGAGGCGAGCTCGATGATGCGCGTCGCACCTGCTTGCAGCTCGTTTGCATCCATCGCCTGCGTGTACGCGAGCGTAGCTTCCTGCCCCGCGCGTTCGAGTGGTGAGTTCGCGGCAGCGGCGTCCGGGACGACGCCCTGGCGGTAACGCTCCACCATCGATAAGGACCGTGACACGAGATTGCCGAACGTGTCGGCGAGGTCTGCGGTGTAGCGCGCGTCGAAGCGCTCCCAGGTGAAGTTGCCGTCGTTTTCGAACCCGACTTCGCGCAGCAGGAAATACCGCAACGCGTCGGCGCCGTGCCGCTCGATGGCCGCGTCGAGGCTGACCGCCGTGCCGGCCGTCTTGCTCATCTTGACTCCTTCCCAATGCACGTAGCCGTGGGCCCACACCTGGCGCGGCAGCTCGATCCCGGCGGCGAGCAGCATCGCCGGCCAGAGGGTGCAGTGGAATCGCGTGATCCCCTTCCCGATGACGTGCAGGTCGGCCGGCCAGAGCCGCTCGTACCGGGGGTCGGGAAACCCGGTGGCGGAGAGGTAGTTGATGACCGCGTCGAACCACACGTACACCGTTTGCTCGGCGTCACCGGGGAAGGGAATCCCCCACGGGAGCCGCTGTCGTGAGATGGACACGTCCTGCAGCCCGGCCTCGATCAGCCGCACGACTTCGTTGCGGCGGATCGCCGGCTCGACGCGGAACGCGCCCGATGCGATCAGCGCGAGCAGGCGCGGCCCGTAGGCGCTCAGCCGGAAAAAATGGTTGCGCTCCTTCGTGGCCACCAGCTCGAGCGTGGGATGCTCGATGCAGCGGCCGTTCACGATCTGCGCGCCCTGCTTGAACTCCTCGCAGCCGGTGCAGTAGAGGCCCTCGTAGTCCGCCACGAACAGGTCGTCGGCGCGCCGCTCCTGGATGCGCTCGAGCAGCGCCACCACAGCGCGGATGTGGCGCGGCTCGGTCGTACGGATCCAATCGTCATTGCTGCAGAGCAGCCGCCGCCAGTAGTCGGCGAACGTCGCGGTCATCCGATCGACCCACTCGCGCGGCGTCACACCGGCGCGCTCCGCCGCCTGAACCACCGACTGGCTGTGCTCGTCCATTCCCATCACGAAGTGGACCTGCTCGCCGCGCAGCCGCCGGTAGCGGGCGATGCAGTCGGCGCCGACCTTCTCCAGGGCGTGCCCCAGGTGGGGATCGCCATTGGAATAATCGATGGCGGTGGTGAGGTAGAACTTCGCCCCCCCCACTACAATCGCAGCTGCTCGAGCGCGACGACGCGGGTGGCCCCGTCATCAGCGCGGAGTGTGACCCGCTCCCGGAAGATGTCCACGGACACGACGCGCGCGTTCCCTTCGGCGGTCTGGATCGTTTTGCCTTCCTTCGGGAAGCGCTTGCGCTGCTGCACGTAGAAATCGTGCTCGTAGTGCAGGCAACAGAGCAGGCGACCGCACGGGCCGGAGATCTGCACGGGATTCAGCGACAGGCCCTGCGCCTTCGCGAGCGAGAGACTGACGGGTCTCCCCTCCGGTAGCCAGCTGGCAATGCACAGCTGGCGGCCGCAGCGGCCGATGCCGTCCAGGCGCTTGGCCTCGTCGCGCGCGCCGATCTGGCGCAGCTCGATGCGCGTGCGGAACAGACCGGCGAGGTCCCGCACGAGCGCGCGGAAATCCACACGCTGCTCGGCGGTGAAGTAGATCGTGAGCTTGCGCTTATCCCACTGCCATTCGGCGTCGGACACCTTCATCGGCAGGTTGTGCTGGCGCACCCGGTCGCGGACCGTACGCCGCACGTCGTCTTCATGGATTCGCAGGTCCGCGGCGATCTTGCGGTCGTCCGGCGTAGCGATGCGGACGATGTGCCTTAGGGGCTGGGGGCTTGGGGCTGGGAGCTCGGCAGTTCCCGAATCCCGAACCCCTGGCCCCGAGTCCCCGTTACAGGCCCCACACCGTTGACACTTCTTCTCCGCGATCCCACCAACGGCCGATACCACTCCGAAATCCTGCCCACGCTCGACCTCGACGATGACAGGAGTCTCGAGGCGGAGGGAGGAGGAGTCTTCGGACCAGGTGAAGTATTCACGCCGGTTGCCTTTGAACCGGACTTCGATGACGGACGTCAATTCACTTCTCGGTTAGCGCACCCATGGAAAGGTACTTCTCCTCGCGGCGTTTGAGGAGCTTGTCCGTCTTGAGTCTGCGCAGCTGGCCGAGATGGCGCTGCAGCGCGTCGCCGAGTGCGGCGGCGGCCGCGTCCGGGTCGGAGTGGGCTCCGCCAGGCGGTTCGGGCACGATTTCATCGATCACGCCCAGATTCAGGAGGTCCTGCGCCGTGATCTTGAGCGCCTCGGCGGCGCGCTCACGCTGGCTGGCGTCTTTCCACAAGATCGCAGCGCATCCCTCCGGGGAAATGACCGAATAGACCGAGTTCTCCAGCATGAGCACGCGGTCGGCGAGCCCCACGGCGAGCGCGCCGCCCGACCCACCCTCCCCGATCACCGCGGTGACGATGGGTGTCGGCAGCGACGCCATTTCGAGCAGGCTGGTGGCGATCGCTTCGGCCTGGCCGCGCTCCTCGGCGCCCAGTCCAGGGTAGGCGCCGGGTGTGTCGACGAGCGTGATCACCGGTGCGCCGAACTTCGCGGCCAGGCGCATCAGGCGCATGGCTTTGCGATAGCCCTCCGGATGCGCCATCCCGAAGTTGCGGTACAGATTCTCCTTGGTGTCGCGGCCCTTTTGATGGCCGATGACCATGACGCTGGTGCCGTCGAGCCGCGCCCAGCCGCCGATCATCGCCGGATCGTCCCGGTACAAGCGGTCCCCGTGCAGCTCGACGAAATCCGTAAAAACCGTATTGACGTAGTCCAACGGGTAGGGGCGACGGGGATGGCGCGCCACTTGGACGCGCTGCATGGGCGTGAGATTGCGATAGATCTCGACGCGCAGCGTCGCCAGCTGTTCCTCGAGCGGCCGCACCTTCTTGACGAGGTCGGCATTGTCGCCGGCCACGCGCTTCAGCTCCTCGATCTGCTTTTCCAGCTCGAGTAATGGTTTTTCGAAGTCGAGGCTATATGTGGCCATCAGGCTTTGACGAGTTTCACGCCATCCGCTCCCAGAATCTCGCGCAGCGCGGCCAGCAGATCGTCGGCCGCGTCTACGCAAAAGGCACGGCTCTTCAGGCGAACCGTTTCGTTCCCCGACCCATTCGCG
>QHTY01000327.1:0-495 GCA_003220985.1 Gemmatimonadota bacterium
ACCGCGAGCTGTACCGAGGCACGACCGGGGACTTCGGCGCGACGTGGCAGTGGGAGCCGATTACCGCGAACTCCGACGCGGATAACCTGCGGCCGATCGTGCCGAAGTGGACGGACCCGCGGACGGCGCTCGTGTGGATGCGCGGGACATACAAGAACAATCACGGCGAGTGGACGACAAAAGTCGTCGCGAGCATCCTGCCATGATCCTCCAATTCTCGCTCACAGCACTCCTGACCCTGCAGGGCCCCGTCGACTGGGCCGCGTTCCTCGCGCGCCAAGACTTGGTGTGGGACCGCCTCCCGACCGGGTGGGGCGAGAGCGCGTTCATCGGCAACGGGCGGCTCGGCGCGACGATCGATGCGCGAGACAGCGCCCTCGGATGGACGATCAACCGCACCGACGTCGTGCACGACCAGTCGCGTTTCCCCATCGGGCGCGTCGTCCTGAAAACCGCCGGGACGTTGACCGGAGGGACGGCGCGGCTGGCGCTCTG
>QHTY01000327.1:522-1301 GCA_003220985.1 Gemmatimonadota bacterium
CTGGCGCAGCTTCACGGCAACGGATCCCTCAGTGATCGTGATCGTGCTCGAGGGAGGGGGAGGCGAGCGAGCTGCAGCGCTCGACTGGATACCCGCCGAGGCGCGGCCGCCCCGCAAAGTCGCCCGCAAGGAGGCGTTCGCGCCCGAGGATCTGCATCCGCCGCCGACCGTCACACGCTCGCGTGCCGAGGTGACGAGCGTGCAGCCGTTCATCGGCGGCGGTGCGCACGCGGAGTCGATCAGGCGGGGGAAGGGGAACGGATTCTACGTCAGCATCGGGTACGGGAACACGGGCGAGGAAGCGAAGGGCGACGCGCAGCGTGCCACGGCAGAGGCAGCGCGGCTCGGTCCGGCGAAACTGGTCACGGCGCATCGGGCGTGGTGGCACGCCTATTATCCCGCCAGCTTCCTCTCTTTCCCCGACGCGCGCCTCGAAGCCTACTACTGGATTCAGATCTACAAGCTCGGTTCCGCGATGCGCGCCGACGGGCCCATTCTGGATCTGAACGGCCCCTGGTTCAACGCCACGCCCTGGCCGGCGATCTGGTGGAACCTGAACATCCAACTCACCTACTCGCCGCTGTTCCGGTCGAATCGGCTCGACTTGGCGGAATCGCTGTTCAGGAATCTCGACCGCAACCGGCAGGCGCTGATTGATAACGTCCCCGAGCGGTTGCGCCCGGACGCGGCGGCGATCGGGCGCAGCTCCGGCCCCGACCTCGTGCGCCCCGTCGACCTTCGGGCCGCGCAGAGTGACGCCGCGCACGAGATGGGCGACC
>QHTY01000328.1 GCA_003220985.1 Gemmatimonadota bacterium
AGCGGGATGTGGCGCTGTTCCGCGGTTACTCGTTCACCGGCGGGGCCGCGATGCACGCCTGGCTCGGCCAGGGGGACACGGCGCTCGCCCGCTTGAACCAGTATCTCGACGCCCCGCGCTACATGGAGCCGAACACGTTCTATGCCGAGGCGGGGCCGGTGATCGAGACGCCGCTCTCGGCGGCGACGTCGATCCAGGAACTGTTTCTCCAGGACTGGGGCGGGACGCTGCGCGTCTTCCCGGCCGTGCCGAGGGTGTGGCCCGAGGCCGCCTTCGACCGGTTACGGGCCGATGGGGCCTTCCTGGTCAGCGCGGTGCGGCGCGGCGGTCGCACCGCCTGGGTGCGTATCGAGAGCCTCGCCGGCCAACCGTGTCGGCTCAGCGTTGCCGATTGGGATTCGGCGCAGATACGTGCCAGCAGTGGCGCGCCGCCGCGTGTCACGCGGCAGGCGGCCGGCGAGTTCGCGGTCGAGCTGGCAAAGGGAGCCTCGGTCGTGCTCGC
>QHTY01000037.1 GCA_003220985.1 Gemmatimonadota bacterium
GAGCTGCGGGCGCGTGCCGAACAGAATCTAGGAATCCTCGCCAGCATTCAGGGTGACTGCGAGGACGCGCTGGCGTGCTACGCGCGGTCTCTGGAAGCGTACAAGAGCTGCAACGACGAGCACGGGTCCGCCATCGCGTACCACAACCTCGGGATGGTGAGCGCCCAGCGACAGCTCCTCGACGAAGCCGATCGGTACTTCACCCAGAGCTACGAGATCGCCGTCCGTGTGCAGGATACCTACCTCCAGGGACTGTGCCTCCTAAACCACGCCGAGGTCTACTTCGCGCGGGAACGGTACGAGCAGGCGCGGCGCAACGCGGAGACGGCCCTGGGGCTGTTCGAGCAGGTCGACAGCGGGGTTCTGCGGGCGCAGGCGTATCGCGTCATCGGGATGGTGTACCGCGAGACGGGACGGCCAGCGCTGGCCGAGGCCCGCCTGCGCTCGGCGCTCGAGCTGGCGATGACAACGGGCTCAGTCCTGAACGAGGCTACCACGCGCCGGGAGCTCGCGATCCTGTACCAGGCGATGGGCCGTAATCAAGATGCCTTGAGGCTCCTGAACGAGGCCCACGCCTTGTTCCGCCGGCTCGATGCCCGCAGTGATCTAGTCTACGTCGACGGCAAGATGGCCGAGCTCGAGGCCACCTACCTCGCCGTGGTGAGCGAGTGGGGTCAGTCGATCGAGTCGAACGACAGCTACACCTTCGGACACTGCGAGCGCGTCGCGACCCTCGCCCTGGCGGTCGCCGAGGAGCTTGGTCTGGACCAGCACACCCAAACCACGATCCGGCTCGGCGCCTACCTGCACGACGTGGGGAAGGTGCGCGTGCGACACGAGGTGCTCAACAAGCCCGGGCCGCTCACGCACGCCGAGCGCGAGGCGATGCAGATGCACCCAATCTGGGGTGTGGAGCTGCTCCTCGGCGTCGGATTCCCCTGGGACTTCAGGCCGATCATCCGCTGGCACCACGAGAAGTACGACGGCAGCGGTTACCCCGACCGTCTGCGGGGTGACGAGATCCCGCTGGCGGCGCAGATCGTGGGAATCGTGGACGTGTTCGACGCGCTGACGACCGACCGCCCCTACCGCCCTGCGCTGTCGCACGAGGCGGCGCTGGACGAGATCGAGCGCTGCCGCGCATGGTGGTCGCGCGCGGTGTATGCCGCCTTCCGGAAGGTTAGAGCAGCAGCGTTTCCACGCGATACGCGTGCACCATGTTCGCTTGCGGTGACCAGCCAAACACAGTAAACCGGCCGTCCTGCGAAGCCACAAGCGCTAGAGAATCTCTCTGTTCGTGCACGAATTGCGCGGCGGAAAGATGGCGGGTGCCGCCGACCTCCGAGGCAGGCACCTTGATCGGCGTGTGGCCGACGATCGGCTCGCGCACCAGCACGTGTTCGACGAATGGGCCGGACTCGGTGCGCCCGATCTTCGCGCCGAAGGCCAGCACGTCCCACCGGTCGCTCAGCACCACCGCCCCATCCACCGCGGTCAGCCCGCCAATGGCGTCGATCGCCTGCGTGAATGCGGCATCGCGCGCACCTCTGCGCACCAGGTCGCCGAGCTTCGAGAAGGGTGGTGCGACGGTGTAAGGCACCGAGACGATCGAGCGGCGCCACGCTTCCGTCCGGTGCGGCACGACCAGCAGTGAGCCGCCGTGCTTGTGCGCGCGCATCGACAGCGCGAGCGGCAGGAGCACGTTGTCGGGCGTAGCAGAATCAAACCCCAGCAGCACACTGACGAAGTCGGGGCACTCGGAGGCCATGGTGCCCTCGACGTCCACGATCTTGACCTGATCGCCCTCGAGCACCGCGACGTTGGCGAACTTGCCTTCCGGATCGGCGCGGCGGTGCTTGATGACGAGCAGTCCCGGCTCGATCACTTCCACCACGAAGCAGAACGGCGGGAGGGCGCGCGTAGCCCCCCAGACTGCGAGTCCATCACCGTTTTTCCAGACGCCGAGATGAATGCCGGGTCGCTCGACGGCGGGAGCGAGCTTTGTCAGGATCGTGGGATCGAGCGGCAACGGCCGCTCGACGTAGAGCGCCGTGCCGCCGGCTTCGCGCGGGAGGTAGGCGAGCGAGATGGTCGGGGCGCGGCCTTCTTCGCGTCGCAAACTGGCCCAGAAGGCCGCGTTGATGATGCGCTCGATGGTCGCGGCATCGGGGATCTCGGCCTTGATCCCAGCGCGCGCCACGTGGTCGCGGAAGTGCTCGGCGACCGTGTGCGCGACCGAGTGGGCGGGTGGATAGGACTGGCGGTCCATGCTGAAACTTACTGCGTCAAAAGGAGCTCTGTACTTCGACGCTTCTTTCGACGTCTTATATTTGACGCAGTACTCAAGGAGAGCTCATGCTGATGATCGTGCTGCGGTTCCTCCACGTCGTGTCCGGTGCGCTGTGGGTCGGGATGTTCGCCTTCATGACGTTTTTCCTCATGCCCGCGTTTGCCGAAGCAGGTCCCGAGGGCGCGAAGGTGCAAGGGGCGCTCATGCGGCGCCGCATTCCCCTGATCATGCCTGTCATCGCGTTGGTCACGCTCGTGACCGGCTTCTGGTTGTTCCAGCGGCTGTCGGGCGGTGCGGCCGGAGCGTTCATGAAGACGCCCACGGGTCGGGCTTTCGGCGTGGGCGGTTTGTCGGCGCTGCTGGCGTTTGTGGTGGGCGTCATTGTCGGGCGGCCGGTGATGATGCGGATGGCAAAGCTCGGCGAATCACTGCCGACGGCTGCTCCCGCCGACCGGCCGGGGATCACGGCCGAGATGCAACGCCTGCGGGGGCGCAGCGCGGCGCTGAACCGAGTGGTGATGGCACTGCTATTGGTGGCGCTGACCGCAATGGCTGTTGCCCGCTACGTCTGAACCTTCACTCGGCGCCACTCCGCCAAAGTCAGGAGGATCACCGCGACATCCAGCACCGTGAGGGCGATGAGCCAGCCTGAGGGCTCGACGACGTACCGGTAGATCTGGTAAACGCCAAACGCAGCGAACACGCCGATCGCCAACGGAAACGCCCACAGCCTTTCCCGCAGTAGCGCATACACGAGGACGCCTTTCACCAGGCCGTGCGACAGCAAGTACATCGCGGCGAAGCGCTCGTCTTGTGGAGAGATGTGCTGCGCAATGCCGGGATTGTGCGAGAGCTGGACAATAAACTCGCGAATTGCGCTCGGTGGGAAGACGAGCAACAGAACACCACCGATCAGCTCCAGCAGTCCGTTCACCCCCTTGAGGACGACGCCGATCTGGAACGCGACGTGAACCTTGGAGCGCATCCGTTCCCCTTTCACAACGTCAAGGGTTGCACAACTCCACAGCTCGTGCTCATTGAGGCGTCCGCCGCACCAGCTTTAAGCTGGTCAAATCACGTAACTCACTTGCAGACAATGCATTAGGCGAACTGGCGCTCAAGTTGCCGTAGATCTAGTCTACCCTCGACGAGCGACCTATGACCGCCTGGCAGGACTCTTGGACGTTCCGAATCGTGGACCAGGACACAGGGGCGGCAGTCCCCGGTGTCCCGGTCAGCGTGCTCGAGAGTGGCGGCCGGGCGGGCGGTTACTGGGTGAGTGACACCGACGGGCTCGTCCGGATCCCCAAACACGATCAGCCGCGGCTGCGGCTCCGCGTCGGGTTGCGCAACGAGGAAGCGATCGAGTTCGACGCCCGCTCGCTGCCAGACGACACCATTCCCCTCACCGCTCCGCGCGACCTCTCAGTTGCCGGCAACGCGGCGACGTCCGCGCAATCCAGGACGCCCACGCCGCCTCCCGCCGTGGCTCCGACGCTGGCGGATGCACAGCCGCAGCCTGCCGGGGCGGGCGGTGCGGGCGGGGCGGGCGGGGCGGGGGCGGGGGCGGGGAACGGACACCTCATGCGGTTCGCGCGCATCGGCGTGCTGCCGCAAGACGTAGAAATCACCGCCACTCCCGACGCTCAGCAGAGCGTCGGGCCCGCTCCGGACCCGACGGCCGTGCGCTACGGCGTGCTTCTCGAGATCGAGTTGGTGTGGCAGTCCCTAGGTGCCCAGGCAGGCGAGACGCTGTACAGCATCTCGCTCGGCCCCGGCGAAGAGGTGAAGCTCGCGGTCTCGGACGGGCGCTGGCGCAAGTCGTCGGACGCGCGCGAGCGCCCGCTGCAGATCGTCGCGAAGATGGTCGGCGCCCGCCAGCTCGGCGACGGCATGGACGCGGTGCCACTCGCTCCCTGCGTCGCTTCCGACCTGCCCGGCACCGCTGCCGACACGGTCAAGCTTCTCGCCGAGCGCACCGCGCGGACATGCGAGGCGCTGCGGCGCCGCGCGCTGGGCGTCACGGAGCTCGATGGCGAGAAGCCGGCGGCCACTTCGGTGCGCACCCTGCGGAACATGCGGTCCGAGGGGGTCCTCACCTATCATTTCGTCGAGCCGATCGAGCGCCATCGCGTGATCGTGCGGTCGCCGACCTTCCGGCCGGCGCTGCTCGTGCCCTTCCGCTTGCCGAACCTCGCCACGCGCGAAGTGCTGCAGCGCTTCGGGCACGTCCTGCGGCGCAGCCTGCTGGATCGCACCCTCGCCGCCGACATCGACCAGGTGCTCGGCGCGGACGCGCCCCCGCGGGCAGTGGAACGGCGTCTGTACGAGCACATCGCCGCGCATCTCCCCTACTACTCGGCCACGATCATCGCCGCCGGCGACCCGGCGGAACGGTTCTTTGCGCTTGCCAAGCTGCGCGATCCACGCGGTCGCCCCCTGACCGACGTGATCGAGAACATCGTGGTGGATCGCGTGGGTAATTACGTCGCCTTTCCGCTCCGCTCCACGGACTACACAACGCCCGAATGGCGCAGCGCGCTGGCCGCGAGCGCGGCGCAATCGGCTCGCGCGTCGCGCGAGTTCAGCGTCGCGCTGCCGGTTCCGGGCGTGTGGCTCCGCTCGGAGTTGTTCCCCGCCCACGTCGTCACTCAGAGTGACGCCGGCGCCGAGGACGTAAAGCCCGAGGCGGGACGTACGGAGCGGCGCAAGCGAGGCTAGTTTAGCGGGCGATGAGTTGCTGTGACGCCCCTGCGTGGGTCTGCCAGTTCGATCGGAAGAGGGCGGCCGGAGACCTCCGGGACTATCGGGAGGACGGTCCTGCGGCGACGACGCGGGCGCTGATTGACGCGCTGCTACGCGCCGGCGTCGAACAGCGCACGGTACTCGACATCGGCGGTGGCGTAGGCGCGATCCAGCTCGAGCTGCTCAAGGCCGGTGCGCGCGCGGCGACGAGCGTCGATGTCTCGGCGGCCTATCTCGCTGCGGCGGGCGAAGAGGCTGCACGCCAGGGCGTGAGCGAGCGCATCACCTTTCAGGTCGGCGATTTCGTCGATCTCGCGCCCCGCATTCCAGCGGCCGATATCGTCACACTCGATCGCGTCGTCTGCTGCTATGCCAGGATGGAGCCGTTGGTGAAAGCGTCGGCGGAGCGGTGCCAGCGCTTGTACGGCCTGGTCTATCCGCGCGACCAGTGGCTCACACGCACTGTGGTTCACACCCAAAACTTTTTTCGCGGCTTGTGGCGGAATCCGTTCCGCTCGTTTGTGCATTCTGTCGCCGCTATGGATGCACTGATTCGCTCTTTGGGATTCACGCTGCGACACAAAGTGCGGACGTTTGTGTGGGAGGTTGTGGTATATCAAAGGCGAGGGTGAGAAGGTCGCTTGACATCGGTAACCGATCTATCTAGCTAGCTAGGTAATGATCTACACGATCTGCGCCGCCTGTCCCTGTAGCATGCCCCATTTGCCCGGGAAGCGGCCGTAGTGTAGGCGAGGAGTTTCGGAGTGTGACGCGGCTGTGGACCCGGGGGATTGGGAACCACGGCCGTTTTGTTTTTGGACAGGCTAAAGCCTGTGCTCGGCCGGCAACACCCTTGAGGGTGTGTACGAAATTCATGAGGAGGAACGATGCCGCAAACTGTAACCGCCGTAACCGACATTGCGAAGCGTGGCTACGCCCGTCCCGATGTGCTGGTTTCCACCGACTGGGTGGAGGAGCATCGCAACGATCCCAAGGTCCGCCTCGTCGAGTCGAACGAGGACGTGCTGCTCTACGAGACGGGCCACATTCCCGGCGCCGTGAAGGTCGACTGGGTGACCGATCTGAACGATCCTCTGGTCCGCGACTACGTCGGTCGCGAGCGCTTCGAGCGGCTGCTGCGCGCCAAGGGGATCAACAACGACACGACGATTGTGTTCTACGGCGACAAGAACAACTGGTGGGCGACGTATGCGTTCTGGGTGTTTCGGCTGTTCGGCCTCGAGAACCTGAAGATTCTTGACGGCGGCCGGCTGCGCTGGGCGGAAGAGGGTCGCGAGCTCGTCACGACGGTTCCCCAGTATCCGGAAGGCAACATCAAGGTGCGCGAGCGCGACGACTCGGAGATTCGCGCGTTCCGCCCGGAGGTAGAGCAGCACGTCAAGCGGCGTGGGAAGCTGGTGGATGTGCGCAGCCCTGAGGAGTATCGCGGCGAGCGGCTCCACATGCCGGAGTATCCGAATGAGGGAGCGCTGCGTGGCGGGCACATCCCCGGCGCCAAGAGCATTCCGTGGGGACGCGCGATCACCGCCGAGACACACACCTTCAAGCCCGCGTCGGAGCTCAGGACGATTTACGAAGCTGAGAACGGATTACAGACGTCTGATGATGTCGTGGCCTATTGCCGCATCGGCGAGCGCTCCTCGCACACCTGGTTCGCGCTGACCTACCTGCTCGGCTTCGAGAACGTGCGCAACTACGACGGCTCGTGGACCGAGTGGGGCAATTCTGTGGGCGCACCCATCGAGAAGCCTTGATGGATCGGGAGACGCGTCTCGCCTGGTTGGTGGACCATTATCGTCGCCCGAGGCACGTCGGCACGCTCCCCGACGCGGATGCCCGTGTCCCAGGCGGCAACCCCGGTTGTGGCGACATCATCACGATGTACCTGAAGGCCGAGGCGGGGGAGAATCGCGTGGCCGCCGTAAGCTTCGAAGGGGTGGGCTGTACGCTCAGTCAAGCGGCGGCCTCGATTCTCGCGGAGCGCATCAATAAGGATCGGCCGAGTTTCGAGGAGATTCTCGACTATCCGCAGGAGCAGATGATCGAGCTACTCGGCCGAGATATCGCCGAGGCGCGGCCGGCGTGCGCGCTACTCGCGCTCGGCACACTCAAGGTCGCGGTGAAAACGGTCGAGATGAATCGGAAACTGCGGGCGGCGGGGCACACGGAGGAGCAGATCCGCGAGCTGCGAAACATGATGCTTACGGCCCCCGCAGCAGCGCCCGCACCCGCTGCACCTCCTGCTTAGACAGCACGTCGAGCCGGTGCAGCGCCGTGTACGCCTGGACCGTCTGGCCGGCCATCAGCGTGAAGGGCGAGCCAGTCGCCGTGTCCTTCTGGAGCAGGAACGTCCCCTCC
>QHTY01000038.1 GCA_003220985.1 Gemmatimonadota bacterium
CGAGCGGTTGCGCCAGCTTCGCCAGCTGATCGGCCGTGTCGAGCGAGTCGTTCCTCCCGCCGATCAGTACATACTCGAGCGTCACGCGCCGTCGAAACTGCTGCAGCGCCTCCACCAATTCGGGAAGCGTGTACTTCTTCTCGATCGGCATCAGCTCGCGACGCAGCGTGGGGTTGGGCGCGTGCAGGGACACGGCCAACCGAAACTGCTCCGGACGCTGGGCGAATTTCGCCAGGTTGGGCAGAATACCCACGGTGGAGATCGTGATGTGTCGGGCGCCGATGCCGAGCCCCTCCGCCTGATTCAGAATCGTGAGCGTGGTGTCTACCGCGTCCCAATTGAGCAGCGGCTCCCCCATCCCCATGAACACGATGTTCGTGGGTTTCCGCGTTGGATCGCGCATGACCAGCTCACGCACCTGCCCGGCGATCTCCGCGGCCGAGAGATTGCGACGAAAACCCATGCGCCCGGTCGCGCAGAAGATGCAGCCCAGGGCGCAGCCCGCCTGCGACGAGATGCAGAGCGTGCGACGCTTCCCCTCAGGAATCAGCACCGATTCGATCGCTTCGCCGTCGTCCAGCGCCCACAGAGACTTCTCGGTGCCGTCGCTGGAAACCTGATGCGTTTTCAGCGTCAATCTGCGCAGCGGAAAGGCTTCAGCGAGTGCTGTTCGTAGGGAAACAGCGAGATCTGTGGCGTCGTCCCAGCGCGCCACGGGGCGCTGCCACAACCGGGGAAACACCTGCCGCACGCGATACGCCGTTTCGCCGCGCCGCGCGAGCCACTGCCCGAGCGCATCCCGCGCGCCGTCGGGCGTGAGACTCAGGAGGTCGATGCTCACCGAAACCGCGCGTCCACACCGACGCGATACGCCGAGCCCAGGTCATTCACGCCGGCGTCGCGGGCGAGTGTGATGTGGTATTTCCCGATGGCGATCCGCACCCCGGCTACGGGTCGCCAGCTCACACCGCGATTGCCATAGCCTCCCTCGCGCGCCAGCATCAGGTCGAGCGCCAGCGTTTTCGAGAACTCCGCGCCCGCGCCGAACTGGTGGTCCGCGGTGAAGCCGTGCGCGAACGAGATCCCATATCGCCCCCGGACAACCACGCGATCACCAGACAGGGGACCGCTCCAGATCCGCCCCTCGATGCCGGCGTAGATATCCTGCGATGGGTCGTTGGATTCTAGGGAGGAGAAGAAGTGCGTAGCAGCCGCCACGCGCAGCCGGTCGTTCGCGAAGGTGCGGCTCGCGCCGACATCCATCGTCAATCGATCGGCTTGGGCTTTGTCGAGCCGCGTCTCGTGAAAGGCTAGCGTCGCGCCGACGCTGGTCCTCGCGACCAAGCGCGACCAGGTCACGCCGGCCGCGAACGTGTACACGGAAATCACACCGCCGGTGGGGTCGGGGCTGTCGATGGTCTGCGAGATATCGCTGAGACCGACGCGGCCGAACAGGACGCCAACTTGCCCGAGTGCGCCGGCCGGTACCCGCACGGTGGCGATGACGCCGGTTGCGTCCACAGCGGAAGGCGTCTGAATGGCCTCCACCCCGAGTTGCAACCGTGCCCCGTCCTCCGTTTGAGCGGGATTCCAGAGTGCCGCCGCGGGGCCGACCGCGAGGGCGGCCGGCGTGGCGAGCGTCGTCGCGGCAACGCGCCAGAGTGTCGTTCCGGCCGCCTGCTGCGCCGTCGCCCGCGGGCCGCCGAGCGCGAGCAGTCCAACAAGCAGCAGGCCAATGCGTTGCATGCCGAACATTTACCGTGGCATGTGGCGCTGTCAACACAAGTCAACTATCTTCAATCGGTTACGGCACTTGGACATACTCCATTGCGGCTTTCCGAACTGCTGACGCCCGACCGCATCCGGGTCCCCATTCGGGCCCAGAGCAAGGAGGGCGTGCTGCGGGAGTTGGTCGAGCTCCTGGTCGGGAGCAATGGAGCCGCTCCGGACGTGTTGCAGGCGGTCATGGAGCGAGAGCGCCAATTCCCGACGGGCATTGGCTACGGAGTCGCGGTTCCACACGGAAAGACCCCAGCCCTCGCCAATCTCATCGCGGTGGCCGGCACCGCGCGAACCCCCGTGCCTTATGAAACCGTCGATGGGGAGCCGGTCCGGCTGTTTTTCCTGCTCGCTGGCCCCGAGTCGCAAGCGGGAGCGCACGTGAAGGCGCTGAGCCGGATCTCGCGGCTCGTGCGGCGCGAGCCGATTCGCGCGCGCCTGCTGGCGGCCCGCGACGCAGAGGAGTTCTACCACATTCTCGTCGAGGCTGAGAGGGGGGGCGCATAAACGCCAGCGTGACTCGGACGACCCTGCGAACCCATCGGTGTGGCGCGCTCCGCGCCGCCGACGTTGGACAGCGGGTCCGGCTGGGAGGCTGGGTTCATCGTCGCCGCGACCTCGGCGGCATCGTCTTTCTCGATCTGCGCGATCGCGACGGCCTGGTCCAGGTCGCGGTCGGCCCGGGCTGGGCCTCGCCTGACCTCGTCTTCCGTGCCCAAACCGTGGGCACGGAAGCGGTCGTCGTGGTGGAGGGTGAGGTCGTCGCCCGCCCGCCGGCGATGCGCAACAGCGAGCTCGCGACGGGGGACGTCGAAGTGCACGCGACCGCGTTCCAGGTCGTCGGTCCGGCCGAGACACCCGCGATCCCGGTGGCGCGCGGCAAGGGCGACGAGTTGCCCGCCGAAGAGCTGCGCCTCAAGCACCGGCACCTCGATCTCCGGCGCCCCGAGCTGCAAGCGAATCTCATCATGCGCCACAGGCTGGCGCAGCGCGCCCGGCGTGTGCTCAGCGAGCTCGACTTCCTCGAGATCGAGACGCCGATCTTGACCAAGCCGACGCCGGAGGGCGCTCGCGATTACCTGGTACCCTCGCGCGTGCACCCGGGCGAGTTCTACGCGCTGCCGCAATCGCCGCAGATCTACAAACAGCTCCTCATGGTGGCGGGATTCGACCGCTACTTCCAGCTGTCGCGCTGCTTCCGGGACGAGGATCTGCGCTATGACCGGCAGCCCGAGTTCACGCAGATCGACATCGAGGCGTCGTTCGTCACGCAGGACGACGTGCTCGCCATTGTGGAGGCCGTGCTGGTCGCCCTCTGGGACGAGGCAGGGCACAGGATCGAGCGGCCGTTCACGCGGTTGTCCTGGCGCGACGCGATGGAGCGCTACGGGACCGACAAGCCCGACCTGCGTTACGATTTCGAGATCAAGGACTTCAGCCGCTGGGCCAAGACCGACGGGAAGATCGTCGGCGAGGCGGTGCGCCAGAAGCTGGAAGGGAAGGACGCGCGCCTTCGCGGCATCGTCGTACCGGGCGGCGCGGCGTTCTCGCGCAAGGACATCGATCGCTTGTCGCAAGAAGTGAAGCAGGTGGGTGGCTGGGGCCCCGCATGGGTGAAGCGCCAGGGCGAGCAGGTGTCCGGCTCGATTGCGAAGGACGCCGACGTCGAGACGCTGGGTGCGCTCGGCGTGCGCGACGGGGATCTCGCACTGCTCACCGTCGGGGCGGACCAGGTGACGTCGCCCGCGCTCGACAAGGTTCGCCGGGAAGTGATCCGCCGGCTCGCGCCCGCGCCGAAGGCGGCGCACGCCCTCTGCTGGGTCGTGGACTTCCCGCTGTTCGAGCCGGATCCGGAGACCGGGAAACCGGTGTTCGCCCATCACCCGTTTACGTCGCCGCATCCCGACGACATGGACAAGCTCGACAGCGACCCGTTCGCCTGTCGCGCGCTGCACTACGACGCGGTTTACAACGGCAACGAGCTTGGCTCGGGCTCGATCCGCATCACCGATCCGGCCATCCAGCGCACGGTTTTCCGCCATCTCGGACTTTCGCCGGCGGAGGTCGACGCCCGGTTCGGTTTCTTGCTGACGGCGCTCGCGGCGGGCGCGCCGCCCCACGGCGGTTTTGCGATCGGCTTTGACCGCACGGCGATGCTGCTCGTCGGGGCCGGCTCGATGCGTGACGTGATCGCGTTTCCCAAGACGACTGCGGCCCGCGCGTTGTTCGAAGGCGCGCCGGCGCCGGCGCGGCCCGAGGATCTCGCGGCCCTACACATCAAGGTGGTGCCTCCTCATGAGTGACGACGTCATCCACCGGCTGTCCGTGGAAGGCGTGGATCCGCTGGCATTGGCCGGCGTGAACGACGCCAATCTCCTCGAGCTCGCCAAGCGGCTCGGCGTGCGCGTCTCGCTGCGGGGCGACAGCCTCTCACTCGCGGGACCGGCAGCCGCCATCGAGCGGGCGGGGCAGGTCACGCAGGCGCTGATCGACCTCGCGCGCATGGGGGAGACCATCGACGTCCACGACGTCGAACGCCTGATCTCCGATGAAGCGCATGGCGAGCTCGGGCGCGAAGGCGCGGTCACCGATCCGGTGAAGATCATCCTGCCGGGGCTGCGCCGCGTCATCCAGCCGAAGACCGCCGGGCAACGCGAGTATCTCCGGTCCATCGCCGAGCACGACATCGTCATCGGCATCGGCCCGGCGGGCACCGGCAAGACCTATCTCGCGGTTGCCGCGGCCGTGGACGCGCTCGCGCGGAAACGCGTCCGGCGCATCATTCTCGCTCGGCCCGCCGTCGAAGCCGGCGAGAACCTCGGCTTCCTGCCGGGCGATCTGCAGGAGAAGGTCGATCCGTACCTGCGACCGCTGTATGACGCGCTCGAGGACATGATGCCGCGCGAGCGCGTGCAGAAGGCGCTCGAGACGCGCACGATCGAAATCGCGCCGCTGGCCTACATGCGCGGGCGCACCTTGAGCGATGCATTCGTGATCCTCGATGAGGCGCAGAACGCGACCGGGATGCAGATGAAGATGTTTCTCACGCGCCTCGGGGTGAATTCGCGCGCGGTGATCACGGGCGACAAGACACAAATCGATCTCCCGAACCGCGAGGACTCCGGCTTGCTCCAGGTCGAGCGGATCCTGCCGGGCATCGAGGGAATCGGCTTCGTCTATCTCGGCGACGCGGATGTCGTGCGCCACCGGCTGGTGCGCGACATCATCCGCGCCTACGCCGAAGACGCGCAGGGTTGAGATGCAGCTTCCCACGCAGGACACGGTGCGCTATCACCTCGTGCGCTGGGTGTGGGTCCCGGCGCTCGCGCTGGTGGCGCAGATCGCGTTCCCGTCGAGCAGTGCCGACGTCGCGCCATTGCTCGAGCCGGGTGCCCAGTCCGACAAGGAAATCGTCGCGCCCTTCAACTTTGTCGTGAACAAGTCGGAAGATGAGCTGCAGCGTGAGGCGGAAGAGCTCGCCGCCACGGCCAAGCCGATCTACGAGTTCCGCCAGCACGCCTACGACAGCACGGCCACGACGATGGCGGCGTTCTTCAGCGCCGTGGATGCGGCCGCCGATCAGGGACCCCAGGCCATCATCCACGCGGCGAGCGATTACGGCGTCCCGCTCACGCCGCAGGAGGCCGCGTATCTCAGCAAGGGTGGCAAGCGGCGCCCGCTTGAGCAGGCGCTCGACCGGTTGTCCGACCGCACCCTCGCGCAGGGCGTCACCGGGCCCGGTGTGCTCCAGAGCGAGCAGTCGCGGGAGCTGATCGTCCGCCGCGGCTCGACCGAGTCGTCGGTTCAGCGGGATCAGGTGCTGACGTTCGCGCAATACCTGAACCGGGCCAAGCAGTTGCATCCCGACGCCGGCTCGAGCGTGGGCGACGTGTTGTACCTCAAGCTCGTGCGGCAGTTCTTCCGGCCGACCTTGATCCCCAAACCGCTGGAAACGGAGCGGCGCCGCAAC
>QHTY01000039.1 GCA_003220985.1 Gemmatimonadota bacterium
CCATGGTGGACGGCAGGGCGCTGCCGTGTTGCGCGGACTCGTCCGGGGGCCACGAGGTCAGCCTAACGGGCGGCACGCTCCAGTTCTACGCTCCGGCAACCTACACGGATACGGTCTACACACCGGCCGGCGCAATGGCCCGGGAATGCGTGCAGGGGGTTCCCAGCGGCGCGTACATCGCTCTCAACGGTCTCGTGACCCTGCCCGACGGCACCTCATATCTGCTCTTCGGGTGCTCGGCGGGGACGTATGTGCTCGTCGTTACCCGGCAGCCGTTCGCCGTGGAGGACACGGTGTCCGAGGGAGCGTATTCCTGGAAGCGGGATACCCTCACCCTCGTGGACTCGGGCGATCCGCGGCGCTTCCACACGTCCCTGGCGGGCGCGATGGTCACGGTGTCGGCTCCGGATCACCAGTACGTATTCGAGGCGGTGCGGCGGTACTGACGGAAGGCACTGGCCATCAGGAGAAGGGGAAAAAACGGCGCCCGGGATTGCTCCCGAGCGCCGCTCTGTTCAGACCGTCCGGCCGTCAGCCCGTCCGACCGCCCGTCATGGGATGGCGGCGCCGCCCGGACAGCTCATGGGAATACCACCCGGATTGCCTGCGCGCGCCCGTGAGTCGCATTCTTGGTTGGGCAGCGTGCTCGCCGTGGCCACCGTGAAAGTCTGCGCCACATCCTGTGGCAGCGTCCCGAGGGACGCCAATCTCCCGAACCGGCGGTAATCCGGGTACCGCTGCGCCTCCTGATAGAGAGACAGCGTGCGTTGGAGCAGTAGCTCGGTTGTGAAGTCCGCATTGTTCGCTGGAGCTGCAAACGCGACGACGGACGTGCCGCCGTTGGCGCTCCCCGACTGCAGGCGGAGCGTCGCCAGATCCGTTGTCGCCCCTGGCGTATTGCCGGTAAACCACTCGGCTTCGATCCGGAGCAACATCAATTCCTCGTTCCGGATGATCGGAATCGACGTCGTCGTAGTAGCGTATGTGCATGGCCGATGCGACGCGCTGACATTCACTTCGGACCGAGGGCTTGAAGCCGGGCAGGTGCCAACTTTCCGGCGATAGCGATCATCGGCTGCGGCACCGGCGATCGAGTCGATCAAGGGATGCACGTACAAATCTCGCCCAGCCGATCCGGTGAACGCTACCGTGTTCGACTGATCGCCTGCCGCGGTTGAATAAACCGTGTAGATGCCGTTGTCCCGGTTTGCCGTGGTAAACGTCGCCGTCGTCGGGAACCAAGTCGCATCCAACGCGGTCAACGCGGCTGTATAGCAGGGCACACCACAGCCGATCGATCCCCGCTTGGTCTCAACGCGCGCCTTGAGCGCCCGGTTAAACTGGATGAATCCCGCGGGCGTGCTCGCATTCGTCACGCTCACGCCGAAACCGCCGTAGATCGGGAAATAGAACGACGAGCCCGCGGCATTCAGATCCGTCATGGCTTCGTCGAGCTTGCTCGAGATCCAGTGGTACACCGAGTCCTGACTGACGATTGGGTTCACCGCGTTCACGTCATCGGTCATATCGACGACCGCGCCGATCGGGCCGCGGGCCTCAATGACGTGCAGCATATCGAGGGCGATGTACGTCTTCAAAACGCCCCGCGCGCCCGCCTTCTCCGTGGCTAACAGTGCGCCTGCTTGATTCGGGAGGGTCGTCGTCGGCGTGGCTTCGACGATCGTCAGCGCCGCGAAGGCGTTGCGATAATTGCCGTAGCGCCCGCCCCACTGAATCCCTCCGCTGAAGGAGTTATTCTGCCGCCAGTCGCGGAAGAAACCGGTAATGAATCGGCCGTCCGTGATGAACATGTAATAATTCTCACGGCCGAAGCTTCCAAAGTCTCGAATCAGGTTGAGCCGCTGGTCGCGGTAGCTGGACATCACGCCACCCACCATGCGGCTCGTCGCCGCGCGTGGATTCGATAATGCCCCCGTCACCGTCGGGTTGTTCGGGTTGGTCAGATCCAGGTTGCAGCCAGCCAGCGTGACGGCGGCCACCGTCGCGAGGCTCGCAAAAATGCGTCGCATAGTGGTCCTCTCCAGGACAATGGGTTGAGATCCGTTAGTGTCGGGTCGCATGGTTACCACCCCACGTCCACGGATAGATAGAACTGGCGGTTCGACGGGAACGGCGCGAGATCGATGAACCGGTTCAGGTTCGTCGCGCCGAAGTTGTTGAACTCCGGATCGAAGCTCCAGTAGTTCGTCAGCTTGATCAGATTCCGCGCCTGGAACGCGATCCGCAGCGAGCGCGCCCGGAAGTACCGCGTCCAGCTTTCCGGAGCCTCGTAGCTCAGCGACACGTCACGCAGCGTCACGTTCGTCGCCGACTCGAGGTAGGCACGGACGTCACCGCCGCCGGCCCACGAGTCGTAGCGGAAGTTGCCGGCGGTGTAGCCTGCTGGGATGTTGGTCAAGTCCCATCCGTCCCCGAAGTTCTTGCGGGTAATCGGATCATCGTAATCGCGCGACGTGCCGCCCTCGTCCCACAGGGTCCGTGTCATGTCGGCGACCAGGCCACCCTGCCGCCAATCGACGTTCGCCGCCACCGTCAGCCGCTTCCACCGGAACGAACCCGAGAACGCCATCATAAAGTCGGGATTGGCGTCGCCGGCAACGGTATCGCGGAAGGTCGCGACGGCGCCGGGATTTGTCACGACCGAACCGGCGGGGAGAATGTTCCCGCTGGCATCGAGCGGGACATTGCCCCAGATCCAGGTGGTCCGGCCGCCGAGGCTAATGAAGTTCCGCCCGAACGCGGCGCCGAACGAGCCCGGCGCGGGGAACCGCGGCACATTCGCGGGCAGGTTCTCGATCGTCTGCTTGTTCTTCGAGAACGAGGCCCGGAGGTTCAGGTCCATGTCTCGGCTTTGCATCGCGGCCGCGTTCAACGAAGCCTCGAAGCCCTGCGTCCGCAGCTCACCACCGTTAATGATAATGTTTGTCAGACCGCCGGACGGAATTGTGGCCGGCTGCAGCAGCAGATCGCTAATCCGCTTGTTATAGTACGTGCCCTCGAATGCCAGGCGCCGATTGAGGAAGAAGACGTCCGAGCCCGCTTCCCACTCATTCGAGGTCTCGGGCGTGATGTTGGGATTGCCGAGGACCCCCGCCTGCACCAGCGTGAGCGAGCCACCGATATTCGTGCCGGCGTTGAAGACGACGTCGCGGTCGCCATACCGCGGCCGGTTACCGGTCTTTCCGAAGCCGCCGCGAATTTTGACCTCGTTGACCGCGTTGCCGAGGTCGGTGAACCGGTAGGAGCCGGAGACGTGTGGAAACACGTTGCGCTTGTTGCGGTCACCATTGGCGGAAGAACGGTCCGCCCGAATGCCCGCGAGGAGCGTCAACCGCTGGTTGAGCGCGACAAACTGCTCATCGGCGAAGAACGCATCGTCGCGGAAATTGTTGATGACGTCCGACTCCTCGAGCACGGCGCCGCTGACCGTCGTCTCGACTCCGGGCAACATGCCGCGCGCCCGTGTGCGCGTGACGCGCACCGCCTGCGTTTCGTAGTCGAATCCGGCCGTCGTCGTGAGCCCGATGTCGGTCGAGGGCTGATAGTTCCACGTGCCGTTCAGCACGATGTTGTAATTGAAGACGTTGCCTTCCGTCCGGACCGCGCGGCCGGAGAAGCCGTCGCTCGCAACCGGACTCTCATACTGCAGGAATGGCGGAGAAAACAGATCGCCCGAGATCTGCGCGCGGTCGAAACCGCCCGTGGCGGTCACCGAGACCTGATGCTGCTCTTTGTTCAACGCCGACCACGTGGTGCTCAGGTTGCCGATCTGCCGGAACGTCAGCTCGTTCAGCCGGAGATAGCGGAAGGTTTCGAACGGATTGGAGACCGTACTGCCGCCACCGTTGAACGGATTCCGGATGTACGTCCCGTTCGCGTCGACGGAGTCGAGATTGATGACGCCGGGCGTATAGGCAAAGCAATAAATGGGCGACGTGCAGGTGTTGTCGTTATTCGACAGCCCGCGATTGTTGCTGTTGCGCGTAACGTTGAGCCCGACGTTGACCTTGACTTTGCCATCGACCAGCGATTGATCGATGTTGGTCCGGAGCGCATACAGCCGGGCGCCCGTGTTCATCGCCGTGCCCTCTTCGTTCTTTGCGGTGAGGTTTACGAAGTACTGTGTCGCCGCCGACCCGCCGTTGAAGCTGCCGGTGACCTCGTAGGACGGCGCGCCATTGCTATACAGCTCCTTCTGATAATCGTGGGTGAATGGAATCACCCCACTTGGATATAGCGTGTTCAGAACGGCGGTGTCCTCGGGAGAGTTGCCGTTTCCATAGGGCAACGACCAGACCTGCTGATTACTGGTGAATTGCCGCGTGCCGAGGAGTCGGTAGGCGACGCTGCGGCCGAGGCGGCTCGACAGATTGAACTGCGGCGCCCCGCCGGTGCCCGCGCCCCGCTTCGTCCGGATCACGATCACGCCGTTCGTCGCGCGCGAGCCGTACATCGCGGTCGCCGCGGCGGACTTGAGGACTTCGACCGACGCGATCTCCTGCATGTTCAAGTCGGCGAGCCGGTTCACGAGCGCGTCCTGACTGCTCCCGATGCCCGCCGCCGTGGTGCGGGCGCCGGCGCCCGTCACCGAGTTGGCGCCGTCGGAGACGGCGTCGTTGGAGATGATCACGCCGTCGACGACGAAGAGCGGCTGGCCGGCACCGAGAATCGACGTGATGCCGCGGATCTGCACCTGACCGCCGCCGCCGGGCGCGCCGCTGTTCATCGAGATGATGGCGCCGGGAACCTTGCCCTGCAGCGCCTGCTCCAGCGCTTCCGCGGGAGCCCGGTTCAGCTCGTCACTCGAGACCTGCACCGGTGCCGTGGTCGCGTTACGGCGCTCGATCGTCGTCGCCTGTCCGGTGACGACCACCGCTTCGAGCTTGAACGGATCCTCGTCGAGCGCGATGGTCACGCTGTTCTGCGACGCGGGCACAGCCACTTCCTTGCGCTGGTACCCGATCGCGCGCACCAGCAGGCGGACGTCGCCGGTGCCGACGTTGATGGTGAAGTTCCCATCGGCGCCCGACTGCGCGACGCCCTTGCCGCCCATCTCGACGATGGTGGCGCCGAGGACGGGCGTCTCGCCTAACGCGCGCGTGACTTTGCCCGTCACCTGACGGGCCGTCGCTTGCGCGGGGACCGCCCTTGGGATCAGGCACAAAGCCAAAAGCGCTGGTACGAACGCTAACGTTCTGCGCATGCCTGGCCTGCCTTTCTTGGTTGGATGCTGCTGGTAAAACTGCCGCGCAAATATGGCGGCGGTTCAGAGACCCCACAACCGCTAGGGTTCTTCATTGCGACGCCCTCCGTTTCGGAGTACCACGCTTCGTCCAAATCAGAATCACGCCGCAACCGCTGCCCCGTCGCTGAAACTGCGGCGGGGCGCTAAACAGATTCGAGTAAACCTCGATGCCGAGGATCTCACTGGGGACGACGGGCACCGACTGGGTT
>QHTY01000317.1 GCA_003220985.1 Gemmatimonadota bacterium
TCCGACGTCAATCGTCGGCGCTGGACGGAGCTAAACGCGGCGGGGTTGCTGACGCCAGCCGGCCTGGCCGCGGCGCCGACGGAGAACAGTTACGCGCCGAAGCCAAACATTCCCGAGCTGCCGAGCTACATCAGAACGGCAATCAAGTCGAATCGTGACGCGTGGACCTTTTTTCAGAAGCTACCGCCAAGGGAGCGTCGCAACTTCGTTGTCTGGATCCATATCGCCAAGCGACCTAAGACTCGCGAGCGGCGCATCCGCGAATCGCTGGCGCTGCTCGCGGCGGGCAAGAAGCTTGGCCTGAAATAGGCGGAACGGAGCACATCCTGGAGGAGACCGACCGGCTGCTCGGCGAGGACGTGCTGCCCGGGCTTCAGCTGCACGGTGGCATCGATTATCGGTTAGGAGGCTGGATCGGTTCCCTGACTACATGCGGCTTGACCCGCGCACCCACGACGCGGACATGAAACGGAAGCTGTAGCTCGACGCGAGGGTTCTCGAGTTCTTCGGTTACGGTGCCGCTCAATTCGTAGCTGAACGTCGTAACGAAACTGGTGTCAACGCCGCCATCAAATTCCCAGGTTCGTATGTTTGCGAGCGTGGACGGTTGAAAAAATCTCCCTGAGGCCGTCGCTGTGAGGACGGTAGCGTCAGTAACGGCTCCCTCCTTCACGGTCACCGTAACTTGGATCGTCGCGACCAGCCCGGCTGCCAAGGCCAAGTCTGGGTACCGTGGTACTTCGGCACGGCGGACGAAAAGCGCCTGCGCGTATGCCGGAGCTCCCGGGCACCCAACGAGCATGGCCAGAGCAACACCTTGCAAAACTTTCACGTTATCCGCCTCCAGATGGGCGGTTAGGCAGATGGTCCTTAACTAGTTGGAAGATATAAGCGAGTTTCGGAAAGCGAACCACAGCTATGCCTCCGGAGACCACGAGTCACAAATGAAAGCAGTTCGCTACGACAGATTCGAAGGTCCGCTTCGTCTGGTCGACGTCCCTGATCCCATGCCGACGCCCGATGGCGTCGTGGTAAGAGTGCGAGCCTCCGGCCTCTGCCGATCCGATTGGCACGGATGGAAAGGCCACGACGCCGACGTGAAAGTACCGCACGTCCCGGGACACGAGTTCGCCGGCACCGTGACCGAGACGGGCAAAGACGTACTCAAATGGAAGAACGGCGACCGGATCACCGTTCCCTTCTCGATGGGATGCGGCACGTGCGAGCGCTGCCGTGCGGGTGACGAGCAGATTTGCGATCGCTACTACCAGCCGGGCTTCACCGGCTGGGGCACGTTCGCGGAGTACGTCGCCCTCCCGTACGCCGACGTGAACCTGGTGCGCCTCCCCGATTCCATGACCTTCACAACCGCCGCGCTGCTGGGGTGCCGCTTCGCGACGGCGTACCGCGCCGTTGTAGGACAGGGCCGCACGCGGCCCGGCGAATGGGTGGCCGTCCACGGCTGCGGCGGCGTGGGCCTCTCGGCCACGATGATCGCGCGGGCCCTCGACGCGCACGTGATCGGCGTCGACATCGCTGGGGACAAACTTGAGCTGGCCCGCTCCTGTGGCGCGGAAATCGTTATCGATGCGACGGCGACAGCGGATGTGGCGGGAGCGATTCGGCAGGTGTCGGGAGGCGGCGCCCACGTCTCGATCGATGCCCTCGGCAGCCCCGACACCTGCCGCAATTCGATCCTCTCCCTACGGAAGCGGGGCCGCCACATCCAGGTCGGGCTGCTCCTCGCCGATCAGAGCGAGCCGCCCGTACCCATGAGTCAGGTGATCGCGCGGGAGCTCGAAATCCGGGGGACGCACGGGCTGCAGGCGAGGGAATACGCCGGGATGCTGGAGTTGATTACCAGGGGACGCCTGCATCCTGAGAAACTGTTGGGAAAAACGATTGCCCTATCGCAGGTCGGTCCTGAACTCGCAGGCATGGATTCGTTCCCCGGTGTGGGCGTTACGGTCGCGGTCCTGGCCTAGGTGCCCAGCAGAACCAGTCCTGTGAGATAAGCTCCGTCACGCGCTGAGGTTCGCCCGTTCACGGCGAGCGTCCATTGCCTTCCGCGCGCGCTGAATCTCCTCCACGTGTGCCACTGACCAATCCTGTAACGCCTTAAGAGAGTCGCTAAGCGTGTGGCCCAGGCGCGTCAGCGTGTACTCCACCCGGGGCGGCACGGTCGGATAGGCGCGCCGCTCCAGTAACCCGTTCCGCTCGAGCGAGCGCAACGTCGGCGTCAACATCTTCTGCGTGATGCCGCCGATCTCGCGCTTCAGCTGCTGAAACCGCTTCGTGCCTGGAACGAGCGCGACGATGAGCAGGGAAGTCCATTTGTCGGCGACGATGTCGAGCACTGTGCGTGTGGGGCAGTCCTCGCTGTAGACGTTGTACGCCGGAACGGTCTTGGTGCGTGCCACAGTATCCTTTTGGTGCCTAGTTGCCGAAAGGTACTACTGGGTCTACACTCCGGCAACCCAATTGCGCACGGAGTTGCCAATGAAGACCGCAGTCGCCGCCCTCGCAGCGCTCACCTTGCTCGGCGGTCGCCCCGCCGCCGCACCGGCCAAGCTGGAGCTCAAAGTCATCACCGCCTCGCCCGAAGGATTCCTGGTGAACGCGACCCTGATCACGGGTGCGCGCGACGCGGTGCTGATCGATGCGGCGTTCACCCGCGCCGACGCGCGCCGTATCGTCGAAGCGGTTCGCGCCAGCGGTAAGCATCTCACGACGGTCTACGACACCCACGACCATCCCGATCACTACTTCGGTCTCGAAGTGATCAAGCAGGCGTTTCCCGCTGCGCGATTTGTGGCGCTGCCGGGCGCTGTCGCCGGCATCGAGCGGACCTGGCA
>QHTY01000323.1:0-607 GCA_003220985.1 Gemmatimonadota bacterium
CCCCGCGTGTTGCGGGCTCGCAACAATTGCTCGACGCCGTCGTTGAGCCGCATACTCCTCTTCGTCCTGTGTCGGTCTCTCCCTCGCTCTGACGCCTCCCAGACGCCACCCCGAATCTGAGACTGCTGAGCCAGTCTTGTGACAAAGGGTCAGCCGTGGCAAAAAGAATCTCGATCTTGGTAGTCGAGGACAATCGGCTGGTGCGCGATGGGATCGTTGCCATGCTAACCGAGCAGCCGGACCTGACTGTCGTGGCGGCGGTGGACCGACCCCCAGCGGCGCTCGAGAAAGCGCGCGAGGTGAAGCCGGAGGTGGTGCTCGTCGACGCTGCCCTGGGAGATCACGATAGTCACCGCCTCGTAGCGGCGATCAAGCACGCGGCGCCCGCGGTACGGGTCATCGTGATGGATGTGCTGCCCGTACCGGAGGAGTTGCACGACTTTGTCAACGCAGGTGCCTCGGGCTTCATCGCGAAGGACGCAACGCTGGATGCCTTCGTTAGCACGGTTCGCTGGGTTGCCAGCGGGACAGACGTGCTTCCACCAGCGTTCACCAGCACGCTGTTCTCTCACATTGCGAAGCTCGCGCTCGGCCGCAAACCAACAGA
>QHTY01000323.1:640-2414 GCA_003220985.1 Gemmatimonadota bacterium
CGAGAGCGGGCGGTGTTCGATCTGATCGCGGACGGGCTGAGCAACAAGGAGATCGGGCAGCGCCTCGACCTCGCCACCAATACGGTGAAGGGGCACGTCCACAACATCTTGGAGAAGCTCGCGCTCCATACTCGCCTGCAAATCGCGGCATACGCGCGGAGCGGCGGTCCGATGGGTCCGGTCCCTCCCACCTAGACGAACCGCTTCCCTGTCGCTCCGTCCGATCCGTAGCAGCGGGTTGCATCAGCACCGCATTCTCTCCCGACTACAAGCCCGCGTCTCTTGCACGGACGCGACGTTATTCGTGAACAGGAGCGTGCCATGCGGACCCTCGCACTCGCCGTAACAGTCAGCGCCGTCATCTCCGCCGGATGTCGCGACCAGCAACCGGTGCAGCCGACGGCCAGCGCGGGCCCCGCGTACCTGATCTCGGACGGTGCACACAACGGCAACGCGCATTTTTTCTTTCTGCAGCCGCTCGCGCCCGATCCCAGCGCCCTGTTTCATGCGGGTACCTTCAATTCCAAACTCTCGCCGGTCGTGGAGGTCTGCATCCTTACCGGGGACCCCAGCAGCGGATCAGCGGTCGACTGCATGACGAGCGGTGGCGCTCCGGTGCTCGTATTCGGGCCCGCTCCGATGGCCCTCGATGCGACGCACCAGCAATATGCCCGCAACTGGGACACGAAGTCCCCGACGCTGCTCGACCCGTCCAAGTTCTATCGCATCCTCGTCCGGGGGGCACCCAGGGGAACGGCACTCGGCTTTCTCGACGTGGACCCGGTCGACCGGGGAATGAAGAACCTGCGGACCGGCGACGTCGTGCAATTCCAGGATGGCCGGACGCTGCCGATCAACCTGCGGATCGAGGACGGGGCCTTCGGATCAACGAACCCGGATCACGTCGAGCGAGTGGTGCGGGATGTTGCGACGACCGTGACGACGAACACTGGGTTCGCCGGCGCATCCTTCCCGGACAATTGGCTTCCCCAAGCTGCACGCAATGCGGGCATCAACCAGGTGGTCCTGATCGTCGAACGCATCCCCGTGGGCCCGGGGACGAACGACCCGACTTGTCTCCAGAGCGGTCTGATGGAGCGCGAAGGCTGCTATCGGTTCCGCACCGATCCGGATCTCCACGACTTCGGTCCCTTCAGTCAGCTCGTCACTGCTGGTGTGTGTGTCGAGTCTCCGAACCTCATCGGTAACCCCAATGCGCCTCCGTTCGAGCTGCACCGCCGGGTGGAGGTAGAGGGAGCGCCGGCAGGGCCGACGATCGATCTCGCGGAAGTTGCCGCGCCCTTCTTGACGTGCGCGAACTTCGGGCCGACCCCGCCCTCCATCGGGACCATCAATTCGGGCAGCGTGCTGGACCTGGCGAGCGTGGGCTGGCATGCCCTTGTGCGCGGCATCGGACGCTTGGTCACGCCGGATGCGCTGCACGCTTTCGACTTGGGGGCCGGCGGCAGTACCGACGGCTTCAGCCGGATCGGCTGGGCGCGGCATGTGACGATGACGAAGGTCGGCGGCACCGACGGCGACTCCGCCATCGCCGGCACAGCGGTCACACCGGACCCTGCGGTGTGCCTGACGCTGACCCATCACGGGGTCTCCAGCCCGTTGGGGAACGAGCCGGTGACCTTCACCGTCACGACGGGCGCCGGAACCGTCGGGGGCCTGCAAGCGGTAACCGTGAACACCGACGTGGGGGCCGGTTGCGCGCACGCGCCGTGGGTCCTTGGAACGACGCCGGGGCCGAACACGCTGACCGCCG
>QHTY01000323.1:2504-2817 GCA_003220985.1 Gemmatimonadota bacterium
TTCGGCAGCAGCATCACGGTCTACGCGGCGGGGGCGAGCGGGAACGCGACGCCGACGGCCACGATCGCGGGCGGCAACACCGGACTGAACTTCCCGAATGGCGTCGCCCTGGATGGCGCGGGCAACATCTACGTTGTCAACGAATTCAGCGGCAGCGCCGGCGGCCCCGGCACTATCACGGTCTACGCGGCGGGGGCGAGCGGGAACGTGACGCCGACGGCCACGATCGCGGGCGGTAACACCGGACTGAGTATCGCGAATGGTATCGCCGTTGATGGCGCGGGCAACATCTACGTCACCAGCGGCAACAGCA
>QHTY01000040.1 GCA_003220985.1 Gemmatimonadota bacterium
GGACGCGCTGGCGCGGCGCGCCGGCACGCGTGTCGCGGGGATTGGGATCTCCGGCCAAATGCACTCGTCCGTCTTTCTCGACAAGCGCGGTGCGGTGATCAGGCCGGCGCTGCTGTGGTGCGACGGCAGAACGACGACGGAGTGCCGAGAGATCGTGACGCGCGCCGGCGGCGAGACGCACCTGCGCGAGTGGGTGTGCAACCCCGCGCTGGAAGGCTTTACGCTGCCGAAGGTGTTGTGGCTGCGCAACCACGAACCCGCCGCGTTCGCGCGACTCGCCACCGTGCTGCTCGCCAAGGATTTCGTGCGGCTGCGCCTGACGGGCACAGTCGCCACCGAGCCCTCCGACGCGTCCGGCACGCTCATGTTCGATCCCGTCCACCTGCGTTGGAGCCGGGAGATGCTGGACGCGGTCGATCTCGAGCCGTCATTGCTTCCCGAGGTAGCTGGATCATCGGCCGTGCTCGGCCACGTCACCAAGGAAGCTGCCGCTCTGACGGGGCTCGCGGCCGGCACGCCGGTGGTGGGGGGTGGAGCGGACAACGCCTGCGGTGCGGCAGGCGTGGGCGCGATCACTCCCGGCGAAGCGGTGTCGAGCTGGGGCACATCCGGAACCGTACTGGCTCCCACGGCGCAGCCTCGCGTGGATCCGAAGCTGCGGGCGCACACGTTCTGTCACGTCGTGCCCGATGTCTGGTACGTGATGGGCGTCGTCTTGTCGGCCGGCGGAGCGTTCGCTTGGTATCGTGATCAGTGCGCGCGCGATCTGCCGGATGGGGATCGAGACACGCAGCTCGTCGAGGAAGCGGCAACCGTACCCCCCGGGGCTGACGGTGTGACGTTCCTTCCCTACCTCCAGGGAGAGCGGACGCCGCATCGGGACGCGTCCTTGCGGGCCGCGTTTACGGGGCTCAGTCTGGCACACACCCGCAATCACATGACGCGCGCTGTACTGGAGGGCGTGTGCTTCGCACTGCGCGACTCACTCACCATTCTCCAGGAGCTTGGGCTTGCCCCAGGGCATCTCCTGCTGACGGGCGGAGGCGCGAAGAGCGCGTTTATTCGGCAGTTGCAGGCAGATGTTTTTGGTCTTCCCGTCACGACCGTCAATCGCGAAGAGGGCGGGGCGTACGGCGCGGCGCTGCTCGCGGCAGTGGGAACGGGAGCGTTTCCCGATCTCAAGACCGCGGCGCAGCGGACCCTCACGCGCCAGGCGCTCACGCCACCGAACCCAGAGATCCACAGAACGTATGAGCCCATCTATGACCGGTTCCGGAAACGCTTGGTTGCCGCGCGCTAGGCCCCGGGGCGTGCCCTCGGGGCTAGCCGCGCTTGTGTGTTTCGCGGCCCTGGCCGCGCGTGTGTCCGCGCAGACCCCGGACTATCAGAATCCCGACCTCCCGTTCGAGCGGCGTGTGGCCGATCTCGTGGCCCGCATGACGATCGAGGAAAAAGTCTCGCAGATGCAGGACGTCGCGCCGGCGATCGACCGGCTCGGCATTCCCCGCTACAACTGGTGGAACGAGGCGCTGCACGGCGTCGCGCGCTCGGGACTTGCGACGTCGTTTCCGCAGGCGATCGGCCTCGCCGCGACGTGGGACGATTCGCTGATCTTCCGGATGGCGACTGTCATCTCGGATGAAGCTCGTGCGAAGCATCACGAGTACGTACGCCGTGGCTCACGCGAGCGCTATCAGGGACTCACCTTCTGGTCGCCGAACATCAATCTGTTCCGCGATCCGCGCTGGGGCCGCGGCCAGGAGACATACGGCGAAGACCCGTTCCTCACCGGCCGGCTCGCCGTGCAGTTCATCCGTGGGATGCAGGGCGATGACCCGAAATACCTGAAGACGGTCGCGACCGTGAAGCATTTCGCCGTGCACTCGGGGCCCGAGCCCGCGCGCCACACCTTCGACGCGGTCGTCAGCGAGCGCGATCTGCGCGAGAGTTACCTGCCGCACTTCGCCGCCGGCATCCGGGAAGGCCACGCCTACTCGCTGATGTGCGCCTACAACCGCGTGGACGGGAGCCCCGCGTGCGGGAGCGATCTCCTGCTCAAAGACATCCTGCGAGGCGAGTGGGGCTTCTCGGGCTACGTCGTGTCGGACTGCGGCGCCATCAACGACATCTACGAGCGCCATAAGGTCGCACCGACGGCTGCCGCCGCGTCGGCTCTCGCTGCGAAAACGGGAACTGACCTCGAGTGTGGCAACGTCTACGCGAACCTCGTAGCCGCCGTGCGACAGGGACTGATCACCGAGCAGGCGATCGACAGCGCGGTGCGCCGGCTGTTTCTGGCCCGCTTCCGGCTCGGCATGTTCGATCCGCCCGAGCGGGTGCGCTGGGCGCAGATCCCGATCGGCGTGCTCGACCAGCCGGCGCACCGCGCGCTCGCCCGTCAGGTGGCGCGCGAGTCCATCGTGCTCCTCAAGAATGCAGGCAATCTGCTGCCGCTCCGCAAAGACCTCGGGACCATCGCCGTCATCGGGCCGAACTGCGATGACCGGCGCATGCTGCTTGGCAACTACGAGGGAGCCCCCGCCGATTCGATCACGCCGCTACGCGGCATCCGCGAAGCTGTGTCGCCCCGCACGCGCGTGCTCTACGCCCGCGGCTCGGACCTGGTTGTTGCCGGCGACTCGGGGTTTGGCGAGGCGGTTCGCGTGGCGGAGCAAGCGGACGCGGTGGTGCTCTGCCTTGGCCTCAGTCCGCGGCTCGAAGGTGAGGAGATGCATGTAGAGATCCCCGGATTCCGTGGCGGCGATCGCACGCGCATCGACCTGCCGGACGCGCAGGAGCGGTTGCTCGAGCGCATCGTTGCCGTCGGCAAACCCACCGTGTTCGTCCTGATGAGCGGTAGCGCCGTCGCCGTGAACTGGGCGCAGGAGCACGTCCCCGCGATCATCGAAGCGTGGTACGGTGGCCAGGCGGCGGGGAGCGCGCTCGCCGACGTGCTATTCGGCGATTACAACCCGGCCGGGCGGCTGCCGGTGACGTTCTACAGGAGCGTGAACGACCTGCCGGCCTTTGACGACTATCGCATGGCAGGGGGTGGTCGCACCTACCGCTTTTTCACAGGCACGCCACTCTACCCGTTCGGCTACGGCTTGAGCTACACCACCTTCGCATACAAGAACCTGCGCACGAGCGCAGCGACACTGCGCGCCTCCGACACGGCTGTAGTTCGGGTTGATGTGACGAACACTGGTCAGCGTACTGGGGACGAGGTCGCGCAGCTCTATGTGCGCCACATCGGCTCGCGCGTGGAGCGACCGAATGAGGATCTGCGGGGCTACCGACGCATCACGCTCAAGCCGGGCGAGACACGCACCGTGGAATTCTCCCTTCCGGCCGCCTCGTTGGCTTACTGGAATTCCGACTTACACCGGTGGGTGGTCGAGACGGAGCCCGTGGAGCTTGCCGTGGGCGCCTCGTCGGCAGACATCCGCGTGCGTCGCAGAATTCAGGTGGAAAGCCGCTAGAGGCCAGCGGCTATTTCGCGAGCGGGTCCGGGCGCAGCTGGAACTTGACCACCTTACTCGTCGTCCCCCTGCCGCCTTCCATGTGGAAGGGCGCGCGCGTGCTCACCGTCGCCCACAGCCCCCTCCCCTTCCACCCCGCGCCGGGATCGTCGACGCGGCCGTCCAGCCATTTCGCGTAAAACCCCATCGGATAGGGAACGCGCAGCACGATCCACCTGCCGTCCTTCAACACCAAGAGACCCTCAGACTCGTTCCCGGTATTGATGGGCACGTTCTCGCCCAGGCCGAGAACCCCGAACTGATCGACCCACGTGTAGTAGCTCGCTTCGGCGCTGCCCGGATCCGTTACGCCACCGAGCTGGGGCAACGGCTCCGCGTAGAACGTCCAGCCCTCGGGGCAGTGCTGACCCGTGGCGGTGGGCCCGTTCAGCGGGCCCTTGCACTTGCGGCGGTCGAAGCTCGCCATGTGCCCGCTCGCGAGCGCAGTCCAGTACACCCCGTTGCGATCGACGTCGCCGCCGCGGGGTGAGAAGCCTTGGGCCGGCTTCCCAGACGCGTCGAGCGGCAGCTCATAGAGCTCCGCCAGCGCCGTCTCGGGGGGATTGGGGCCGGGAACGAGTCGGATCACGGCGCCGGGGAATCCCAAAGTGGTCCCCCACACCGAACCGTCGGGAGCGGGGGCGACGGCGTAGAGACCCGCCGCGATCCGCTTGTCCTTCGTCGGATCGACGGGCTGATCGGGCTCCACGTAGTCGTCGCGCTTTCCGTTGCCGTTGGTATCCAGGATCAGTGCGGTCCAGCCCTGCGACCGCTCCTCGTCACCCGTTTCGTCGAACAGCTTCGTGTTCAGCCAGCCGACCACCGGACCGCCACCCGAGGTCCACAACGTTCGGTTCGCGTCTTCGGCGAACATGAGATGATGCGTGCTGAAGCACGTGCCGATGTGTGTGAGCTTCCCGGTTCTCGGATCGTAGACCGCGAGGTGGCGGCCGGCGCGGTTCAGCGGAAAAGCCCGAGCCGAGGGATGGCTCGAGCCCGCTTTGCAGAACGGTGGGTTGTCGGGCGGGCGCACGGTGGAGGTGATCCACACGCGACCGCGTTCGTCGAACATCGGGTTGTGGACGTTGTTCTTGCTCGTCCAGATGACTTCGTTGCCCCAGTACGGCGACGGCTGGGCCACGGACGTCCCTGCGGCGGGCTGGGTGTTCGGATCGCGCACCGTCAACGGCACGCGGCTCACCGTGTTCCGCACCGGGTCGAGCAGCGGCAGGTAATCCGCGCTCAGTTCCAGCGCGCCG
>QHTY01000041.1:0-5808 GCA_003220985.1 Gemmatimonadota bacterium
AGACCGGACAACCGGCGTCGCTCGAGAACGTCAAGTTCACGAGCATGGGCGATGGGCTCCATACGACCGTGGGTCCGGCGGCGATCTACTGGCGCGACCGTGACACGATTTCGAGCAATTATCACGTCGTCGCCAAGATGGCGCAGATGAAGAACCCGGCCCATCCCGAAGCGTTCGGCATTTTCATCGGCGGCAAGAACCTCGCCGATTCCGGTCAGACCTACACCTACTTCCTCGTTCGGCCGATCGACGGGATGTATTCGATCCGCCGGCGCGTGAGCTACATGACGCGGCCGACCGCTGTGGTCGAATGGACCGCGAGCGACGCCGTGACGAAGGCCGACTCGAGCGGCCGGGCGATGAACGAGCTCAGTATTCAGGTGCAGGGCGGCAAAGCGAAGTTCATGGTGAACGGAAAAGAGGTCTACACGGGGGATGCCGCGAACCTCGACGTGAATGGGATCGTGGGCTACCGCGTCAACCACAATCTCGACGTCCACCTCGGGCCGCTCGGGATTCACAAACTGTGACCGCATTCAACCCGACCGCGGACGACGATCGTTTTTCGTTCACGCCGTTCACGCGCCATCCGTTTTTCACGCACGTCAACCGCTGGATTCTGGAGCGGGTCATTTGTCCGGGCCGTCAGGTGATCGTGGACCTCGGCTGTGGCCCGGGCGCTGTCACGGAGCTCATCCTCGAGCGCGTCCGCGAGCAGCAGCCGCCGCCGCACGTCATCGGCGTCGATCCCTCCCCCTCAGCGCTCGCGAAGGCCCGCGCCGCCATCTCCTCCAAATTCGCCGAATTCGTTCAGGGCAGCGCCGAGTGGCTGTCGAAACTGGTCAAGTCGGCCGACGCCGTCGTCTTTCTCAACGCCATTCACCTGATGCCCGACAAAGCGCAGGTCTTGAAGGAAATCCGGCGCGTGTTGAAACCCGGCGGCCTGCTCGCGTTCAACAGCACGTTCTTCAATGGCGCCTATGTCGAAGGAACTAGTGGCTTCTGGCGCCGCTGGATCGTGCGCTCGGTCCAGGCCCTGCGTGAACAGGGGATCGAAGTGAAGCACGAAGGCCACGCCGCGGCCATGCAATGGCTCTCGGCCGAGCAGTACAGCGCGGCGTGCACCGCGGCAGGCCTGCGGCCGGTCACCGTCGAGCTGCTGCGCATCGAGATGACGCGTCAAGCGCTCATCGACATCGGCCGGTTTTCTCTTTTCATCGAGGGTGCGCTGCCCGGCGCGCCTCTCGAAGAAGGCGCCAAGGCCCTCGAAGTAGGCCTCGAACGCACTATGGAAGAGCTCCAGGTTGAGTCGGTGCCGCGGCACTGGCTGGAGGTCGTGGCGGAGGCGGTGTAGCAAATCGTGTTTAGATTTCGCGGCTGAAGCCGCGACTCGGCATCTGCCGCGAATGCGGCTTGTATCGCGACAATTCGCTTTGTCCTGCGTAGCAATGATTCGGCTTCCCTAAACCATCGCTCATAGTTTTAGCCGATGTGGCACCGTCTCTACTACCACATCGTCTGGGCGACCCGCGAGCGAGCGCACCTCATCGATGCCGGCCTCGCTCAATTCTTGTGCCGTTTCCTGCGAGGCGTTGCGCGCCAGGAAAGAGCGCACATTCTCGAGATTGGGATGGTCCAAACACACGTCCACCTGCTGGTTCGAACACATCCCACCACGGACATCTCGAGGCTCCTCCAGCGAATGAAGGGCGGAAGTTCGGCAGTCGCGGGGAAGGAACGTCATTCTACCACTAATCGCGTGCTGAAATGGAGCAAAGGCTACTCGATTGGGACGGTCGGGCCTCGGTCGTTGGAGGCCGTCCGCGAGTACTTACGATCTCAACCGTCGAAACACCCGAACGAAGTGATCACGGACAGGGCCGGCGACCAACCCGAATACGAGATTGCCGGGCAAGAACAGTGGCCGGGCTCCGACCGGTCGATCTTTAGGAATTGACGTCGGTTTAGCGACAGATGCCGAGCCGCGAGTTTACTCGCGCAATCAAACCAAAACGAATTCGAGGCGACGGTGCGCATCGCGCAGCGCCGCCTCGACCATCGCCGGCGTCTCTCCCCGCGCAAAAATGAATCCCGGATAACGCGAGCCCTCCGGAAACGGGACCAGCCGCTCGCCCGGATGCGCGGTGATCTGCACGTCTTCCACGAGCGGAACCCCTTTGGCCTGGGCGACGCCGCGAACTTCCTGCAGCGTCCCTGCACCGGGGATCGGAATCATCATGACGCCGGCCGCTTGACGCTCGCGCTGTAACGACGGAATCGGCATGCCGAGGGCGTGCCGCACGATGATCTCTTCGAGCGTCACCCCAGTCCCGAACCTCAGCACCGCCGAACACCGCCCGCCGATCGGCCGCGCCGCAAGCTCGATCAGCCACGGGCCGCGCTCGTTGTAGCGCAGCTCGGCGTGAATCGCGCCTTCGGTGATGCCGAGCGCCCGCACGGCCCGGTCCGCGCAGTCAGTAATCGCTTTCTGCAATCCGCTAGGAACCTGCGACGGTGTAACGTAGATCGTCTCTTCGAAGAATGGCCCATCCAGGGGGTCCGGCTTGTCGAAAACCGCCAGTACGTGCAGCCGGCGATTCACCACCAATCCTTCCACGGCGACTTCGTAACCCGGTATGAACTCTTCGATGAGATACTGGCGCGCTCGATCTCCGCACGCTGCGGCGGTCTCCGGGTCCGCCAGGATGGCGCGCAACCGGGCATGAGCGGACGTGAACGATTGAGGACTGTCGGCGCGGATTACGCCACGCGAGGCCGAAAGGCGCACGGGCTTGAGGACACAAGGGTAGGCAATTGACTTCGCGATCGTGGCCGGATCTTCATCGAGCTCACGCAGTACGAAGCGCGGGATAGGTACCGTCGCCCTCGCGAGTAGCTGCCGCTGGAGGTACTTATCACTCGCCGCGATCGCGGCGTGAACTGGATTGCCATTGAGCTTGAGCTTCGTCGCGATGGCGGCGGCCACCAGCGCCGTTCGGTCGTCGACGCCCACGACGCCGTTGATGGGATACTGCTGCGCGAACACCCGCACGGCGTCCGCCGCTCGCTGGGGCTGCTCGAAATCCAGCGTGAGCAATCCAGCGGGATTCGCGGCCGCGAGCGTGCTCGGCTGCTCCGAGGCAACGGTCAACTCCACGCCGATCTGCCGTGCAGCCTCCACGAACGCCGTCGCACGGTAGGTCGTGGTCGGCAGCAGCAGCAGGAGACGCGGGGCTATTTCTTCGCGGCCTGGAAGTAGGGGTTCGCGCCCGAGGTGTGGTCGGTGATGTCCACGATGCCGCGCACGGCGGGCACCAGCTGCGCCAGCATGCCCTCGATGCCCTGCCGCAACGTGACATCGGCCATGCCGCAGCCCTGGCACCCGCCACCCATGCGCAGCATCACGACGGCATCCTGCACGTCGATGAGCTCGACATGCCCCCCGTGCCGCGCCACCATCGGGTTGACCTGCTCGTCGAACACCTTCGCGACCTGCTCGTAGAGCGCGTCGTCGCTGACCGCCGATCCTTCACCGGAAGCTGGTTTGCGCGCCGGCGTGACCGCCGGCACGTCCGCCGTCAGCGCTGATCGAATAGCGCTCCCGACCGCCCGACCGAGAGTCTGCCATGGGGCGGGACTCTGCTTGACGACGGTGATGATGTTGCCGGACACGATGAGCTCGCTCACCGCGAGCTCGGGGATAGCGAAAATCGCCGCCGCGAGCGGAGAGCCTGTCGCGTCTTCGGCTCTGGCAAATCGGCGCACGCCGCCGCTCAGCACCGGCACGCTCAGCACGAACTTGCAGCGCTGATTGTCGATCGGCTCCGCGGTAATCCGGATCTCGGCCGTGTTATCGGGGGGGGGCACCGTTCTCCCTCATGGCTTTCGCCGCGGCAACCATGTTCTTGAGTGCCGCCAACGTCTCCTCCCAGCCGCGGGTCTTGAGCCCGCAGTCGGGGTTCACCCAGATCTGCGCGTCATCGAGCACGCGCGTCATGCTCTTGAGCGCGCCCGCGATTTCCGCCGTCGATGGCACCCGTGGTGAGTGGATGTCGTATACACCGGGACCGATCTCGTTCGGGTACTTGTACTGCTCCAAGCCCTGCAGCAGCTCCGAGCCGGAGCGTGCGTTCTCGATCGAGATCACGTCCGCGTCCATGCGCTCGATCACGCGCAGCACATCGTTGAACTCGCTATAGCACATATGCGTGTGAATCTGCGTGCCGTCGCGGACGCCCGCGGTGGCGAGCCGGAACGCATCCACCGCCCACTGCAGGTAGCCGGCCCATTCACCGCGCCGGAGCGGCAGTCCCTCGCGCAGCGCCGGCTCGTCGATCTGAATGACGCGGATCCCCGCGGCCTCGAGATCGATCACCTCATCGCGGATCGCGAGCGCGATCTGCTTCGCGGTCTCGGCGCGCGGCTGATCGTCGCGGACGAACGACCACTGGAGGATCGTCACCGGTCCCGTGAGCATTCCTTTCACCGGCCGCTCGGTCAGGGACTGCGCGTACTTGCTCCAGCGCACCGTCATCGCCCCCGGACGCGAGACGTCACCGAAGATGATCGGCGGCTTCACGTACCGTGTGCCGTAGGACTGGACCCAGCCGTGCTCGGTGAACGCAAACCCCGCGAGCTGCTCGCCAAAGTACTCGACCATGTCGTTGCGCTCGAACTCGCCGTGCACGAGCACGTCCAGGCCGATCTCTTCCTGCAGCTTGATCGTCCTCCCGATCTGTGCCTCGATGAACTGCTCGTATTCGCCAGCGCTGAGCTGGTTGTCGTTCAGCTTGCGCCGCGCCGCCCGCACTTCTGACGTCTGGGGGAACGATCCGATCGTCGTGGTTGGATAGCGCGGCAGCTCGAGCTGCGATTGCCGGCGCACCTCGAACGCTGCACCGCGCACGCGGTCCTTTTCCGTGACCGAGGCCGCGCGCCGCTGCACCGCGGCGTTGTGAATGCGCCGTGACGTGGCGCGCGACTGCGCGGCACGGCTGCTCGCTTCGACAGCCGCGCGGTCGCCCTTCGCCAGCGCCATCACTTCTTGCAGCTTCTGCTTCGCGAACGCGAGCCAGCCTTTCAGCTCCGGATCGAGTTTCGTCTCCAGATCGAGGTCGAGCGGCGTGTGCAGCAGCGAGCAAGAAGGCGCCACCCACAACTGGTCCTTGCCCACCGTCTTGGCGGCGCGATCGAGGAGCGCGCGCGCCTTCGCGAGATCGGCGCGCCAGACATTCCGCCCATCGATCACACCGGCAGACAGCACTCTCCCTTTGGGCCATTTCGCGAGCAGCCGATCCAGCTGATGGGGGGCGCGGACGAGATCGACATGAAGTCCGTGAACCGGGAGCCCAAGCGCCGTGTCGACATTTTCGCCCAGTCCGGCGAAGTACGTCGCGACGAGGAGCCGCAGCTTGCCGGCGCGCGACGCGAGCACCTGGTAGGCACGCCGATACGCAGCGCGCTCGGCGTCCGAACGATCGAGCGCCAGGCACGGCTCGTCGAGCTGCACCCAGGTGGCGCCCGCGGCCGCGAGTGATTCGAGCACATCGCCGTACACGGGCAGCAGGGCATCGAGCAGCGACAAGCGGTCGAATGCCGCGCCTCTCGTTTTCGCGAGCAAGAGGAACGTAAGCGGCCCAATCAGGACCGTCGTCGCATCGATGCCGGCCGCCTTCGCCTCGCGGTACTCGTTCGCGGGCTTCGCGGACGCCATGCGGAAGCGTTGGCCGCGCTCGAGCTCGGGGACGATGTAGTGGTAGTTCGTATCGAACCACTTCGTCATTTCCATCGCGGTGACGTCACGGCCTT
>QHTY01000041.1:5895-6439 GCA_003220985.1 Gemmatimonadota bacterium
GCGGTCGTAGAACGAGAAATCGTTTGCGGGAATGCGGGCCAAACCGGCGTCGCGCTGTAAGTGCCAATTCCGCCGGCGCAACTCGGCGCCGGTCTCGAGCAATTGCGCGCGACTCACCTTGCCGCTCCAATACCCTTCGGTGGCGCGCTTCAATTCGCGCGCGGCTCCCAGGGGCGGGAAGCCCAAATTTGACGCGATTATCATAGAGAAGCGGAATCTAAAGGCTAGGCGGGCGCGAAGCGACTGGAGGCTTGGAACGTGCGGGCGACCCGCCTAGGGATGGGGAGGGGGCGTCGGGTGGGGAGGGGGCGTCGGGTGTGGCGGGTGTTCCCCATGGCCCGGGGGAGGGCCCTGACGCGCCTGCGCCGCAGCGGCCCGCGAAAGCCCCGCCGCGGCCGCCGCGGGTGTGCTCCCTTTCGCCACTGCTGACTGAACGTGAGCCGGCAGGAGGAGCAAGCTCTCCGCCGGCTGGCCCGACCGCAGCGTCGTACTGACGAGACCGATGTCCTCCGCGGACGGAACGCCCAGCGCCGCCAGCGTGCCC
>QHTY01000041.1:6567-7054 GCA_003220985.1 Gemmatimonadota bacterium
GAAACCGGACCACCCTCTCGCAGCGCCGCGGCGGCGATATCGAGTTGCATCGCGACCAGGCGCACCGCTGCCGCAACACGCTCGTCGGGAATGCTCTTCGCGCCGCCTTCGATGGCCTTTTGTATCAACGGATCGCTCGGCAAGCCACGCGCCGCGCCAGCCGTGGCAAGCTGCTCGACGAGTGCGGCAACATTGGGTGAGACGCGTCCCGCCAGCCGCTGGGCGATGCCTTGCTGCTGGCTCAGCAGCGCGAGCGGTAAGGCGAGCAGCGTGAGCATCACAGTGTCAACACGCTGTTGCGACGCCCAAAGCCATCGTCGACGGCCGGCGCGCCCGGATCCGGCACCCAGCGCTCACCGTCCACAACGAACGCGTACTGGTGCTGCCCGGCCGGCAACGTCAGCGTCGCGGTCCACACGCCGGTTGACCCGGTGCGCACCAACGGTGTGGCATGGGCGTCCCACTGATTGAATGTCCCCGCCAGACT
>QHTY01000041.1:7087-7730 GCA_003220985.1 Gemmatimonadota bacterium
GAGCGAGGGGGGCTTGGGAGTCGCCAGCGTCGCCGGCCAGATCCACAGCATGAGTGCAGCCGCGATCGCCAAAGCGGGAGCGAGTATCCAGGGACGGATGCGGAGCCGGATCTCGCGCGGCTGCATCACGCGCTTCCAAGCGGGAACGGGCGGGAGGGGGGCCGCGGGGGCCGGGCGCGACGCCAGCGTCTGCATGACGCGCTGAGTCACGGCGGGGAGCTCGACCGGACGCCGATCGACCGCGGTGAGCAGTCGCAGCGCCTCTTCCCCCTCGGCGCGCAGCTCGACCGGAAGGTCGGCAAGCGTGAGATCGCCGTCCAGCAGCTGCTTCACCAGGGGATGAAAGTCGTACCCGCTCATGTGTGCTCTCTCAGTTGTTCGCGCAATCGATCATAGGCGCGGTGCATTCGCATCTTCAATGACGGTATCGACGTGCTCAGGCGCTCGGCGATCTGTCCGTACGACAATCCTTCGACATGCTTCAGAACGAAGACCTCCCGCTGATCCGGCGTCAGCTCCATCAACGCGAGCTGCAGCGCGCGACGACGTTCGGCCGTTTCTGCTCCCCCGTCAGTCCGATCCGCCGCCGCGACGCTGTCAGCCGCTTCCAGCGGCGCCTCTGCGCGACTGCGCCGCCGTTCGG
>QHTY01000041.1:7796-12111 GCA_003220985.1 Gemmatimonadota bacterium
AATGCGTCCTGCACCGCGTCCTCGGCCGCATCGGCCGAACCCAGCATCCGCGCCGCATAGCGGGCGTACCGATCTCGATAGCGGTTGACCAGCACCGCGTATCGCTCAGGCTCCCCTGCGAGCACGGCCCGCACGATGTCGCCGTCTTTCGGCTCGGCTCCAGGGCGCAACCGATTCCCCCTAAAGAGTGGCTACCTAACGGATTGGTAACGATTTGGGAGACGTTCCATTGTGACTTGCGTTACCTCGCCGCCTTGGGGGAATCTTTACCACGCCATGTCAGTCATGCTAGAGCCCCAGCCTTCGCAGCGTCCCCTTATCCCTGACGCAGCCCTCCTCAGGCGGGTTATCCACCGGGACAGGGCGGCGCTGATCGAGCTGGAACGCCGCCATCGTCCGTCGTTGTACGCGAAGGCGTACAGCATCCTGATGGATTCCACGTTGGCCGAGCGCGTCGTACAAGAGGTGTTCGCCCAACTGTGGTTTTCGGCTGAGCGGTTCGTGGTGCGGCGCAACCTGTGGAGTTGGCTGCGGTTGCTGGTGGTGGATCTCGCCCGCGCCGAGTTGATGTCGCGAGACGCGAGATATGCACGGTTTCACATCTGCTGGACGGAGGACGATTGAAGCGGATAGGTTGGGTCATCCCGGCATTGCTCATACCCGCGCTGGCGACAGCGCAGACGCCTAAAGTGGCAGGCCCGAACGAGCACCCGTCGGATGTCGCCAGGGCCAAAGTGGCCGCGGCGATTGCCCGCCGCGCGACGCACGTGCGTGGTGAGGCGGTTGGTCTCGATAACCGGCCGGTAACCCCGGCACCGCAGGCGACCCCGGAGACGCACGCGACGCCGCATCCCGGCGAAGGACCGGCGACGCCGGCCACGCCCGCGACCCCAGCCACGCCGGCTTCTCCCTCGCATCGGCCTGATCATGCCGGTCAAGGTGGACGGGGGCGTTCGAACAATCCGCGACGGCCCTAAGTAGCCAGAACGGCGGACGCTGTATCTTACCGGTCCCATGCGCACGGGACCGATTTCTTTTTTGGCGCTGCTCACCGCGGCGCCGCTTGCTCTCGCGGCACAGCGTCAGGCGTCCGTCGGGGCTGGGACCGGCGTGGTACGATACGCCGGCGGATCGAGTTTCAGCGCGCTCACGGTCGCGCCAGCCGCGCAGAGTCTGTCGTCTTCCTTCTATCTCGCCGCGAACGCGGCCCTGTCGTTGCTCGAGCGCGGGGTCTGGGCCAGCCAAGGTCGCGGCGATCTTTGGTCCGCGCTCGCACAGCGTGGCCGCACGCGCGTCGCGGTCAGCGGGACGATCGGTTTTAGCACGCGCTCGGATGGACTCGCCGCGGGTTCTGGTAGTGCGTTGATCGAAGCGGTGCGTCCCGGCGTTGCCGTCGGCGCCGGAATCGTCAGCGGGTTCATCCAGCAGGAGGCGGGCGTCGCCGCGTTCCGCGTACGCGGCCGCGCCTGGTGGCAATTCGGCGCACCGACGCAGCTCTCCTTCACCAGCGAGGCCACCCGATTCCTCGGCGCCTGGTATACGGATGTCGTCGGAGGCGTTTCGTACGACGGTGGCCGGACAGTGGGCTCGCTGTGGCTGAGCAGCCGGCTCAGCAAGACCTACGGATCGACCGGGGCCGCCAGCGCCACCCTCCAGTACTTTCTGACTCCGACACTCGCCGTGGAGGCGGGGGGTGGGAATTACTTGCGCGACCCATTTCAAGGACTGCCCCGCGCCGGGTTCATCGCCGGCGGAGTCAGAATTTTCGCATCACCTCGCGCAATGGCGTCGAGCCCCTCTCCCGGTCAGCCGATGTCGCCAGCGTTGCAACCGTTGGTTGCGCAGCACCGCGGCGGCGACACGGCTTTCGTCCGTTTCCGCATGCCGGGCGCGCGCAAGCTGGAGATCGCGGGCAACTGGAATGCGTGGACGCCCACGCCGTTGCGCGCAATGGGCGAGGACGTCTGGGAGGCTGGGCTGCTGTTGGCGCCTGGGACCTACTACTTCAATCTGGTAGTCGATGGACGAGAATGGGTTGTCCCCGGCGGCGTGGCGACGATTTCCGACGGGATGGGAGGTCTGATTGCGGTGCTGAACGTGCTGTGACTTGACGATTCCCGCCCCAGTCCGTACCGTGGCGACGGTTGGACTCCCAACTCGCCGCTGTCCTCTCCTCTTGAGGGGGTGTCACGATGGGAAAGATCAACATGTTGAAGGTGCTGGTCGGCGGACTGATCGCGGGCGTCGTCCTGAACATCGTAGACAGTTTCCTGTTCGGGTATCTGCTCAAAGATCAGATGGCTGCGGCGATGGCGTCGATCAACCGGCCCGCCATGACCAATGCCCAGATTCCGTGGTTCGTGGTGCTCGACCTCGTGGCCGGTGTCTTTCTCGTGTGGCTCTATGCCGCGATCCGGCCGCGGTTTGGGGCGGGTCCCGCCACGGCGGCGAAAGCGGGGTTCGCGGGCTGGTTCGTCGGCGGGTTGCTCGTGACGCTGTTCATGTGGCCCATGCACCTCATGCCACAGAACCTCACGATCATCACGACGCTCGTAAGCCTCGTCGAATGGCCGCTTGCGACAGTGATCGGCGCGAAATTCTATACCGAAGGGGCTGGGATGGGCGCGGGCATGGGAGCTGGAGCGGGGATGGGCGCGCGAATGTAAGACGGGATCGATCAGAAAAACAAAACCGCCGGGCGGCGTGCTGCCGTCCGGCGGTTTTGAGCAACACCCCCACCGTCCGGGGTTGGTTTGTCAGGTATCCGACACGCGCGCGCAACCCGCGCTCACGGTCGAGAGCCAGGAACGCGGTCTCGTCAAGCGCATTGTTCAAGTATACAGACAGTTGCCAACTCTGACGCGTCAAACCGGCGTGCAGGTTGAGGAGACTGTACGCGGGCAGCAACGGGTTGAATCGGAAGATCCCCTGCGTCAGAGGGCCGCCGATCGTGTTGGCTCCGAAGGTGTTGAGGTCCACGCAGCCGAGTTTCTGACCGGCGCAGGCGGGACCGACTCCGGCGCCCTGATCGTCGATCAACGTGTAGCGCGAGCCCACGTACTGATAGGTGCCAGACACGAACGCCCGCGACCCGGTGCCTACCGACCAGCCGTAGGTGGCGGAGGCGCTTCCCTGAAACCGCGGCACGCTGGGGAGGCGATTGCCCTCCGCAATTCCCGCGACCACGTTGCCACCTTGATCTCTGAAAGTGGTCAGCAGCTTGGAATTGTTCAGGCCGCCGGAAAGTGAAAAGTCCAAGTGCTCATCAGGACTGACCGTGAGCTCCACCTCGGCACCCACGGATCGAGCCTTGTCCGCGTTCAAAATCAGCCGGGAGGAGCACGAGCCCGCTGTCACGGTAAGCTGCAAGTCCCGGATGTCCATGTAGAACGCGGACACATTGAGCGAACCCTTACCGCGGGGAAATTGAGATTTGGCTCCCACCTCGTAATTCCAGGCCGTCTCATCCTTCCAGGAACCGGCGAGTGGGCCAAATGTCGACAAGTCCGCGGCCGCACATAGCGGGGCGTTGAGGGGATCGTTGACCCCGCCCAGCCGGAAGCCTCGCGAGGCTTGCGCGTTGAAGGTGACTGCGTCCGAGGCCTTGTAGCTCACCATGAAGCGCGGCGCCACACCGCTCGCGTCGGTCTTCCCCGTGTCGGCAGTCGGTACCGCAAATGCGCCGTCGAAGATTAGCGTCCGATCCTCGGTGAAATTGTAGTAGCGCAGGCCCGCCGTCACATCGAGGCGATCGGTAGCGGACAGCGTCGCTTCACCAAAAGCGGCGTATTGCTCGAGGTCGTAGTGCAGCCTGGAAAAGAACAGCACGTCGATGCCCGCTCCAAGGCTTCCGCGGCTCCATCCCTTGGGTGCAAAGCCTTCCGCCGCGGCGAGCGAGTCCACGCCCACCGGTCTGACGTTTTGCCCATAATCGCGCTTGCTGTCGCCATAGAAACCGCCCACCAACCAGCGGAGCTTTCTTGAAGCGCCTGTCAAACGCAGTTCCTGCGTCCACACATTGCTCCTCGTGGAATCATCGAGCGGCGCGTCGAGTGTGTACACGCGGTCTGACAACCCGAGCGTGCCGCCCATGACACTGCCGGTAAGCGCGGTGGCGTCGCGGACGACCAGGATGTGGCGGTGGGTGTAGGACGTGATCGACGTAAGAGTCGCCCCACCAAACTTGTATTTCCAGTTCACGTCACCCAGCACGAAGTCGTCTGTATACGGCTCGTTGATCTGCGTAAAGAGCTGGCGCTCTCCCAGCCTGACCGGGCGCCGGGTGGTCGTGTAGGGGTTGGCCAGAATGTTGAAC
>QHTY01000042.1 GCA_003220985.1 Gemmatimonadota bacterium
AATCTCTATCCCCGTCAGCTGTCCGGCGGCCAGCAGCAGCTCGTGGCGGTCGCGCGCGCGGTGATTCACCGGCCGGCGCTGCTGCTCGCGGACGAGCCGACCGGCAATCTCCACTCGACCCAAGGCAAAGAAATCATGGAGCTGTTTCGTGAGCTCAACGCGGTGGGCACAACGATCGTACAAGTCACGCACTCGGAAGACAATGCGAAATACGGGAAACGCGTGATCCAGTTGAAGGATGGTTGGGTCGTGAAATGATGCAAGACTTCCGCTACGCGCTCCGCACGCTCGCCAAGAGCCCCGGCTTCACCGTCGTGGCGGTGCTGACGCTCGCCCTCGGCATCGGCGCGAACGCGGGCGTCTTCTCCCTCATGTACCAGGTGCTGCTGCGCCCGCTTCCGGTGCCGCAGCCGGACCGGCTAGTGAATCTCGCGGCTCCAGGCCCGATCCCGGGGTCGCAATCCTGCGGTATAGCGGGTGACTGCGGCGCGCTGTTCAGCTACCCCATGTTCCGGGACCTCGAGCGCGGGCAGACCGTCCTGACGGGGCTCGCCGCGCACCGCGACTTGGGCGCAAGCGTTTCCGCGCCCGACGCCGCGCCGTTCACGGGCGAAGGGCTCTACGTCTCCGGTTCGTACTTCCCCATCCTCGGCGTGCGCGCCGCGCTCGGCAGGCTGCTTGCGCCGAGCGACGATCGCGACATCAGCACGGGATTCGTCACGGTGCTCTCCTGGGACACCTGGCAGACGCACTTCGGGGCCGATCCCGCCGTGGTGGGACGCGAGCTGCGCGTGAACGGGCAAGCGCTCACGGTGGTCGGCGTCGCGCCCCGCGGCTTCGAAGGCACGACGCTCGGCATCAGTCCCCTCCTGTACGTGCCGATCAGCATGCGGGGCCTCCTCGATCCCGGCTTCCACGGGTTCGAGAACCGCCGGAACTACTGGATCTACGTGTTCGGTCGGCTGAAACCCGGGGTGTCGCTTGCGCAGGCGAGCGCGGACCTGAACGCGGTCTATCACCCCATCATCGGAGACGTCGAAGCCCCGCTCCAGAACGGCATGAGCGATCAGACGATGATCCAGTTCAAGGCGAAGCGGGTGGTGCTGACGGCGGGAGCGCGCGGGCAGAGCAGGGAGCACACGGACGGCCGGACGCCCGTCCTGCTGCTCTTCGCGGTGACCGGCATCGTGCTCCTCATCGCCTGCGCGAACATCGCGAATTTGCTGCTCACCCGGGGGGCGGGGCGCGCGATGGAAATGGCAGTGCGGCTGGCGCTGGGGGCGAGCCGCCGGCGCCTCGTGGGCCAGCTGCTCACCGAGTCTCTCCTGCTTGCTGCGCTGGGCGGTGCCGCAAGTCTCGTCGTCGCCGGTTGGACGCTCGCGGCGGTGGCGTCGCTGCTGCCGGCCGAGGCGACGGGCGGCCTGCAGTTCACACTCGACGCCGCAGTCCTCGGCTTCACGGCGGCGGTCGCCCTGGGCACGGGGCTGGTGTTCGGTCTCTTCCCCGCCTGGCACAGCACGCGGACGGCGGTGATGACCGCCGTGCGGGCGAGCGCCGGGCAGGTCTCCGGGGCGCGGAGCGCCGCGCGCTTCCGGGACTCGCTCGTCACGGGGCAGATCGCGCTCGCGACGGCCCTCCTCGCGGTGGCGGGCCTGTTCGTGAAGAGCATGGCCAACGTCAGCCGCGTCGAGCTCGGCATGGACGTGGACAACGTGGTCACTTTCGCGATCTCGCCCGAGCGCGCGCGCTACGACACCACGCGGACGCTCGCGTTGTACGACCGCGTTGAGACCGCGCTCGCGGCCCTGCCCGGAGCGACGGCCGTGACGTCCTCGCTCGTGCCGCTGCTCGCCGGAGACAATTGGGCGAACGACGTGTGGATCCCAGGCTTTCCGACCGGACCGGATGTGGATCGCAACGCGCGCTACAACGAGGTGGGCGCCGGCTACTTCGCCGCCCTGGGCGTGCCCCTTCTGGCGGGACGCGAGTTCACCCTCGCCGACCGCCGGGGTGCGCCCCGGGTGGCGGTGGTGAACCGGGCGTTCACCAGGAAGTTTGGCCTGGCGCGGAGCGCCGTGGGCTCGTTCCTGTCGTTCCAGGGACCGGACTCGATCAACGTCCGGATCGTCGGCGTCGTACCCGACGTCAAATACAGCGAGGTCAAGGACACCGTCCCTCCCGTCTTGTACCTGCCCTGGCGGCAGAACTCGCACGTGCCGTCCCTGCATCTCTACGTCCGCGCCGCGCGCCCCCAGGGGGTGCTGCGCGAGATTCCCATGGCGCTCAAAGGAATTGATCCCGGGCTGCCCGTGGAGGAGCTGCGGACAATGCCCGAGCAAATCCGCGAGAACATCTTTCTCGATCGAATGATCGGCCTCCTCTCCAGCGCCTTCGCCGCCCTCGCTACGCTACTCGCCGCGGTGGGGCTCTACGGGGTGCTCGCCTATAGCGTGGCGCAGCGCACGCGGGAAATCGGATTGCGGATCGCCCCGGACGGGCCCCGCGTGCGGCGGTTCGTACTCAGGCAGGTGGCGGGCATGCTGGCGATCGGTGGGGCGATAGGCATAGCCGGAGCGCTCGGGCTGGGGCGGGCGGCGCGGTCTCTGCTCTTCGGCTTGACGGGGGACGATCCGCTGGTGCTCGCGCTCGCACTGCTGGTGCTCGCACTCGTGGCGCTCGGCGCTGCCTACGTCCCCGCCCGTCGCGCGACGCGGGTCGATCCGATGGTGGCGTTGAGAACGGAGTAGCGCACCGTGCTCCAAGAGCTCCGCTACGCCTTCCGGATCCTCGCTCGCGCGCCCGGGTTTGCGCTGACCGCCATCCTCACGCTCGCCCTCGGTATCGGTCTCGCGACCGCGGTGTTCACCGTGGCCGACGCGCTGCTGTTACGCCGGCTCCCCGTCCAGGATCAGGATCGCGTTGTCGTGCTCTGGGGGCAGAAGTCCGATCAAGATTTCGCCTATCCGTTGGGGTTCGACGATGCCCGCCAGTTCGCACAGCGCACCAGAGTGCTCGAGCGCGTCGCGACTTTCGCTTCTTGGGGCGCCGCACCGCTACCGATTCGCGACGCGGATCAAATCTCGCGCCTGCGCCGCGCGCTCGTTTCGGGCGAGTTCTTCGACGTACTCGGCGCGCGACCCGTGCTCGGTCGAGCCTTGCAGCCGTCAGATGATGTGTACGGCGCGGCGCCGGTGATGGTGTTGAGCTATGGCGCCTGGCAGCGGAGGTTCGGCGGCGATACCCACGTGTTGGGACGGCAGATCGTGATGTACGAGGATGGTGTGCCGTACACCATTGTCGGTGTGATGCCGCAGGGACTCGATTACCCGCGAGGCTCCGACTTCTGGGCGCCTGTCGCGGCGGCGATTCCACCGAAAGGCCTGCCGTTTGTCTCGCTCCATGTGATCGGGCGGCTCGCGCCCCGCGCAACGGTCACCGCAGGCCGAGCCGAGCTGACCGCCTTCTTCGGCCGGGCCGAGGCGTCCCCATGGGGACGCGACCTGCGCGGGGTCGCGCAAACGCTGCCGCGGCTCGTCTTGGGCGACGTACGACCGGCGCTGTTTGTGTTTGCCGCTGCCTCCGGGCTGCTCCTCCTGATCACCTGCATCAACGTCGCCAGTCTGCTGCTCGTCCGCGGCGTGGGACGCTTTCGGGAGATCGCCGTGCGCACGGCGCTCGGCGCCGGGCGCGCGCGGCTGACCTAGGCGGCGCGCTCGGGATCGTCGTGGCGGCGGCGGCACTCCAGAGCTTCATCGCTTTCGCGCCCGCGGGCGTACCGCGCCTCGACGAGATTCACCTGAATGCGGCGGCACTGTCCGGAGCCGTGGCGATCGCGGGCGTCGCGATGGTGCTGTTCGGCCTGGCGCCGGCGATCATGACGTCCCGCGTCGAGCTGCAACGAGCGCTTCGGTCGGATACGCGACAAAGCGGAAGCCGGCGCTCGCGGCTGGCGACCGAAGCGTTGGTGGCGGGGCAGGTCGCGCTCGCACTGGTCGTCCTTTCAGCGGCGGGGCTGATCGCCAAAAGTCTCCTCAAGCTCGAGCGTGCCGAGCTCTCGCTCGAACCCTCTGGTCTTCTGATCGGCGAGCTGGCGGTGCGGTACGATCAGCACGACGACGCCGCCAAGCAGCGCGCGTTGCTGGAGCGGCTACTGCCGCAGTTGCGGGCGATTCCAGGAGTGCGCGGCGTCTCGCCGGTTGTGGCGGTCCCCTTCGCAGGAGCCGCTGCGTGGGACGGCCGGCCGGCCGCTGAAGGGCAATCGCAGGAGGAATCTGCCGCCAACCCGATGCTCAACATGGATGTCGTGACTCCGGACTACTTCGAGACGCTCGGCATTCCCGTCCTCCGGGGCCGGGGCTTCACGGAAGCGGATCGTGCGGACGCGCCGAATGTCGTCGTGATCAGTCAATCCGCCGCGCGCCACTACTGGCCGGGTCAGGATCCCATTGGCAAGCGCCTACGGATGGGAGCCGATTTGGAGCGGACAGTCACGGTCATCGGTGTGGTCCCCGACACGCGATACCGTGACCTGCGCAACGCGCGGCCCAGTGTGTACTTCCCGCTGCGGCAATCTTTCTTCCCCTTCGCACCGCTGGCGCTAGCCCTTCGTATGAGCGGCGCTCCGGACGCGCAGGTACCGGTTATCCGCCGTGTGATCAGCGAGACCGAACCGGGTGTCGCGCTGACGAGCGCGGCATCATTCGAGACGTACCTCGACGGCCCGCTGGCGCAGCCCCGTTTGAACGCGTTGCTCCTGGCTGTGTTCGCGGGTGCCGCGGTTGTGCTAGCGGCAGTCGGGTTGTTCGGCGCAATGGCCACGATGGTGCGCCAACGGACCCGTGAGCTCGGTGTGCGGATGGCCTTGGGGGCCAACGCGGGAGACCTGCGACGGATGGTGATGGGTCGCGGTCTAACAATCGCAGTGATCGGATCGGCGCTGGGGTTGATCGGTGCGCTCGTGGCAAACCGCCTGCTCTTAGGGTTGCTCTATGACGTAACGCCGACGGATCCGGCGACGCTCACGGTGGTCACCGGATTCCTCGTCGTTGTGGCGGCGGTCGCCAGCTTCATCCCGGCCCGCGCGACCACGCGCATCGATCCCGTGGTGGCGTTGCGGACGGAATGAGGGGCTAGCCCCGAACCCCGAGCCCCTTGAGCTTCAATCACATGTCCGCGCCACGTCTCCTCGTAGCTGACGATCAACCAGATATCCTCGAAGCCCTGAAGCTCCTGCTCAAGGGCGAAGGCTTCGACGTAGAGACCGCAGCCTCTCCCCGCGCCGTGCTGGCCGCCGTCGAGGCCCGCGACTTCGACGCGCTACTTGTTGATATGAACTACACCCGCGATACGACGTCCGGAGCCGAAGGGCTCGACCTGCTCTTGCGCGTCCAGGGACTGGAGAGCCCACCCCCGGTCGTCGTGATGACGGCGTGGGGCAGCATCGACGGCGCGGTCGAGGCGATGCGCCGCGGCGCGCGGGACTACGTCGAGAAGCCTTGGGACAACCGGCGTTTGCTGGCGACCATGCGCACGCAGGTCGAGCTGGGCCGCGCGTTGCGCAAGAGCCAGCGCCTCGAGATCGAGAACCGCAGGCTCCGCCGAGAAGGGCTCCCCGAGCTCGTCGCGGAATCGCCCGCGATGCAGCCCGTGTTGCGGCTGATGGAACGCGTGGGGCCGTCGGACGCGAACGTGCTGATCCTCGGTGAGCATGGCACGGGGAAGGAGGTCGTGGCCCGCTGGCTGCACGCGGCGTCGGCACGGGCGGATCGACCGCTGATCGCGGTGAACCTGGGCGGCATCCCGGACGGGCTATTCGAGAGCGAGCTGTTCGGGCACGTGCGTGGCGCGTTCACCGACGCAAAGACCGATCGCATCGGGCGCTTCGAGCTCGCCGAGGGCGGCACCCTGTTCCTCGACGAGATCGCGAATCTGCCGCTCCCGCAACAGGCGAAGCTCCTGCGGGTGCTCGAGACCGGCGAGTACGAGCGTGTGGGCGCGTCGCGTGCCCGGCGTGGCGACGTGCGCGTCGTCGCGGCCACAAACGCCGACATCCATGCTGAGGTGAAGGCCGGCCGCTTCCGTGAAGATCTGCTGTTTCGTCTCAACACGGTCGAGATCCGCCTTCCCCCATTGCGCGAGCGGCGCGCCGATATCCCGCTGCTCGCCGCGCACTTCCTGCACCGCTACGCCGCGCGCTATCGCAAAGCGGCGATGGAATTCACGCCCGACGCCATGGAGGTGTTGCTCCGCCATTCCTGGCCGGGCAACGTGCGGGAGCTCGATCATGCGATCGAGCGAGCCATGCTCATGGCGGAGGGCGGGCGTGTGCAGGCCCGTGACTTCGGGCTGGACGGCGGAGGGGGCGCCGCCGCGGCGCTCGACCAGATGAGTCTGGAAGACGTCGAGCGCGTGCTGATCCAGAAGGCGCTCACACGCGCGGCGGGCAATGTCAGTGAGGCGGCCAACGCTCTCGGTCTCTCACGCAGCGCGCTGTACCGCCGGCTCAAACGGCATGGTCTCTAAAGCGACTCCGCGTCACGAGCGGCGCGTCTTCTGGCTCGCGCTGCTCGGCGGCTTCCCGGCGGTCGCGTTCGGCGACTTCGCTCCTCGCACACAGTGGACGCTCACGATGCTGGTCGCGGGCTTCTGGCTCGCGTGCGCAGCTATCGTGCGGGAGCATGTCGTCCGGCCGCTGCAGACCGTCTCGAACGTGCTCGCCGCGCTGCGCGAACGCGATTACACGCTGCGCGCCCGCGGGTCGAATCCCGAGGACGCGCTCGGGTTGCTGCTCCTCGAGCTGAACAGTCTCGGCGACGATCTCCGCGCCCAGCGGCTGGGGGCGCTCGAAGCGACCGCGCTGCTCCGCCGCGTGATGGAAGAGATCGACGTCGCCATATTTGCGTTCGACTCCGCCCATGCGCTCCGCCTCGTGAACCGCAGCGGGGCAGCGCTGCTCGGCCGCGCGCCCGAGCAGCTGCTGGGCCGCGACGCGGCGAGCTTGGGTCTCGCCAGCTCCCTCGCCGGTGACACGCCGCGGGTCGATACGCTCACCTTTCCCGGGCGCGCCGGCCGTTGGGAAGTGCGCCGCGGCATGTTTCGGCAGAGCGGCCTCCCACACCAGCTGCTCGTGCTCACCGACGTGAGCCGCGCGCTGAGTGATGAAGAGCGGCAGGCATGGAAGCGCCTGATTCGCGTTTTGAGCCACGAGCTCAACAACTCCCTGGCGCCCATCAAGTCCATCGCCGACAGCCTGCTCGCGCTCATCACTCGCGAGCCGGCGCCACCCGACCAGCGCGAGGACCTCCGCAACGGGCTCGGCGTGATCGCGGGCCGTTCAGAATCGCTCAGCCGTTTGATGGCGGCGTACGCCCGACTGGCGCGCCTGCCGCCACCCCGGCTCGAGAGCGTAGCGATTCAGGACTGGGTCCGCCGCGTCGTCGCGCTGGAGACGCGCCGGCCGGTCGCGATCCGCGCTGGTCCGAACGTGACGATCCAGGCGGATGGCGGACAGCTCGATCAATTGTTGATCAACCTCGTGCGCAACGCGGTGGACGCGACGCTCGACGCGGGTGCGGTCGAGGTCGGCTGGGAAACGCGGAACGGCCAGCTCGATGTGTGGGTCCGCGACGAGGGCGCCGGCCTCGCCGACACGGCGAATCTGTTCGTGCCGTTCTACACGACGAAGCCCGATGGATCGGGGATCGGGCTCGCACTCTCGCGCCAGATCGCCGAGGCGCACGGTGGAACGCTGACCTTGTCAAACCAAGTGTCCGGGCCCGGGTGCGAGGCTCGTTTGTCGCTCCCGGTAGATTGAAAATGATAGCAGTATGAGAAGTCTCTCATAAGCCGAAACAGGTCCTCCGCTTTCGCTGTCTTGAACGTTCATTCTCCCGAGCAATTCATCGTCACTTCTTTCTCGGGAGGTTCACGTCATGATCAAGCAACTCGCAGCAGTGGCGCTGGCAGCCGCGGCCTTCGCGGCATGCGAGCCAAATCGCGATGGCATCACGGAGCCACAGGGTTCGTTTCAGCGCGTTGCAGAGCGCGAAGGCGACAACGTCTCGGGTGCCGTCTACACGATCACCAATCAGGTGACCGGCAACGCGGTGGCCGTGTTCGCGCGCGGCGGCGACGGCACGCTCACGCCGGCCGGCAGCTTCGGGACGGGCGGCACAGGCACGGGTGCCAGTCTCGGCTCGCAGGGCGCGGTTAGGCTGAGCGATGACGGCCGGCTGCTCTTCGCCGTCAATGCCGGCTCGAACGACGTCTCTGTATTCCGTGTCGGGTCGCACGGACTCTCACTCCTCAGCCGCACGGCCTCGGGCGGGACGCAGCCAATCAGCGTCACGGTCCATCGGAATGTCGCCTACGTTCTGAATGGCGGCGGCGCGGGCAACATCACGGGATTCACGATCGAGCCCAACGGCGAGCTGGCGGCGATCGCCGGTTCCACGCAGTCGCTCTCCAGCACGACTGCCGGTCCTGCCGAGGTCTCCTTCAGCGCGGACGGGCGCCAGCTGGTCGTGTCCGAGAAGGGCACGAGTTTGCTCGATGTCTATCCGGTCGATGACAACGGGGTCGCGGGTGCCCGGACGTCGTACGCATCCGCGGGTGGTACGCCATTCGGCTTTGCGGTCGGCCCGCGTAATCTCGTCTTCGTCTCCGAAGCTGCTGCCCCTGGCTCGGCGTCCTCGTACATGCTGGGCCGGAATGGCGCGCTGCAGGTCGTGAGCGGCGCCGTCCTCACGCATCAGGGCGCTCCGTGCTGGGCGGTTGTGACCGACAACGGACGCTTCGGCTATACCGGCAACGGCTCAGGCTCGGTGTCGGGTTTTCGCATTTGGCCCGACGGCTCCGCCCGTCTGCTCGACGCGAACGGCGCGACTGCGGTGGTCGGGGGTGGGCTGAACGATATCGCGCTGAGCAGTAACAGCCGGTACTTGTACGCACTCGGCACGGGCGGCGTGCAGGCGATTTACGCGTTCCGCATCGAGAACGATGGACGTCTGGTCGCACTCGGAGCGATCGGCGGATTGCCCGCTGGTACCCGAGGGCTCGCGGCGTTCTAAATCAGACTTGGCGCGTGGGCACGTGTAGGGGCGCAGCATGCTGCGCCCCTACATCTATTTCATTGCGCGCCCTTACCACTATTCCCCAACCTCTACCACGTCCGCATTCCGCGATCCTCCCGCCTGCAATTCCGCCAGCAGTCGCGCGATCGCGAGGCCGAGCCCGGTTCCTCCCAGCTCGCGACTGCGTGACTGATCGATCCGGAAGAAACGATCGAAGATCCGATTCAGATGCTCCGGTGCGATGCCGGGTCCGGTGTCCTGCACACTCACACTGACTTCCTTGCCGTGGGGAATGATCGCGAATGTCACGCTGCCGCTCGGCGTGTAGCGCACCGCGTTGGACGCGAGATTCAGCAGGATGTGCCGGGTCCGATCGGCGTCCCCAATGACATCAATCCGCCGTGAAGGCTCAGCGTGGACGACCAGCGACTTGTCCGTGGCCATTGCTTCCGTGATCTCTCGGACCTCGTCCACGACCGCGGCCAGGTCAAACGGGCCATGTGCCAGGGCGAGCTGGCGATTCTCGCCGCGGGCGATGAGGAGCAGCTCCTCGACGAGTTTCGTCGTGCGGTCGAGTCCTCGCTCCATCGCGGCGAGGGCATCGCGGATCTCGGCGTCTGTCCGGCCGTCCGCGGAAGCCCACTGCACCTGTGCGCGCAGGTGCGTCAGGGGCGTGCGCAGCTCGTGACTTGCGTCCGCTGTGAAGGATTGCAGCGCGCGGTGCGCGCGATCCACCCGCTCGAGCATCCGGTTGATGCTGTCCGCCAGATCGGTGACCTCCGCCTGCCCGGTGGGACTCGTGAGCCGAGTGCCGAGCTCGGACGGCCCTATCGCGCGGGTTTCACCGGTCACGCGATCGAGGGGCTGCAACGTTTGGGCGACTGCCTGCCGCGCGCCGCGTGCCGACGCGAACGCCGCGAGCGGCAGGAGCAGGGCGGCCGCGATGACGAGGACACCTAAAGGAACGAAGTAGGACTGGCGACTCGCGACGACGTAGATGTCGAACTCGCCCATGGCGCGATGGAGCACGCGGTAACGCCAGCGCGCCCGCTCGGTGATCGCCGCGACCAGCGCCGCGCGTGCCTGTTCCGGGGACGCGTCGGGGAGGCCTTCCAGCCGGCGCGCCGGCATGCCGGGAGACAGATAGTAGACCTGCGGCATGCCGCCGGCATTAGTGGTGGTGCGCGTGATGACCACTTGGCCGCCCATGCCGACGAGCTGGTCGGCCAGCGCGGACGGCATGACCCCGCCGGGAGCACTCGTCGAATCGCGATACGCGCCGAGCAGCGATTGGATGAAGTCCGCGGAATGCTCGAGGGAGCGGCGCAGCGCCATTTCCGCGGCCACGGCAAACAGCAGGACGACCACGACCGCGTAGCCGGCAAGCGCCGTCCAGGCAACGCGGCTGAAGCGCCGCGTGAGCACCTGACTGAGACGACGTTCACTCATCGCCAGCGGTGTCCAGGCGGTAGCCTACGCCCCGAACCGTTTTGATCGGCGCCGTCCGTCCGCCAAAACTCAGTTTCTTGCGCAGGTAATTGACGTACACATCCACGACATTCGTTTCCGGGTCGAACTTGTAGTTCCAGACCGCCTCGGCGATCCGCGAGCGCGACACCGTGCGGCCGGCGTTGCGCATCAGAAACTCGAGCAGCGTGAACTCGCGCGGAGAAAGATCCACGAGGCGGTCGCCTTGCGTCACGCGACGGCTCAACGGATCGAGCGATACGTCGCCGACCTGGAGCGTCGCGTCTTTGTGACGTAACTCCGCACGTCGGATCAGGGCATGGACGCGGGCCAGCAGCTCGGGGAGGTCGAACGGCTTCGTGACGTAGTCGTCGGCGCCGCCCTCGAGGCCGCGCACGCGGGACTCGAGCTCGTCTTTCGCCGTCAGGAGCAACACCGGGGTCGAGATGCCGCGCTTCCGCAGCTCAGCCACGACGCTGAAGCCGTCGCGGCCGGGCAGCATGACGTCGAGCACGACGCAGCTGAAGGTGCCGTCGAGCGCGCGCTCCAACGCGCGGTCCCCGGAGTCGGTCTCAGTGACGCCATAGCCTTCCTCGCGAAACGCCTTGCTGAGAAAGCGTCGCAGATCGCGATCGTCTTCGACGAGAAGGATTTGCACGAGGCTAACGTACGCCCGGCCGCGCTGCGCGGGCAATGTGAAAAGGATGAGAATGCTCTAAGAATGAACAACACCACTTCCCTGGAAGTAGCGGCTCCGTCATAATCAGCGCATGAACATTGCACTCTTACTCGCGCTGAGCCTGACAGCGCCATTGGACACTGCCACATTTGCGGGCGGCTGCTTCTGGACGATGGAGCACGCCTACGACGATGTGCCGGGCGTGATCTCGGCGACCTCCGGATTCATGGGCGGCACAGTCAAGGATCCGACCTACATGCAGGTGGTGGAAGGGAATACGGGCCACCTCGAAGCAGTGCAGGTGGTGTACGATCCCGCCAAGGTCAGCTACGAGACCCTGCTGTGGACGTTCTGGCACAACATCGATCCGTTTCAGACGGACGGGCAGGCGTGCGACACCGGGCCCAACTATCACACCGCGGTTTTCGTGCGCGGTGCAGACCAGCGCCGGGCAGCCAGCGCGACGCGGCAGCAGATCCAGGGCCGCTTCCATCGCGACGTCGCCACGCAGATTCTGACCGCCGGCGCGTTCTACGCGGCGGAGGAGTATCACCAGGACTACGCCAAGAAGAATCCCGTCCACTACGGGATGTATCGCACCGGGTGTGGCCGGGACCGGCGGTTGCGGGAGATCTGGGGTGATGAAGCCGGCAAAGTCTCAGCTATCGTTCCCCCTCTCCGTCATACGGAGAGGGGGTCAGGGGGTGAGGTACACGCCATGTATACCGTCAAGCCAAGGCCGAGCGACGCCGATCTGCGTCGCACGCTGACGCCGTTGCAGTACGAAGTCACGCAGCATGAGGCAACTGAGCGGCCGTTCCAGAACCCGTTCTGGGACAACCATAAGGAAGGGATCTACGTGGACGTCGTGTCTGGCGAGCCGCTGTTCAGCTCGCTGGACAAGTTCGATTCCCGCACCGGCTGGCCAAGCTTCACGAAGCCGCTCGAGCCGAGTAACGTAGAGCAGAAGACCGACCGCTCGCTGTTCATGGAGCGCACCGAAGTGCGGTCCGCCCACGCGAACTCCCACCTCGGCCACGTGTTCGACGACGGGCCGAAGCCGACGGGACTGCGTTACTGCATCAATTCTGCATCGCTGCGATTTATTCCGGTGGACAGTCTGGACGCAGAGGGCTACGGGCAGTACCTGGCATTATTTAAGAAGTAGGAGCGCAGCATGCTGCGCCCGTACTATCGTCGTTGACGTTCGAGCAGACCTACGGCGCGGTGCAGGCGTTCGATGGCCGCGCCGAGGTCCTCGGTCGGGCCCGGCGACAATTCCCCCACTAGGGCAACCTCCCGCAGCAGCTGCAGGGCGTTGCGCACATGCTCGACGGGCCGCTCGGCGTTCGGGGCACGCGAGATGCGTCCGCGCCGATCGAGCGTGCTCCGCCGCTCGGAGCCCCGCCGGCGATCGACGAGGCGGCGGCGCTCTTCGTTCATGACCCTGACAGACAGCCGACGCGGCTCCGACCGGCGATCCGTGCCGGTGCGGCGATCGGCCCAGACTCTTGTGAACGTCACGGCGGAACGGTACCACGAAACCAACCCTTTGTCGAATCGTACCATCAAAGGAATAGCCTCAATTCCCGGGACAATTCATGATGCCGCTCTTGCCGGTCGCTGCCGTCGTCTTGGCTTTGCAAGGAGCTACTTCACCGCCGCCTGCCAACACGGCGACCACCACTGTTGCGCACCGGACGGCGACCCCGCCGGTCATCGACGGGAAGGACAACGACGAGGTCTGGCGGCTCGCCCCGGTCATTCGGGAGTTTCGCCAGTTCCAGCCGACCGAGGACGCGAACCCGAGCCTTCCGACGGAAGCGCAGGTTGCCTACGACGAGCACAACTTTTACGTGTTCGTGCGCGCCTTCGATAGCCATCCCGACAGCATCAAGAAGCTCCTGGCGCGCCGTGACGTCCGCATCTGCTGTGACCAAATCAAGATCATGATCGACTCCTACCACGACCGGCGCACCGGCTTCGAGTTTGCCGTGAATCCCGGAGGGGTGAAGCGCGATTATGCCATGTACGGTGACGACCAACAGGAAGACGACGCGTGGGACGGTGTGTGGGAGGTCGCCACGCAGATCGATTCGTTGGGGTGGACCGCGGAGTTTCGCATTCCGCTCTCACAGCTCCGCTACGCGCATCTGCCGAGCAACACCTTCGGATTCGCGATCTGGCGGGATATCGACCGGCACGGCGGGGAACGCGTGGGTTGGCCGCTGTATCGCGTGTCGCGCCGCGGCTTCGTCTCTCAACTTGGTGACGTCGTGGGGCTCGATGGGCTCGCGGCGCCGCGTCGCCTGGAGATCTCCCCCTACGCCGTCGCCAAGAACTTGCCGGCCCCGGGATTTGAGCGGGACCAAAAGTATGACGGCGGTGCGGATATCAAATACGGTATCACCTCGAACATCACCGTCGATGCGACCGTCAACCCCGACTTCGGCCAGGTCGAGGCGGACCCGTCGGTCGTCAATCTCACGTCCTTCGAGACGTTCTATCAGGAGCGGCGCCCGTTCTTCGTGGAGGGAACGGGCATTTTCCATTTCAGTGTGAACTGCAACATCGTGAACTGTAGCGGTGAAGGGTTGTTTTACTCGCGGCGGATCGGCCACGATCCCACGCGCATCCTGGGTGCCGCGAAGATCACGGGCCGCCTGCCCGGCGGGCTCACGATCGGCGCCGTTGAGGGGATCACCAAGCGGGCGACCAAGAACGGCGCCACCGTCGAGCCGTTCACGAACTACGGCGTGCTGCGGCTGTCGCAGGACTATCGCAACGGACAGAGCGGGATCGGTTTCATGGGGACCGCGGTCGACCGCACCGTCGATCCGGCGACCGAGGGTTTCCTTCGCGATCACGCCTATGTCGGTGCGGTCGATTTCCGCCACCGTTTCCATGGCGGGGCGTACGAGCTGAGCGGCTCATTCGATCTCAGCACCGTGAGCGGCAGTCCCAGCGCGATCGCACGGACGCAACGGAACTCGACGCACAACTATCAGCGGCCCGACGATGACGTCAGGTTCGACAGCACGCGGACATCGCTGGCGGGCGACGCCGAGGAGATCCTGCTCACGCGCCGCAACGGTTTCATTCAGTTCCAGACCAGCTACATGCGCCGTTCGCCCGGCTTTGAGGTCAACGATCTCGGGATCCTGTTTCGCTCGGATCAGCAGGGGTGGAACACCTGGGGTTCGCTCAATTGGCAGCGGCCCAACAAGCTGTTTCAGCGGGCGTTCTGGAACTTCAACTGGTGGCAATTCTGGACGACTGGCGACGGGCTGCCGACGGATCGGGCCGCGAACACGAACTTCCACGGCCAGTTCAAGAATCAGTGGTGGATCCATGTCGGCGGGACGCTCGGAAATTTGGGCGACATCTTTTGCGATCGCTGCGCGCGCGGTGGACCGGTCGTCAGAGGCGATCAGTACATCGCGCCGTGGCTTGGTCTCCAGTACGACCAGCGCGCGGCGATCGTCCCTTCGGTCTTCATGAATTACTTCAAGGGCGACCGCGGTCACTCCACGTCGACCAACGTGAGTCCGCAGGTCGACGTGCGGGTGTCCTCCCAGTTCCGCGGCTCGGTAAGCTTGAGTGCCAGCCACAACGTCAGGGACGGGCAGGATCTGAATCCTGTCACGGACGTGACGGGAACGCATTACTTGTTCGCACACCTCGACCAGCTGACCACGTCGATGTCGTTCCGGATCGACTATAGACGGTGCAGGTGTACGCCTCGCCGTTCGTGAGCAAGGGGCGCTGGTCCAACCTGCGCGAGCTTTCGAGTACGCCCCGGGCGACAGGCTACGACGCCCGCTTCCAGCCGTTCACCGGGCCCGGGCCGGGCGATTTCAACATCAAGTTCTTCAACTCGAATTTCGTCGTGCGGTGGGAATATCGACCGGGCTCGACGTTGTTTCTGGTCTGGAATCAGGGACGGGATGACTTCGAGCCGACGCAGGGAACCCGCGACGTCACCGGGGACTTCAACAAGCTCTTCAAGGCTTATCCGAGAAACACGTTCCTGATCAAAGCGTCGTACTGGCTTAACCGCTGACGCGGAATGTCCAATGATGAATGATCAATGATCATTGAACATTGATCATTGATCATTGATCATTGATCATTCGGCCCCTTACTCCTAACTCATCGATGTGCAAGAGAAGATCGGCCGCATCTTCATAGACCCGGTAGGCGCCTGCGCGCTCCAGCTCGTCCTGCCCGTACCCGCCGGAGAGCAGTCCGACGCCGAGCGCGCGCGCGCGGCGCGCGGCGAGGAGATCCCACACGCTGTCCCCGACGACGATCGCGGTCTCGACGGCAACGCCGAGTCGCTCGGCGGCTGCGAGGAACAGGTCCGGATCCGGTTTCGCATGCTCGCGCTCTCGCGACGCCCACTGGTCGCGATCGCCCAGGGCACACCGGTCCGCGTGAGGTAGGCGAGCAGCTCGCGCGCGCCGGGGAGCGGGCGCACCTGCGCGACCTGGCGCAGGAACGCCGCGGCGTGAGTCTGCTGGACGCGCGCGACGTCTGCCGCGGTGAGCTGGCGCCCCGTCTCCCGCGCCAGGGCGTTGAGGAACAGGCCGCCGCTCATCCCGATCCGCCGGTGGATGCGCCACACCGAGAGCTCGAAGCCCACCGCCTCGAGCGCCTCACGCCAGGCGAGCACGTGCTGGTAGACGCTGTCGACGAGTGTGCCGTCGAGATCGAACAGGAAGGCGGGGCGGTCAGTCATAACTGATGGCTGGCTTCCGCGGGCGGTCTGTAGAGGATCGCGGTGAACGTCCCCAGCACCAGCATCGTGAACAGCTCGAGCCCCAGCTGCTTGATCGTGAGACTGAAGGGCCAGGGCTGCTCGGCGAACCACAGCAGATACATCGGCACCGGCCCAAACAGCCACGCGAGCACTCCGAAGCGGAGACCCTGCGGGATCTCCTCGCCCGGGGCGGGTCGGACCCATCGGCTGTACAGGGCCACGAATGCGAACGCCATCGCGAGATGGGACAGCGGCAGAAAGACGATCATCCATGCCGAAGCCGTCGCTCCTTCAGGTCCAACCTGCATCGGTCGCAGCAAGGTCCCATAAAAGGGCCGATAGTCAGGGCCGAGGATGAAGCCGTGGATCACGATCGCGAACACCTGGGCGACGACGAAGACAATGACGACCGTTCCAACGAACCGCTTGGTGCTCATGAGGGCCTCGGAGGGGGATGGCACAAAACTAGGGGCCGGAAGTCTCACGCGCTCCCGGCCCCTCAAAACCCCTCGGCCGCTTGGCCGCTCCGCGTCTATTTCTTTACCGCCATCACCGCCGCATACGCATCGACATAACCGGCGCCGACTTCCCACGTCGCGTACTCGGGCAGCGGCTTCGCCGTGGACGTCAGCACATTCAGGACTTGATCGGGTCTGAGTGTGCCGCCCGCTGCCTCTTGCATCAGCGCGACGACGCCGGCGATGTGCGGCGACGCCATCGAGGTGCCGGATGCGCATGTGTAATACGGCTGGTTCAGCAGGTCGATATTGCAGATCCGGAGATCGTGATTCAGGTCGTCCGCGTTCAGCACCGTTCCCGTGGACGCGCGCGTCGAGACGATGTGCACGCCGGGCGCCGTGATGTCCGGGTGATACAACGGGTCGTCGGGGATGCCACGCGAGGAGAAGTCGGCCAGCACGTGCTCCCGTGGCTCGTTGTTCGTCGGGACGAGCGGGTTCGAGCCGTCGTCCAGCATGCAGTGCGATTCCGAGCTCGTGGGATCGACGACGCCGATCTTGCATCCCGCCGCGACGCCGATGACCCATGGTGCGACGCTGTACGGATTGAGGGTGTTCTGGGCGGGGCCGTCATTGCCCGCCGCGAACACGACGGTGATGCCGCGGCTCGCGACTTTCTTGGTCGCTTCGTTGATCGGGTCCTTCGGATCGAACGCCCCGCTGGTGCCCCAGGAGTTGTTGACGACCTTGATGTTGTACTGCTGTTGATGATCGAGGATGTAATCGAATCCGGCGAGCGCAAAGAAGATGAACAGCACGTCGCCCGTGCCGATCCCGATCAGATTGGCCCCAGGTGCGACGCCCGTGTAGTAGCCGTTTGATGACGTGCCGCGCGCTCCGACGATACCCGCGACGTGCGTGCCGTGGCCAACGGATGTCTCGGAGTTCGGGATGTTCGGAGTCACGAGCGTCGCGCCTTTACGTATTGGCTTAGGTGCATCCTTGCCGAAGGTGAAGAGGTCGTTCTGGTTGTAGAGTACTTTCACGTTGGCGATGGTGTACTGCGGATACGCGAGGTCGGCGTTGTACAGGCCGTCGATGCCGCTGTCGAGAATCGCGACGCCGATCCCTT
>QHTY01000153.1:0-5354 GCA_003220985.1 Gemmatimonadota bacterium
TGTAGATGCCGTCGAGGTGTGGCTGCGCGGAATGCGTGATGAAATACTGGCTGCCGCCCGTGTTGGGACCGGACAGCGCCATGCCGACGGTGCCCACGTCGTAGCGGACCGGATTGATTTCGTCGCGGAGCACGAACCCTGCCCCGGGTCCCCCCCAGCCATCGCCGCGCGGATCGCCGTCCTGTACGACGAAGTTCGGCACCACCCGATGCCAGCGCATGCCGTCGAAGAAGCGCCGCTCGACCAAGCCCAGGAATGCGGCAACAGTGACCGGGGCCTCGGCGGGCAGGAGCTCGATGTCGAGCCGGCCGCGGTCGGTCTCCAGAATGACATGCGGGTTCGTGCCGGCGAGCGCGGGCGCCAGCCAGCGACGCGCGATCTCCCGGTAATCGGCGATCGTGCGCCCGGTGGCGATCGGGAGCACCGGACCCCAGGCGTCGCGGGTGTCGGGCAGCGTATCGGCTGCCAAGCGGCGCACCAGGTAGTCCTCAGGCCGCGGCGTCGACGCGACGAACCGGCTAGCCACGCGCACGCGCCCGGCCGAGGATGCAGCCGCGATCGCGCCAAGGGCCGAGACCGCCGACAGCCGCGCGTCGTTGAAGGGATCGCCCTCGGCGCGCCGGTACGCGGCGACCAGCAGGTCCACATCGTCAGGGTCGGCATGCGTGAGCAGTGTGCGCGCCCGCGCGTCCAGTGACGAATCCGACGCCGGGACGTTGCGCTGCAACGCCTGCAGCGCCTGCGCCACGACGCGCCCATCCGGGTCCGCGAGCTGTGCCTCCAGGCGGCCCTGCGCGCGCGCGGCGCCGAATGCCTCGGCGGCGACGCTGCGCCAGCGCCAGTCGGCATCGCCGCTGACGCCCGCGGCCGCTGCGATACCTGCCCCACTGTCGGCCTGCGCCAAGGCGATGAGCGCCTGGCGCTTGAGCGCAAAAATGCTGCTCGTAAGCCGCGGCCCAAGCGCCGCGACTGCCACGCTGCCGCGCAGCACACCGAGCGTCGTCTCGGCCTGCACGGCCACACCGATGTCGCGGTCGGCGACGAGCGGTACCACCGCCGGCGCTAGCGCCGAGTCGCGGAAGGATGCGAGCGCGCGCAGCGCGTTGATGCGAATATGCGCGTCGCGATCGTCGAGCAGCCGGCGCAACCCCGCAAGTGCGTCGCGCTGATCGACGCGCGCGCTGTCGAGCAAGGCCTTGCTGAGGCCACGCGCCCCGACGGTGCGGGTCTCGTGATCGGGATCGCTCAACGCCCGAATCAGCGGCGCAGCTCCCTCTTTGGCGCGCAACCGGGCGAGCGAATACAGCGCGCGCCAACGCGTCGCCGCATCTGTCGCGTCGGTAAAGCGTACCAGCTGCGCAATCGGCGCGCGCGTGCCGAGCCGCCAGCTTTCCAGCAGGGCGGCGTTCACCACAGGACTGGCCGCCGCGGGCGAGCCCGCCGCGAGGATATCAGCCAGAGCCTTCGCGCCGTCGTCGCCGCCGATCTTTGCGATGGCGGTTATGGCCTCGACCGGGGGCGCGCCCGCCTCGGCCGCAGCCGCCGCGCGAATCGTTTGCACCAGCGCGGGCAGCGCGCGGGCATCCTTCAATAATCCCAGGGCGAATGCCGCGGCCGAGCGCACGACAGCGGCGGAGTCGTTCAACGCCGGCAGCAGCAGATCGATGGCGGCGGGATCGCCGCTGCGGCCGGCCGCAAGCGCGCCTTGCCGGCGGACGACGGGACTGGGATGGCTCAGCGCCTCACGCAGCGCTGCCGCATCGAAGCGGCGCGCGTCGGCGGCGCCGAGCACGTTGGCAAGAATGCCGATCGTCGCTTCGTCGGCTTGCTGGGCCCACCCGGGCACCGGCCGCGCGACCAGCAGCGCGCACAGCAGGGAAACGCTAGAGACGAACCGGGTCGGCCGTGGGCTCGAGCAGCTCACACACGTGCTCCGGAATGCGCGACAGCGTCTGTTGCGGGTTCAAGGCGATCAGCGACGTTTCGCCGGTCGCGAGCAGCTCATTGGTCTCCGCCCGCTCGATCGCATACCCGAAAATCACGCGCCGGGAGGCCAGGTCCCGCACCCAGCAGCGGACGCGAATCATATCATCATAGCGCGCGGGCTGGCGGTAGCGGACGTGGACGTCAGTCACTGTGAGATAGGTTCCCTGCTGCTCCATGTCGCGGTAGGACATCCCCCGCTCGCGCAGGTGCTCGGTGCGGGCCATGTCCATCCAGATCAGATAGTTCGCGTGATAGACGAACCCCATCTGATCGGTTTCGGAATAGTTGACGCGATGCATGACCGCGTTGATTACGGGGGGCGGGGGCTGGGGCTTGGGGATTGGGAAGCTACTCGCCGTACGGAATCCAGATGTTTTTTACTTCCGTCGCGCGGCGGAGGAACTCGCGTCCCTCACCCTGACGCGTATCGAGCCAGTCGCGCGTGCGCGCCGACGTCCACGTGCGCTTCATGTTCGCCGCAGATGCAAGCTCCACCGTTTTCACACCCGCCGCGGTGCCGAAATACCACATGCCATCCACGTCGTCATGGTCGGCGAGCACCTTCGCCAGCGCGTCCTTTGCCCCCGTGATCACGTTGATGACGCCGCTCGGCACGTCGGAGGTCTCCAGGACCGTGTAGAACTCCGTCGCCGCGAGCGGATTGGGTTCGGACGGAATGACGATGACCGTGTTGCCGACGGCAATGGCGGGCGCGACCAGCGAGACGAAGCCGAGCAGCGGGAACTCGTCCGGGGCGGCGATGCCGAGGACGCCGACGGGCTCGTTCATCGCGAGGGTGACGCCGCGAATCGGCGTGTGGTGGACGGCGCCGTCCCATTTGTCGGCCCACGCGGCGTAGGTAAAGAGCCGCGCGATACTCGCGTCGACTTCCTCACGACCGACTCTCGCCGCGAACTCGGCGCCGCGCGTCGCCAGATTCTCGGCAATGAAGTAGAGGATCTGCGCGCGCGTGTGACCGCTTGCCCCGCCCCGTCCCCATCCGTCCGCGGCATGCGCGGCCTCGACGGCATTGCGTACGTCCTTGCGATTGCCCTCGGCGACCTCGCCGAGCACCCGTCCATCCGGGCCGACGATCCTGCGACTGTACCCTTGGTCCGGCCGAACTTGCTGCCCTCCGATGAATAATTTGTACGTCCGGTCGATTGGCGGGATCGGTGATTCGGGAGACGGGACACGGGAAACGGGAAACGTTGGCGCCTGTTCGTGTCCCGTGTCCCGTTTGTCGTTTCCCGTGTGTTCCCAACCAGGCTTCAGATACTCATACATCCCTTCCCTTCCACCTTCTCTGCCAAAGCCAGACTCGCGATAGCCACCGAATCCAGAAGCTGCATCGAACAGGTTGGTCGAGTTGATCCAGACGACCCCAGCCTTGAGTTTCGGCGCGACGTCGAGGGCGAGATTGATGTTCTCCGACCACACACTTGCGGCGAGGCCGTACGGGGTGTTGTTCGCGAGCTCGACCGCCTCCTTGGGCGTGCGGAACGTCATGCTGACGAGCACGGGGCCGAAGATCTCGACCTGTGCGATCGTTGCGGCGGGCGAGACGTCCGTGAACAGCGTGGGCGGATAGAAGTACCCTTCGGTGGGGCACGCCCACGAGGGCTGCCACATCTTGGCCCCTTCTTCCACACCCTTTTCGACCAGGCCACGAATCCGCTCGAGCTGCACCGGCGCGACGATCGCGCCCATGTCCACCGCTTTGTCCAGCGGCGAGCCGACGCGCAGCTTCTCCATGCGCGCCCGCAGCTTTTGTGTCAACCGATCGGCGACCCCTTCCTGAACGAGCAAGCGAGAGCCGGCGCAGCACACCTGTCCCTGATTGAACCAGATCGCATCGACGACGCCCTCGACCACACTGTCGAGATCCGCGTCGTCGAACACGATGAATGGGCTCTTGCCGCCGAGCTCGAGCGTGAGCTTCTTGCCGCTGCCGGCGGTCGCCTTGCGAATGATACGGCCCACTTCGGTCGAGCCGGTGAAGGCGATTTTCTGCACGTCGGGATGCTCGACCAGGAGTTTGCCGGTCGCCCCGTCACCGGTGACGACGTTGAATACGCCCGCGGGCAGGCCGGCGGACTGCGCGATCTCTGCAAAACACAGCGCGGTCAGTGGCGTGAACTCCGCGGGCTTCAGGATCACGGTGTTTCCGGCGGCGAGTGCCGGCGCGACCTTCCACGCGACCATCAGCAGCGGGAAGTTCCACGGGATGATTTGCCCGACGACGCCGACCGGCACGTAGCCGAGGAACTCGGCGTCACGGAGCTGCGCCCACCCGGCGTGGTGATAGAAGTGCCGGGCGACCAGCGGGATGTCGAGATCGCGCGTCTCACGAATCGGTTTGCCGTTGTCGAGACTCTCGAGCACGGCGAGCAGCCGGGAGTGGCGCTGCACCTCGCGCGCGAGCGCGTACAGATAGCGGGCGCGTGCGTGCGCCGGCAACGCCGCCCAGCCTGGGGCCGCGGCAGTCGCCCCCGCGACGGCGGCGTCGATGTCAGCCTTGCTCCCCTGCGCGACGCGGGCGAGAACCGCTGTGGTCGCGGGGTTGATCGTCTCGAAGTACTGTCCTTCCACCGGAGCGGTCCACCGGCCATTGATGAAATGGCCGAACCGCCCGTTGTCGTGCTGCCGGATCCACTCCAGCGCGGGTGCGTCGCTTTCCGGCGCCGGCCCGTACTCCATCGTCTCGAACAGCTTGGCGACGGTCGCCATTACACCATCGGGTGGCGGTGCGCGGCGGCGTAACGCCCGGTCACGAAATGCTCGAGCTGCCGCTCGATGTCGGTGAGCAACGAGCTGGCACCCAACCGGAACAAGGCAGGCCGCAGCCACCGGTCGCCCAGCTCTTCCTTCATAAGGATCAGCCAGTCGAGCGCCTGCTTGGCCGCGCGAATGCCGCCGGCGGGCTTGAATCCGATCGCGGATCCGGACCGCGTCTCATACTCGCGAATCATCCGCGCCATCACGACACCAACCGGGAGGACCGCGTTGACGGACTCTTTGCCCGTCGACGTCTTGATGAAGTCCGCGCCCGCCATCATCGCCACCATGCTCGCGCGCGCGACATTGGTCAGCGTCGCCAGATCGCCGGTGCCGAGGATCGCTTTCATGTGCGCGCGACCGCAGGCGTCGCGGAACGCGCGCACCTCCGCGTACAGCGCCGGCCAGTCGCCCGTGAGCACGTGCGCGCGCGTGATCACGATGTCGATCTCCTGCGCGCCTGCCGCGACGGAGGCCTGCACTTCCTCGAGCCGCTGGGCGAACGGACTGAGTCCCGCGGGAAAGCCCGTCGATACCGCGGCGACCGGAATACCCGAGCCCTCGAGCGCGGCCACGGCGGTCGGCACCAG
>QHTY01000153.1:5438-44196 GCA_003220985.1 Gemmatimonadota bacterium
TCCCCGGCGTGTCGTCGCCCTGCAGCGTCGTCAAGTCCATGCAGGTGATCGCCCGGAGCAACCATGCGGCCTGCCATTCCTTCTTTACGGTGCGGCGCGTCGGGATGGTCGCGGCGCGGCGTTCCACGGCGCTGCGATTGACGCGCAGGCCGCGGATGACATCGAGAGCGAGCGCCATGCCCTGATTGCGGTCCTCCCCGGGAGGAGGAACCGGGCGAGTGACACCGAGGGGACGCAGCCGATCCGACGTGACCTTCATGTTGGCGGGAGAATGCGGATCGCTGCTGGAAAAGTCAACGCGAGACGGGAATTCCCGCGCCCTGGCGGCACGCGTCGATGGCGCGCGGCTCCCGCGCCTGCACGCACTGCTCCTCGCGCTCCGGCAGACCCGCGAGCAGCGTGGCGATTTCTTCGCCCAACGCGTGATAGCACGTCGGTCCGCCGGGCTCGCTCGCGACGATCTGGCAAAAGGCGAACGCCGCGGGGGTGGTCGCGGTCCAATCCACCAGCGCCTTCACCGCACCGAAGTAGCACGCGGGGCGGTTGGGCTCACTCGCCTTGTGGCAGAGATCGGCCGTCTTCTGCGGATCACGCAGCGTGTACGACGTGATGTCGCGGCCCAGGCTTTGAAAGCAGACGGGACGCACGCGCGCCGGTGCACGCTCGCAGGACTTCGCCGCGTCCGCGAGGTTGCCGTGATTCAGATTGAGCATGACCGATGTCTGCATCTGATAGCAGGCGTTCAAGTACCGGTCGGCCATGATCGAACAGGGATAGAGTGGATCAGCGGGATCCATGGCCTTGAACGTCGTGCCCATCACCATGTGGTGGTGGGTGTGCGCGGACAGCATGGTCGCGGGATGGTGCGGCGCGGTCGCGTTGATGACGCTTTCCATGAATGCGCCGCCATAGCACGACTCGCGATCCCAGCCGTCGGAGAGGAGATCGCAGTCCGTGAGCGCGCGCGGCAGATCGTGGTCATACAGCATTGTCAGGCCGTGGCCCATGCCGTGGACGCACTGGAAGAGGACCCAGCGACTCGCGCCGGGCTGCTTGAACGGCTGGCACAGCGCCTCGACTTCGGGCTGGGTCACCTGATCGCGCGATTCGAAGTACGCCTGGATCACCCCATGGCGGCAGCCCGACGAAGAGCCGTCACCGCAGGCCGTAAACGTGGCCGGAATGTCGGTAGAAAGACTGAACGCCTCGATGCCGATGCCGTGCGCGAACTCGTGCGCGTGTTCCGCCGCGTCGGGGTCCGCTGCGGCGATCGCCTCCAACGTCGCCACCGCAGCGGCCACGCCGTGCTTCTTGAGCCGCTCGGAGAGCAGTTGCGTGTAACAGGTGCTGCGTGCCTCACCCGCGAAGCGAAGGCAAGCCGCGCCGCCCTTCCCTACACCCGAAGCGAACCGATTGGCGGCGATGCCGGCCACGGCCACCACGCCGATCGCGATGAGCAGCTTCTGCGTTTGCGTCATGGTAGAACAGTAATGTGCTTGCGTGCGTGATTCCAGCTTCCTAAGCTTGGACCGTGTCCCGCGTGATCGTCGTAGCGGACGCCCATCTCGGTCAGGTGCCGCCCGCCGTCGGGACGGCCTTTCACGACTTTCTCGACGCCGTGCCCCGGCCTGGCGACCATCTCGTGGTGACGGGCGATCTCTTCGACTTCTGGTTCGAGTATCCGAGCGTCATCCCCCGCAAGCATTTCGCCACCGCCGCCAAGTTGCAGGAGGTCCGCACGCGCGGGGTGCCGATCACATTCGTGGGCGGCAATCACGACCGCTGGGGCGGCTCGTTCTTCACGCGCGATCTGGGGATTCAATTCTTCGGCGGCGCGGTCGAGCTGGACTTGAACGGGCGCCGCGCCTTCATCGCGCACGGCGACGGCCTCACGGAGCAGCACTGGACCGGCGCGCTCATGCACCGGTTCACGCGCCATCCCATCACGGTCGCCGTGTTCCGCATCCTGCACCCCACCGTCGGCTTCTGGATCGCGGATCTGTTCTCCCGTCATCTCGCCGACAATACCAAGGACCGCGCCGTGCTCGATCGCGCCGCCGCCGCACAGCGGAAGTGGGCGGCCGATTTCCTGCAGCGGCATCCCGCGGTCCAGCTCGTCATCATGGCGCACACGCATCGGCCCGTGGTCGAGCGCTTGCCCGATGGTCGCATCTATCTGAATCCGGGCGCGTTCCTGGATGGCGGGCGCTACGCCGTCATCACGCCCGAGGCTGTGGAGTTGAAGCAATTCACAACGGCACGACCTCAACCTGCTTGAGCTTCTCTCCCAGAAACACGGCTCCCACTTTCCGAAAATGCGGCTCGTCATCCGACACGACGAAGCGGTGATCGTGGGCGCCGCCGTTCGCCAGGAGGTTCCGGCGCTCCAGTTCCTTCGATACCGCCGTCGCCGTCTCCTCCGCAGAGTCGACCAGCTTCACGTCCGGCCCCATCACGCGCGCCAGCAGCGGCTTGAGTAAGGGATAGTGCGTGCAGCCGAGGACCAGCACGTCCACCTTGGCACGCTGCAGCGGCGCCAGATACTCGCGCGCAATGAGGTCGGCGGCGGGATGCTCGAACCATCCTTCCTCAACGAGGGGGACAAACAGGGGGCATGGTTCGCTGTGGACGCGGGCATCCGGGCGGAGTGCCTGGATCGCGCGCTCGTACGCCCCGCTCGCGATCGTGCCGGCAGTGCCGATCACGCCGATCGTTCCCGTCTTGGTCGCGGCCACGGCGGCGCGCGCACCCGGCTCGATCACGCCGACGACGGGCACCGACGACTGCGCCTGCAGGTAGCCGAGCGCATGCGCCGTGCTCGTGTTGCACGCTACGACGACGGCTTTCACCCCGCGATGCAGCAGATAGGCGAGAATCTCGGCGCTGTAGCGACGCACGGTGTCCGGTGACTTCGGGCCGTACGGCACGCGCGCTGTGTCGCCAAAGTAAATGACCGACTCATGCGGCAGGCGCTCGAACAGCGCGCGTGCCACCGTGAGCCCGCCGATCCCCGAATCGAACACGCCGAGCGGAGCGTTATTCATGGACCGGGATACTCACGCCGATGCCGCCGGGGAAAGCGCGGACCTTGAGATCGGGGGGGAAATCACGCAGGTGGGCCGAGACGTAGGCCTCGGCGCCCGAGAAGAGATGATTGAAGACCCAGAGCACGAGCCAGTCCTGCACCTCCTGGCGCTTGAGCCGGAGGTTTTTCGAGTGAATCTCCTTGAGGTAGTTCGCTTCCTGTTGCGCCTTGAACGTCATCATGGCCGTGACGCCTTCCCAGGCCACGAACGCGGCGCCCGTCAGCGGCCGCCCCGTGGCCGCCTGCCCCCATCCGGGAAGCAGGAAAGACCGGAAGAAAGCGCCCATGGGCCGGAGGCCGCGATGCATGGTGTCGGCCGGGAGGACTATGCGAGCGGTATCAGTTCGCGTCGTATCCTGTCCTACAAGTCTGCACGTCGGCACGACTGCAAGAGCGACCACGAATGCGATCGCGTGCCGACGTGCAGACGTGCCGTCGTGCATTCTCACCGCGCTACCAGGACGTTCAATCTTCCGCGCTCTAATTCCACGGTGCACTCGTTTACTCCCGGCTCCCGCAATTCGCCGTCGACATGCAGCATGAGTGGCTGCTCGGGCGACCGCACCACGAGCTTCGCCGTCTTGATGATGGCCACCTCGCGCATCTTCACGTGCGTCCCACGCATGACGCGTGGAATGGCGAGGAGAAATCGCGGCAGCGAGACCCGCCGGATCATGCACACATCCAGCTTCCCATCGGCGGGATCCGCGTCCGGCGCGAAGCGATAGCTGCCGCCCGAGGTCGTGCCGTTGCAGACCTCGATCATCATCATGTACCCGCGTTCGCGAAATCCGGGTGCGGTGACCTCGAAGACCATGGGCTGGAACTTGAAGAAGGTCTGCACGACGGGCACGAGGTACGACAGAAACCCGCGCAGATGCTGCATCCGGTCCCGGCTTTTCACGACGGCCGGGGCGAACCCGAATCCGACGCTATTGACGAACCACTCCCCCCCTCCCGACACGCGGCCTACATCGAAGCGACGGGAACGGCCGGTCACGAGCCGGGCGACGGCGCGCGGCGGGTCATGACGGTAGACACCCAGCATCTTGGCAAAATCGTTGCCGGAGCCGACCGGGATGACCCCGAGTGCGGCATCCGAGTCGCTGCAGAGCAACCCGTTGGCCACCTCATGGACAGTGCCGTCGCCGCCGACCGCCACGACGTGCGTGGCCCCCTGCTGGACGGCTTGCGCCGCCAGCGCTTGCGCGTGACCCGGACCTTCTGTCCGGACGAGATCCACCGCCCACCCTTGCGCCCGGAATGCGCGCGCGACGACCGACTCGACGCGGCGTGCCGCGCCTCGCCCGGCGGCGGGATTGAGGATGACATGGGCATGAAGCACGCGGCAGACAAGATATCATCTCGTCTGCCGCCGAAGAGTGCCGCGAACTACAGGTTCCCGTTACTTGGCGAGATAGCGCTCGTCCCAATCGATGGCAAACTCGACGCTGCAGCGACCGCACAGGAGTTTGCTGGGCTTGCCGCGCAGCGCGACACGATCGCGACACGAGGGGCACACGAGGTACCGATCACCCATTTCCACCTTACGCGGCACATTATCCGGCCGCGGCACCACGGTCCATTTGCGGGGTGGCGTACGCGAGATCTGGAGGAACGCGCGGACGACCGCGACGGGTGTGCCTTTCACATCGACGACGGCGGCGAGCCCTTGGGCCTTGATCAGCCGGTACCAGGCGCCGCGGCGCAGATTGCAGTTCACATCGGCTTGGAGACGAGCCCACACCATCCGTTACTCTCTCGGCAGCGAAGGGGCGATAAGAGTAACGTGGTCCGACCGAATGCGAAGTGATGATTGTCACCCTAGACTTTGACACCGTTCTCGGGCCAGTTGATCTCGAACTCCTTCCGGCACTTCACGCACTCGTGCGCCTTGGCCCGCTTCGGAAGCGGCGCGCGTGCCCGACAGTTGGGGCAGACGCCGTACGTTCCCCGAAGCTGCGGCGGCGCTCGGCGATTGTCCTTCGCGCCCTCCACCACGCTCCAGCGCAGCGGCGGTCGTTGCTGGATCTCGAGCCACGCCCGCAGTACGCCAAGGCGGCGGTGGTTCACTTCGATAACTGCTTGGAGGTCATTGAGTTCGAGGACGCGGTACCAGGCGCCCTTGCGAAGCTTGAGCGGGACATCGTCCTGGACGCGGGCAAATAACAACGCCATCACGGCTCCTTGTGGGGGAGACGAGAATGGGCGCGGGCACAATATACGACGAGCCGGTAAACGCAACAGTCAGGAGTTCTCCCAGCCGATGTCGAAAACTCCATTGCATTTCGGACAGCGCATGCTCGTGGCGTGCTCCTCCAGGCGCGCCCGCTCTCGGCAATTGGGGCAGACGGCGTAGCGTGCGCCCCAGGTCATCGGCATACGCGGTGAGTGAGACGGTCGTGGCACCACCGCCCAAAGCTTCGGGCGTTCCGGCAGAATCTCGAGTGACTGCCGCGGGAAGGGAGTCGGCTTCCCATTGATGTCGAGCACGACTTCAGCTGGCGACAGTTTGACGACGCGATACCACGCGCCGCGGCGCAGATGCCCTTCTTCCGATGGACGGATACGAGCCCACTGTGCGGTAGCCATCGTCCCTCCGAGACTCAGCTATGCAGTCGTGGCGGGAGCGTGTAGGAATCGAACCTACCGAGGCCCGTTAGAGCCCCAAACAGTTTTGAAGACTGCTCAGGCCACCAGGCCCAATCCGCTCCCAACGCAAGGGTTGCCGATGATCCGATAGACCGCCAGGTCGTTGTTCCCCATCACTCGCTGAAAGGCTGAGGGAGAGCTCGCTACGAAGCGCTCGAGATACGCGGCATCTTCGTTCGAGACCAGTGGCCCCGTGATCACGTAGCCGGCCCCGATCTGGGCGATATACCGCCATAAGCGGCAGCGGTCGTCGGCGATGAGGGGTGCCGACGCCCGGCGGTCCGTGAAGAGCGCCAGCGCGCGCGGCTTGCTGAAGACGAAGATAGCCTCAGGAGGCGTCGCCTGCTTCACGAATTCGAAAAGCTCGACGCTCTCGGCTGTGGCTACTCCCTCAGCTAACGGTCCAAAGCGCATCGTCGAGTATTTCGCTCCATACAGCAACGCGACCACCACCGCGAGCAGGACGATTACGCGGTTGCGTACCTGAAGGGGAGCATTCAGCCCGCGAATGCCAAGCATACAGTAGTAGAGGTAGAACGGGATCAGCGGTATGAGAAACCGTGCGACCTGATTCGCCGGCCACAGCAGTACGGGCACGATGTAGAGCCACGGGAAGACTTCAATGACTGTCGCCCCCAACCGCAGCGCTCGGGCGTAGCCATACACCGCGAATCCCGCCGTCACCACAAACAGGGCCTTTCTGCCCAACTCGCTGTACCCGTTCGTCCAGATGTCCGACAATGCCCGCAAATAGGCCACCGCGTTGTGCGCCACGGTACCGGCTGAGAGCGAGAGTTGGTCGAAGTAGCTTGCGTCCCGCGGTCCGACGGCGTACTGCACCCCGGCCAAAACGATTGCGACCCCGCACGTCACCGCCGTCATCTGACTGACGCGCCGCGTCCGCACCAGGTCGTGCAACAGGAAACAGGGGATCAGGACGACACCCAGCACCCGGGTCGCCACGGACGCATAGGTCGCGACCCCCGCCAGCACGGCAAACGCGAGCCGACGGCGATTGTCCGGTTCCGCCGCGCGTTGAAAGGCGTACAGGCTGAGCAGCGTGAAGCAGAGGAACGGGATGTCCGAGAGCACATCATCTTTGAAGTCCAGAAAGTACGGATTGAGCCCCATAACGAGGATGAGCGCGATCAGATACGGCGTTGGAAGATCGCGCCGGAATACTCGCGGCATCAGGAGCAACGCGCCGACGAAGCAGACGACAACCAGAACCTTCATAGGACGAAAGTCGAGACCGAAGACCTTGACGACGGGGGCGAGCAGCAGCGGGAAGCCGGGCGGGTACGTCCGCGGACCGATCGAAGGGTTGTGCGGATTGTAGATATAGCCGGTCTCCGCGTACGCGACGCCTGTGGCGATGTTGCGGGCATGGTGAACGTACTGCGCGAAGTCGTCGCCCCAACGCTGCCCCGGCCGGATCGTCGCCAGGTACACCAGGCCGACCAAACCGGCCACCCGCCACATCAGACGTGCTGCGACGTGACTGCGATGACGTCGATCTCGACTCGCGCCGCTTTGGGGAGGCCGGCCGCCTGCACCGTCGAGCGCGCGGGTTTGTGCGGGCCGAAATGCTTCGCGTACACCTCATTCATCTGTGCAAAATCGGCCATATCCGCCAAGTAGACCGTCGTCTTGACGACATTGGCCAGCGACGTGCCGGCCGCGGCCAATACTGCTTTCAAATTGGCAAACACCTGCTCCGTCTGCTCCGCTGTCGTCCGGCCGACGAGCTCGCCGTTCTTGGGATCGAGGGCGACCTGTCCTGCCGTGAACACCAGGCTATCGGTCATGATCGCCTGACTGTAGGGGCCGATGGCCTTCGGTGCCGCGTCGGTCGCGACGACGCCCAACCCACTCGTCCTGCGCATCAGAACAGTCCCTCGATCGTCCCGTCAGGAAGAAGCCGGATCCGCTCGGCGGCGGGAGCCTTGCCGAGTCCCGGCATCGTCAGGATTTCGCCCGAGAGCGCGACGACAAAGCCGGCGCCAGCCGAAGGCAGGATGTCCCGCACGTGAAGCGTGAACCCGCTCGGCGCGCCGAGCTGCGTCGGGTCGTCGGTCAAGGAGTACTGCGTCTTGGCCATGCAGACCGGCGTCTCGCCGAGCCCCAGCTTCGGCAACAGCTCGAGCGCGCGCTCGGCCGGCGGCGCAAACGCGACGGCAGCCGCGCCATACATCTCCCGGGCGATCGTCTCGATTTTTTCGCGAATGGGCCGGCGCTCGTCGTACAGCGGCTTGAAGGCCGCTTTGCCCGTTTTGAGCAGGCCGAGCAGGCACTCCGCGACGGCGAGCCCCCCTTCCCCACCCTTTTCCCACACGTCGCACCGCACGACCTCCACGCCTTCGGCGGCGCCGACGACTTGCACCGCCTCGACTTCTGCGTCGGTATCGGTGACAAAGCGGTTGAGCGCGACGAGCGCCGGCACCCCGAATTTCTTCACGTTGCGAATATGGCGGCGCAAGTTTTCAGCACCCCGCTGCACCGCCGCGGGGTCAGCCGTCCCCAGCTGATCCTTCTTCTTTCCGCCGTGCATTTTGAGCGCGCGCACGGTCGCGACGATGATGGCAGCCTCTGGCTTCAGGCCTGCGAAGCGGCACTTGATGTCGAAAAACTTTTCGGCGCCCAAGTCGGCGCCGAATCCTGCTTCCGTCAACACGATATCCGCCAGCGCGAGTCCCAGCTTCGTGGCGGCGACGGAGTTGCAGCCGTGCGCGATATTGCCGAACGGCCCACAGTGCACGAGAGCCGGCCCGCCTTCGAGCGTCTGCACCAGATTCGGATTGATCGCGTCCTTGAGCAGCAGGGTCATGGCGCCCTGCGCCTTGAGATCCCCGGCGCGCACGGGGCTCTTGTCCCCGCGTAGCCCTACGATGATGCGGGCGAGCCGCGCCTCGAGATCCGCGATCCCGGTCGCCAGTGCCAGAATCGCCATGATCTCCGATCCGGGAATGATGACGAAGTGCTCTTCCCGCGTCGGACCGCCATTCACACCGCCCAGCCCCACGACAATGTGACGCAACGCGCGGTCGTTCATGTCGATCGTGCGTGGCCACATGATGCGACGAACATCGAGCCCGAGCGCATTGCCATGATGCAGCTGCGCGTCGAGCATGGCGGACAGCAGATTGTGCGCGCTCGTGATGGCGTGGAAGTCGCCCGTGAAATGGAGATTGATGTCTTCCATCGGGACGACTTGCGAGTAGCCGCCGCCCGCGGCGCCGCCCTTGACGCCGAACACCGGGCCGAGCGACGGCTCGCGGATCGCGAGAATCGCGTTTTTCCCCAGCCGCCGCAGCGCCTGTGTGACGCCGACGGTAACGGTGGACTTGCCCTCGCCCGCCGGCGTGGGGTTGATGCCGGTCACGACCACGAGCCGGCCCTTGGTCGCCCTCCGCTCGAGTGCCCGGATCGCAATCTTCGCCTTGTACTTGCCGTACAGCTCGAGCTCGTCGTCCGACAGTCCGAGCTCGGCCGCGACGTCGTGAATCGGCCGCAGCGTGGCGGCCTGGGCGATGGCGATGTCGGAAGGGATTCGGGTGGCGGTGGTGGTCATAGCGTGGAGTCGATGCGGGAGCCAAAGCAGCGGTGGGCGTTCTCTGCGGTTCGCTGGACCAGGCTTGCGACGCTTTCGCCACGCAGCTCGGCGGCTCGGACCGCGACTTCCCGGACGAAGCCCGGCTCGTTGCGCCGGCCGCGGTGCGGGACGGGCGCCAGGTACGGCGCATCGGTCTCGAGCAGGAGCCGATCCGCCGGACACTCGCTGATGCGATGCTGCAGCGTCCAATTCTTGAAGGTGATCATGCCGCTGAACGAGAAATATGCATTGATCGCGAGCCCCGCATCCCAGACGGCGTCCCCGGATGAAAAGCTGTGCAACACCACCGCAGGAGGACGCGGCTGCAGGGACCGCAGCAGCGCGGCGATGTCCGCATCCGCCTGGCGGGCGTGCACGATGACGGGCTTGCCGAGCTCCGCCGCGAGCGCGAGCTGCGCTGCGAAGGCACTGCGCTGGATCTCGCGTGGCGCATGCATGTAGTGATAATCGAGTCCCGTTTCCCCCACCGCCACCATTTCCGGCGCCGCGAGCAGCGCGCGCACATGGTCCCGCGCTGCATCGGACCACTCGCGCGCCTCGTGCGGATGGATCCCCGCGGTCGCCGAGAGTCCGCTGGTGCCGCGGGTGAGCGTCGCGGCGCGCGCGCTGCCCTGGAGCGATTCGCCGATCACCACGACATGAGACACACCCGCCTCGCGTGCTCGTGCGAGCACCGCCTCCCGGTCGGTGTCGAACGCGGCATCCCCGAGGTGACAGTGCGTGTCGACTAGCGTGCTGGTTGCGTGGCGCGCGGCGCCGGGGACGACGGCGGCGGCGGCGCGGACGCCGCAGGCGTGCCCGGCGTTCGGGCACCGAACGTGCGTGCGCCGCGCGCGTCCTCGCCCGGCCAGCGTTTCTCGATCCAGAGCAGCACCGGCGCCGCGATATAGATCGACGAAAACGTGCCGGTGAAAATGCCGAACGACATGACCCAGGCGAACGGCCGAATCACCTCACCGGCCAGCAGCAGCAGCGCGAGCGTCGTCGCGATGGTGGTTCCGTGCGTCAACACCGACCGCGGCAACGTTTCGTTGATCGACAGATTGAGGATCTCGTAGAGGTTCTGGCGCCGGTATTTGCGCAGGTTTTCGCGCACGCGGTCGAAGATGATGATCGTGTCGTTCAGCGAGTAGCCGACCACGGTGAGCACCGCGCCCACGACCACGAGGCTGACCTCGAGGTGCATGACGCTGATGAAGGCGATCGTCGCGACGATGTCGTGGGCGGTCGCGACGACCGCCGCGAGGCCGAACCGCCACTCGAAGCGAAACGCCAGATAGATGAGCGTCACCACGAAGCTGAACAGGATGGCAAGGAGCGCCTTGCCCTGCAGCTCGCGGCCCACCTTGGGACCCACCGCCTCGCGCCGGGAGATCTGGTATTGTCCGGGACCCGCGCTCTGGTCGAGCGCCCGGGCCACGGCGTCCGCGACCGCCTGGGTGCCGGCCTCGCCCTGCGACGCTTCGCCGCCGAGCCGCGCGCGGACCACGTAGGAGGTGTCGGAGCCGAAATTGTAGATGTCGGCCCCGCTGAGCCCGACCTGATCGAGCGCGGTGCGGATGTTTCCCGTCGGCACCGTGTGGGCCAGCTCGAACTGCACCAGCGTCCCGCCGGTGAACTCGATGCTGTAGTTGAGGCCTCGCGTCAGGAGGAAGCCGAGACCGACGAGCATGATGCCGCCCGTGAGCGAGAACGCCCAGCGGCGCCACTTGATGAAATCGTAGTTCGCGTTCGCGAAGAGTCTGATCATCAGATACTCAGGGTGACCATGTCAGGCCGCCGTTGCAGCCAGATGAGGAACAATGTCTTCACCACGAAAATGGCCGAGATCATCGACGCGATGATGCCGATGATGAGCGTGATGGCGAAGCCCTGCACCGGACCGGTGCCGACGGCGTAGAGAATCAGCGCGGTGAGGATGGTGCTCACGTTCGAGTCGACGATTGCGTTCATGGCGTGCAGGAAGCCGTCATCGACCGCCAGCCGCAGCGACTTGCCATGCACCAGCTCTTCGCGGATGCGCTCGAAGATGAGGACGTTTGCGTCGACGGCGATGCCGATCGACAGCACGAACCCGGCGAGCCCCGGCAGGGTGAGGGTGAAGCCGAACGCCGCCAGCCCCGCCAGCGTGAACAGGCAATACAGCGTGAGCGCGGCGACCGCGAGGGCGCCGGAGAGCCGGTAGTAGCCGATCATGATCACGATCACGAGCAGCACGCCGACCACGCCCGCCAGCACGCCGTCGTGAATGGAATCGGCCCCGAGGGTGCCGCTGATCGTGCGCTCGTCGACAATCGTGAGGGGCGCGGGCAGCGCGCCGGCCCGCAGAACCAGCGCCAGGTCGCTCGCCTCCTGGAGCGACTTGTTACCGAGCTCGATCTGGCCGTTGGCGCCGATCTGGCCGTGAATCACGGGTGGCTGGCCCTGCACGCGCCCATCGAGAATGATCGCCATGTAGTCGTTGATGTGCCGCGCGGTCTCTTCCGAGAACTTGCGGGCGCCGCGATGGCTGAGCTGGAACGGGACGATCGACTGGTTCGTCACCGGATCGCGCCGGGCCACCGCTTTGACCAGCTCTTCCCCGGTGATGATGGGTTTCGACTCCACCGCGTAGAGCGCGCGGTAGGCGCGGGCGCCGCGTGACTCGGACTGCACACCCCAGCGCAGCTCGATGCCGCGCGGCATTGCCGCCTTGACGTCGGGTCGCTGAACCAGGCTGTCCACGAGCGGCCATTGCTCTTCGGGTACGAGGTACTCACCGGGCAGCTGGCCCTGGAACAGCAGCGACGAGAGCACGCCGGGCGCGTTCGCATCCGCGGCGGAGTCGCGCGCGGCTTTCGTGGTGTCGCCGCCGAAGAGCTGGGCGACCGCGGATGGCGCGGCGGCGCCGCGCGCCTTCACCCCGGCCTTGCGCAGCGCGGCGTCCATCTGCGGCAGCGCGTCCTTGAACAGGTTCTTCATGTCGGTGATGCGGAACTCGAGGAAGGCCGTGCGCTGAATAACGCCCCTGGCGCGGGCGGGATCTGTCTCGCCGGCGAGTTCCACGATCAGGCGGCAACGGCCCTGGATCTGCACCACGGGTTCCTTGGTGCCGAACTCGTCCATGCGGGTGCGGACGACGCGCTGGGCGCGCTGGATCGCGTCGGCGCAGTCGGGGACCGGGCCTTTGGACTGGTCGACCTCGAGCGCCAGGTAAATGCCGCCCCGGAGGTCGAGCCCCAGGTTGATCGGCACGCGTCGCACCGTCGTGTCCTTCATGGCGCCGGTCGCGACATCGCGGACGCGCAGTTTCGTGTTGCGCGGGACCAGTGACACGATGCTCACGATGATGAGAGCGCCGATCACATACAGCCGCTGCCGAATCCTTCCCATCGTTTCTCTCTACCGGTTGAGGGTCGCCCGGGCCGCCTGGCGGTCGCGCTCGAGCTGCGCCACCAACGCGTCGCGGGACGGAAATGCCTGTACGGCACGCAGGCGACGGACCCATTCCACGTACACCGTCTCCCCATAGACGTCGCCGTCGAAATCGAACAGATGGATCTCGAGCGTGCGCGTCTCTTCTCCAAAAGTCGGCCGGGGGCCCTGATTCATCATTCCACCCAGGATCTTGGAGTCTGGAGCCAGGATCCTGGTTCCTGACTCCAGAATCCTGACCCGCACCGCATACACTCCATCGGGCGGCAGGAGCTTGCGCGGGTCCGGCGGTTCGAGATTGATCGTCGGAATGCCGATCGAGCGTCCCCGTCCCGCCCCACGCACCACTTTCCCCCGTATCGCGTACGGCCGCCCCAACCAGCGCAGCGCGGAGTCCAGGTCTCCGTGAGCAACGCCCGAGCGAATCACGCTCGACGAGATCGGTTGACCATCGTCCCGCACGGCGTCCACGACGGCCACCGCGAAGTTCTGCGTTTGGGCCAGCCGTTGCACCAACGTGGCGTCGCCGGCGCGCCCGCGTCCGAACCCATGGTCATACCCCATCACGAGCTCGCGCATCGCGTACTCGTCGCACAACCGCCGGACGAATGCCGCCGCGTCGAGCTGCGCCACGGCCGGCGTAAACGGCATCAGCACGAACCGCTCGATGCCGGCCGCCGCCACCACGAGCTCTTTTTCGTCGGGCAGCGTCAGCAGCTTCGGCGCCGCCGGCGGGTTCACCACCGCGAGCGGATGCGGCTCGAACGTGACGAGCACGCTCGCCAGCTTGCTCGACCGCGCGCGCCGGGTCACCTCCGCGAGCACCGCCTGATGACCACGGTGCACGCCATCGAAGGTACCCAACGTGACGACGGCGCCGCTCATGCCTCCGCCACCACCACGACCCGTGGCTTCAGAAGCTCGCCCACCTGCTCGCCTACGGCTAGCAGCTCGTCGCCAGCGAAGATGGCCGTCGGCTGTCGGCTGTCAGCCATCTGGGCGCTCGCAATCGGACGCCCGTGCAGCACCGCGTCCCTCTCCTTCTTATCTACCTCGCGGCGCGGGAGATGCGCGACCAGGATCGCGGCATCCTGCAACGCCTGGGGCGTCACCGCCTCGGGTGCCACCGCATCCGCCAGCCGCAGCGGTCCGACCGCCGTCCGCTGGAGCGCAACGAGATGCGCACCGCAGCCGAGTTTCGCGCCGATATCGCGGGCCAGCGATCGGAGATAGGTGCCGGCACTCACCGTCGCGCGAAACTGCAGGTCGGGGACCGCCGCGTTCACGATCTCGAGCTCGCGGATTTCGACTGCGCGCGGCGCGGGTGCGACCACCTCGCCACGGCGCGCGCGGCGGTAGGCCCGCTCGCCCGCGACCTTCACTGCCGAGTACGCCGGCGGACGCTGCTCGTAGCCGCCGCGGAAACTCGCGATGACGTCGGCCAGCTGCGCCGGCGTGATGCCCGTCCACGGTGCCGTCGCCACCACCGCTCCGGTCACGTCATCCGTATCCGTCGTGACGCCCAGCCGGATGACGCCGTCGTATGTCTTCGGCCAATCGGCGGCGAACGGCGCAAGCCGCGTCGCCCGTCCCACCACCAGCACCAGCAGCCCCTTGGCGAACGGATCGAGCGTGCCCAGGTGGCCCACGCGCTGTTCGGCGAGTGCGCGCCGAACGATGTCCACGACATCATGGGACGTAGGGCCGGCTGGCTTGGCGACCAGGACGAGCCCCCGGTTTTTCAGTCGTCCGACTCCTTCAGCTCCTTTAGGACCCGGTCGATGTGCTGCGCGTGCTCCAGCCCGCGGTCCAGATGGAAATGCAGCTCGGGGCTGGTCCGCAGATGCAGCTCTTTCGAGAGCTGCGCCCGCAGAAACCGCGCGGCGCTCGCCAGCCCTTCGAGCGACTTCGCCTTCTCTTCTTCCGTCCCCATGACGCTGACGCGCACCTTCGCGTGCGACAAATCGGCCGAGACGTCGACGCCGATCACGGTGACGAAGCCGATCCGCGGATCGCGTACATCGCCGGTGAGAAACGCTCCGACCGCCTGCCGGATCAGCTCACTCACGCGCTCGGGCCGATGACTGTGTCGTCTCATATCACAGATAGCTCGTGCTGGTATCGACGATGCGCGCGCCGTCCGCGCCCGCCACCAGCTCATCCGCCTCGCGGAGCACGCTCTCAGCATGCCGGCGGTCGGTGCTCACCACGGCCGCCGTGAGCTCGGCGCGCTGCCAGAGATCGTGGTGCGCCGTCTCGGCGACCGAGATGTTGAACCGGTGATGCATCCGATCCTTCAGGCTCTTCACGATCGCGCGCTTGTCCTTCAGCGACTGGCACGCGGGCAGATGCAGCTCCCACACCATCACACCCACGATCACGACTCGGTGGCGCTAAGCGAGCGCGCGACCTCCTCGATGCGATACGACTCGATCAGGTCGCCGACTTTCACGTCGTTGAAGTTCTCGATGCCGATACCGCACTCGAAGCCCTCGCGCACTTCGCGGACGTCGTCCTTGAAGCGCTTGAGCGACGCCAGCGTGCCGTCGTACACCTCGACGCCGTTGCGGATCACGCGAACCCGTCCCGTGCGTGGAATGACGCCGCTGCGCACGAAGCAGCCGGCGATCGTCCCAACCTTGGCGATCTTGAAGATCTGGCGCACCTCGGCCTCGCCGAGCACGACTTCCTTCTTTTCAGGGGCGAGCAGGCCTTCCATCGCCAGCTTCACCTCTTCCACCGCCTCGTAGATGATGCGGTAGGTGCGGATCTCGACCCGCTCGCGATCCGCGGCCGCGCGCGCGTTCGAATCGGGACGCACGTGGAAGCCGACGATGATCGCCCCCGACGCGCGCGCGAGCAGCACGTCCGATTCGGTGATGGCGCCGACGCCGCGGTGCACGACTTCGACTTTGACCTCGGACGTCGAGAGCTGCGCGAGGGCGTCCGCCAACGCTTCAGCGGGACCACCCTGGTCGGCTTTGATGATGATGCGCAGCGTGGCGACACCGCCCGCGGCGGCTTCGGCCATGAAGTCTTCCAGGGTCTTCACCCGGCCGGAGCGCCGGTGCTGCGCCTCGCGCTCGAGGCGCTGGCGCTTCTGCGCGATCTCGCGCGCCGCGGCGGCGTCGTCCATGGCCAGGAAGGAGTCGCCCGCTTCGGGCACACCTTCGAAGCCGAGAATCTGGACCGGGGTCGAGGGTCCGGCTTCCTGCTCGGTGCCGCCGCGCTCGTCGTACATCGCGCGAACGCGGCCCGAGTACTGACCGCAAATGAAGTCATCGCCGATGTGCAGCGTGCCGCTTTGCACGAGGATCGTGGCGAGCGCCCCCTTGCCAGGATCGAGCGATGCCTCGAGCACGGTGCCCTGGGCCTTGCGATCGGGGTTGGCCTTGAGGTCGAGCAGCTCGGCCTGCAACAGAATCTGCTCGAGCAGGTCGTCGACGGCCGTGCCCTTCTTCGCGGAGATCGGCGTGGCGAGCGTGGTGCCGCCGAACTCCTCGAGCACGACACCGTGTGCCAGGAGATCCTGCTTCACCTTCTGCACATTGGCGGTGGGCAGATCGATCTTGTTGATCGCGACTACGAGGGGCACGCCGGCGTTCTTGGCGTGCGAAATCGCCTCGATCGTTTGCGGCATGATCGCGTCATCCGCGGCGACGACCAGCACGACGATGTCCGTGACCTGCGCGCCGCGCGCACGCATCGCGGTGAAGGCCTCGTGGCCCGGCGTATCGAGGAACGTGATCTTCCGGCCGTCCTTGAGCGTGACCTGGTACGCGCCGATGTGTTGCGTGATCCCACCCGCCTCGCCGGCCACGACGTTCGTTTTGCGCACGTAGTCGAGCAGCGACGTCTTGCCGTGGTCGACGTGACCCATGATGGTCACAATGGGGGGCCGCGGCTTGAGCGTCTCGGCCGCATCTGTGGTCTGTTCCGTCTGGGTGGTCGCGTACTCCTCTTCGCGCACCGCCTGGAAGCCGAACGCCGACGCGATCAGCTCGATCATGTCGAAGTCGAGCCGCTGGTTGATCGTGACCATCTGACCCAGCTCTTTGAAGGCGAAGGTCACGATCTGGGTCGGCGGGACTTTCAGCGTGTTGGCCAGCTCGGAAACGGTGATGAAGCGCTCGCGCTCCTCGCGGCGGCGCTCCTCCTGCACCTCGCGGAACGTCGGCCCCTCTTCGCGGCGATGGACGCCCTTCTTGCCGACGGGTGCCTTGAGCGTGGCAAGGGTGCGCGAAATGTTTTGGGCGACTGCTTCCTGGTCGACCTGCGATTTCTTCCCTTTCTTGCGCTTCTTGCCCTTCTCACGCCGGCGCTCATCGAGCGGCGGGGCGCCGGGCGCGGCCGACGCAACCGGCCGCGGCGGCACGGACGTGCCGGGACCAGACGGCGCGCCGCGCGCAACCGGCCGGGGACGCACCGGCGTCGGGATAAACGGCTTCGAGGGCGGCGCTGAGGCCGGCGGCGAAAACGGCGACGGCGAGGGGGCGGCGGAGGGCGACGGAGGTGCCGGAGTCGCGAAGGTCAGGGTCGCCGCCGGCGCGAGGGGCTCCGCCGGCTCCGCGGGCGCGAGGTCCTTGAAGAGGGCCGCCGCGCGCTCCTCGAGCGAGGGGGCGGCCTTCTCCTCTTCCTGCTCGCGTACTGCGGTTTCCAGCGCGAGCCGTGCGCGCTCGGCTTCAGCCGCTTCGGCCGCCGCCGTCTCTGCCGCCGCGGCATCGGCCGCGGCCACTTCGGCCGCGGTGCGACGGCGACGCTTGGGGCGGGCCTCGGTGGTTGCGACCGGCTCCGGTGCAACCTCCACGGCCTTCGTGGCCCGACGCCGTTTGGGAGGCGCCGAGGGCTGCTTCTGCTTGCGCTTGTCACGCTCCCAACGCGCGCGCATCAACGACACCTGCTCGTCCTTGAGCGGCGTCAGATGACTGCGCACGAAGACGTCCATCTCTTTGAGCATGCCCATCAGCTGCTCGCTGGAGATTCCGAATTCCGCTGCTAGATCATGGATGCGCGTTGTTGCCACTTACTCCTCGCTATCGGCTATCAGGCCGCGTGCCAGTGCCGGGTCGGAAATTCCGACCGCCTGTACTGGAGGCTTGCCGAGTCCCGTACCCAGCTCCGCCGCGGTCGGACCGCGAATCGTCGGAACTTTTCGCGCCTCCGCGAGCCGCGTCACTTTCTCCATCGTGCGCCGGCTGGCGTCCGCCGCCAGCACCACGCACGCCACTGTCCCACGCTGCAATCCTGCCCGAACTCCTGCGACGCCGACCACAACGTTGCCCGCCCGCACGCCCAGACCGAGCAAACGGGTGATGCGCGTACTCACGCCGCGGTCGGCGCTCCGGCGCCGGGACTCGCCGGCCCCGGCTCTTCCTCTTCGCCACCGTCCTCGGTCATCTCATTGAGGAAGGCCATCATCTTGTCGGCGTGCCGGCGAGCTTATCCACGTCCTCACGCTCGAGATCGAGGATGTCTTGCAGCGTCTTGTGCCCCGCCTGGGCCAGTACGTCGACGAGCTCCACCGGCAGCCCCTTGAGCTCGCGCAGCGCCACGTTGGTGGTGGCCTCTTCGGCCGCGCGCGGCAGCGGCGCGAACAGCGGTCCTTCGCCGCCCCGCTCCAGCCACTCGCGGCTCGAATACAGGTCGATCTTCCAGCCGGTGAGCTCGGAGGCGAGGCGCACGTTCTGCCCGTTCCGCCCGATCGCGAGCGACAGCTGGTCCTCGTCCACGATCGCCTGGATCGTCTTGGACTCGGGATCGGAGAAGACGCGGGCCACGCGCGCCGGCGCGAGCGCCAGTTTCGCGAAGCGCTCGGGGTCGGACGACCACGGCACGATGTCGATGCGCTCGCCGTTCAGCTCGTTCACCACGGCCTGTACGCGCGACCCCTTGAGGCCCACGCACGCGCCCACCGGATCGATGCCGTCGTCGCGCGACCAGACCGCGATCTTCGTGCGACTGCCCGCCTCGCGCGCGGTGGCGCGGATCTCCACGATCTGCTGCTGGATCTCCGGCACCTCGAGCTTGAACAGCGCCTTGACGAACAACGGATCGGCGCGCGACAGAATCAGCCGCGGGCCCTTGGGCGTTTCCTCGATCCGCTTCAAGACCGCCCGAATCGTGTCACCCTGATGGAAGTGCTCGCGATGGTTCTGGTCGCGGTAGGGAATGATCGCTTCGGCTTCGCGAAACTTGTTCAACATCACCACGATCTTACCGCGCTCGATCTGCTGGACCTCGCCCGACAGCAGCTCGCCAACCTTGCCCGAGAATTCCTCGCGGATGCGGCTGCGCTCGCCTTCGCGGACCCGTTGAATGATCCGCTGCTTGGCCGCTTGCACCGCCGTCCGGCCGAACTGCTCGAACGGCACTTCCTCTTCGAGGACGTCCCCCGGCTCGAATTCGGGATCCTCGTAGCGCGCTTCCTCGAGCGAGATCTGCGTGCCTGGATCTTCCACGGCCTCGACCACGGTCTTGAGCACGACGATGCGGATCGAGCCCTTCATCTCGTCGATGCCGATCTCGGCTCGGACATTCGGACCGTACCGTTTGACGAGCGCGGCATGCAGGCCGTCCTTCAGCAGGTCGATCAGCTCGCTGCGCTCGAGCTGCTTCGTACTGGTCAGTTCTCGGATCGCCGAGACTACGTCGGTTGTATTCGCCATTCAGTTCCTCAGTCTTCAGTCATCGGGGCCAGCCGGGCATCCTTTAGCTCCGCGAGCCGGTACTCCTGCGCGCTCTTCCCTTCGGGCTCCAGCACGACGGTGTCGGTCGTGGGGACCGCAACGATCCGCGCCCGCACCCGGCCCACGCCCGCCAGTTTCACGCTCACATCGCGGCCCACGAACTGCACCCAATGCCGGTGCCAGCGCACGGGCCGCTCGATCCCCGGGCTCGACACCTCCAAGACATAGCGATTGCCCAGGGGGCCCCCACCATCCGCATCGAGCCACTGCTCGAGGGCTCGGCTGACCCGACTGCAATCGTCGACCGTGACGTTCCGTGGCGGACAGTCAATGCGGACTTGGACGAGCGGTCGGTTCGGCGTGCCGCCGATGCGCAGGTCGGCCAGGTCGAACCCCAACGCTTCCAGCCGGGTTCGGAAGGCCTCGACAAGACTCTCAGTGAGCATGAAAAAAAAGCGCGGGCCGAACTTCGCCCGCATCACGGTGGGGAATGTAGCCGGGGGACCCTCGATGTCAACCGAGCGGCTGGCCGAGGTACGCGACCATGCGGCCGTCGCGGCCCTTCGACGCCCGATGCGAGAAGAACCGATCGCGCCCCTCGGCGCTGCACCAGGGGGATGTCGTGATTTCCTCGATGCCGAGGTCCCGCGCGCGGCGCGAGAGGACGGCGCGGAGGTCGAGCTGGACGGTGCCGGTGAGTCCAAAGCGCACTGCGACCTCAGAGCCAACTTCATAACAGCCACCGCAAATGCCTACGCCACAATGCATTACGATGTCGCTCGCCTTGGCAACGCCGCGCCACTTCAGCAGCTCGACGCACTGCTCCAGAATGCCGTCCGCGGTGCCCCGCCAGCCAGCGTGCACCAACGCGATCGCGCCCTTCTTGGGGACGGCCAAATACACCGGAATGCAGTCGGCGACCGTGACCGTCAGCAGCACGCCCGGCTCGTTGGTCGCGTGACCGTCGAGCCCGTCGAGGATCAGCCAACCGTCCGGCCGGGACTCGTACCAGCGCACGTCCGTGCCGTGCACTTGATGCGCCAAGACGATCGACGGAAATCGTGTGCCGAAGCTCGCGCGGAACGCGCGCCAGCGGCCGATCACCTGCCCCACCGGCTCGTCGCTCCAGAGGCCGAGACTCAGCGGGCGTGTCGTGATGCCGGCGACCAATCCGTAGCGTTGGGCCCACTCTGCCAGCTCCAGGCGTGGCACGGCGGGATCGCCGGCGGGGGTTTCCGCGAGCGATCGTAGGGGCGCAGCATGCTGCGCCCCTACCTCATGTTCGGCGTTCAATCTGCGCTCCGAGTGCCCGCAACCGGTCGTCGATGTGCTCGTAGCCGCGTTCGATCTGTCCGATGTTCTGGATCACCGAGTCCCCCTGTGCAGCGAGCGCCGCGAGCAGCATCGCCATCCCGGCGCGGATGTCGGGACTCTCGACGGCTTGCCCGCGCAGGGCGGACGGCCCGGCAATCACCGCGCGGTGCGGATCGCACAGCACAATGCGAGCGCCCATGCCGATCAATTTGTCGACAAAGAACAGGCGCGATTCGAACAACTTCTCGAACACGAGCAGCAATCCCTCACATTGGGTCGCGACGACGATCGCGATGGACATGAGATCGGCCGGGAACGCGGGCCACGGTCCATCTTCGAGCTTGGGGACGTGCCCACCCAGGTCCGGTCGAATGCGCCGCTCCTGATCGGCATCGACGATCAGTTTGGCCCCTTCGAGTCGTGGCCGCACGCCGAGCCGCTCGAAGGCGAGCAGCGTCGAGCGCAGATCATCCCCGCGGACGCCGTCGATGGTAATCGCGCCACCCGTGACGGCGGCGAGGCCGATGAATGAGCCGATCTCGATGTGATCGGGACCAACCGTGTGCGGAGCCCCGCCCGCTTTGAGGGGGCGGCCACCGTCGATCGTGAGGGTGTTGCTTCCGATGCCGTCAATGGCGGCGCCGAGCGAGACGAGAAAGCGCGCCAGGTCCTGGACGTGGGGCTCCGACGCGGCGTTCCGCAGCACCGTAGTGCCCGGCGCCCGCACCGCCGCCATCAACGCGTTCTCGGTCCCGGTGACGCTCGGCTCATCGAGAAAAATATCCGCCGCCTTGAGCTTGCCCTCGAGTGTGTACACGTCGCCGACGGTGACATCGGCCCCGAGCCGCTCCAACGCGAGAAAGTGCGTATCCACGCGACGGCGTCCGATCACGTCGCCACCCGGGGGCGGCAACGTGACGCGCCCGAAGCGCGCGAGCATCGGGCCGGCGAGCAGGATCGAGGCGCGGATCTCCTTGCATAGCGCCGGATCGAGCGGCTTTGCCTCGGTGTGCGTGGGATCCACTTCGACCGTGTTCGTGCCCGACCACTGCACCTTCGCCCCCACATGCTGGAGCAAGGCGAGCAACGTTTCCACGTCGCGAATGCGCGGCACGTTGTCGATGCGACAGGGGCCGTCGGCGAGAAGTGTCGCTGCGAGAATCGGAAGGGCCGCGTTCTTGTTGCCGGCGGGGCGAATCGTGCCGGAGAGCGGGCGCCCCCCCGTGACACGGAACGACGGTGGCATAAGTCCGCCCAAGCTACGGGGACGCTTGCGCCGGCGTCAAGCGTTCGCGAACGTTGGCCCTCGTGCATCCCGCGCTCGCACTGGCGCTGCTGCTCATCGCCGGCATCGGCATCACGCGCCTTTCGCGCCCGGCCTTGCGACGCCCCCCCCTGCTTGACGAGCTCCTCGCGACTGGCGTGCCGTTCCTGCTGCTCGGATTGCTGCTCGGACCGGGGCTCGGCGTCATCGACGCCACCGGACTGCGGCTGCTCCAACCCATCATCGCGCTCGGGATCGGTTGGAGCGGCGCACTATTCGGCGCGCGGCTCGAATGGCGCATGGTGCGGCGCATTTCAGGTCGCACCTGGTTGGTCGGCGCCACGCTCGCGCTGCCCATTCTCGCCACGACCACCGTCATCGCGGTGGTTCTCGCCCGCAAGATCCCGGCGCTGGCCGCGGCCTGGGGCCATCCGTCGCTCGCCGTGGCGCTCGCGCTCGGCGGCGCGCTGACGACTGCCGCAAGCCAGCGCGGCGCACGACTCGGCCGCCGCAATGCGCTCATCGATACGCTCTATCCGCACGTCGCGGTACGCAGTATCCTCCTGACACTGCTCGTTGGCGGTGCACTCGGCGGCCTGTTCGTTGGACTAGGACGCGGGGGAATGCTGAACGAGCCGCACGACGCCGCGATTGCGGCGTTCGCGGCGATTCTCTGGGCGGCCGGCTTCAGTTATGCTGCCGGCCTGTCCCCGTTTGTGGTTTGTGCGTTGGAGGCCGCCGTCTTCATGAGCTTTTCACCGGCGGGGGTGCGCCGCGCGATCGCGGGCTTGCTGAGCCGCTGGGAGCTGTCGCTCTACGCCGCATTCCTTATAGTGGCGGGGGCGTTGCTGCGCCCCTTTGCCGTCTGGATTTTTCTGGCTGCGCCCGCCTTGGCGTTGATCCGCATCGTGGTTCGGTGGGTCACCGTGCGGTTTGGTCTCGACCAAGTCGATCCGGTCTCCCCGCCCGAATTCGCGCACTCGGCCATCCGACAGGGGGCGAGCGCAGTCGCGCTGGCGGCGGGATTCGACCTGGTGCGTGACTCGCCGGGACCGGTCCTGGTCACGATCTTGCTCAGCGTCATGACGGCCGACGCGCTGGCGGCCCGGACCCCGTTGACAGCACGCCCGAGCCACGCAGAGGTTTCGTGATGCTTCCGAGCTGGGTCGGCGTCGTGTCGGCAATCAGCCTCGCGATTATCGCACTCGCCGCCCTGGTCACCGCCGGCGCCGTCACTGTCGCGGCGCTCGGCGTGCGAACGGCGGTGAGGGCCCTGAAGGGCTTCGCCGGGCCGGCCATCGCCGATGTCCGACAGCTGATCGGCTCGATCAAGACCGAGGCGGATGCCCTGGTCGGCGCGTCCCGCGATGTGCGGCAACGGATTGTGCGCGCGGCAGATGCGGCGGAGGATCGCCTGACCGATCTCGACTCTCTGGCCGAGGTGATGCAGCAGGAGCTCGAGGAGACGGCAGTCGACGCGGCGGCGACGATGCGCGATGTGCGCCGCGGCCTGTCGGTGTGGCGCTGGAGCCGCAAACTCCTGAAGCGCAAAAAGCGACCGTGAGACGACTGGGAGCCGCCGCCCTCGTCGCCGTCGTCGGCCTCGTGCTCTTCCCGGGTGTCGCCCACGCCTGGACGCCGGGCACGCATATCTTCCTCGGCGAATCGGTGCTCGCCAACCTCTACCAACTGCCCACGATCGTCGCCGACCTGGTGCGCGCATTTCCGTACGATTTTCTCTATGGCAACATCGCGGCGGACACGTCGATGGCCAAGAAGTACGCGCCGGTGGGCCGGCATTGTCACGCCTGGCATGTCGGCCAGGAGATCTTTGATCTGGCGCCGAGCGATCCGCTGCGTGCCTTCGGCCTCGGCTATCTCTCGCACCTAGCCGCCGACACCATCGCCCACAACTTTTTCGTGCCGCGCCAGCTGGTGTTGACGTCCAGCACGGTCGCCCTGGGCCACTCATACTGGGAAAGCCGATTCGAGACCCATCTGGGCGACGCGTACGCCCGCGAGGCGCGGGATGTGATCCTGAAGGACCACGCCGCGAGCGACGCCCACCTCGACGAAATCCTCTCGCCCACGTTGTTCAGCGTCCGCACCAACCGACGGTTGTTCCGCGGGATGGTCCATCTCACCGAGAGTCAGAGCTGGCAGTGGGTGTTCCAGGTGATCGCGGGCACGAGCCGCTGGGATTTGGCCGACAGTGATATCGAAAAACACATGGCGGTCGCATTCGAGTACGTGATGGAGACGCTCGGCGCGGATGCCGCGGATGCGGCCGCGCGACGGCTGGATCCGGCAGGCGAAAAAGCGCTGGGCCTGGCAAAGCGGATGCGGCGACAGGCGCTGCGCGAAGGCGGTCGCCACGAGCCCGAGCGCGTGGAGGAGACCGCGCAGCAGCACTTTGGACTGCCGACACCCTCGCTCGACTATTGGAAACAGTCGCGGGCGCAGCGCCCGTGGCGGGCGAGCTAGGAGGCGGTGAGCTTCTCCTCGAGGACGCGTTGCGCCAGTTTCGGATCCGCCTTTCCCTTGGACGCGCGCATGACCTGCCCGACGAAGAACGCCATCAATTTCGTCTCGCCGCTTTTGTAGCGGCCGACTTCCGACGCGTGCGCGCCGAGCACGTCGGTGACCCAGCCCGCGACAACATTGCTGTCCGCGACTTGAATCAGGCCCAGCGCCTCCGCGATGGTGCGCGGCTCGCCACCCTTCGCCGCCACCTCGCCGAAGACTTTCTTGGCGGCCTGATGACTCAACGTGCCGCCTTTGACGAGCGCGACGATCTGCGCAAGTGCCCCCGGCGCGACGCGCAGCTGCTCTTGATGATCCTTGGCATCGGCTAAGGCTTCGGTCATCACCCAATTGGCGGCCGCCTGCGGCTCGGCGCCGGCCCGGACGACGTTCTCGTAGTAATCCGCGACGGCCCGGTTGCTCGTCACCACGGTGGCGTGCTCACGACTCAGCGCGTACGTGGCCACGAAGCGGTCGCGCTTGGCCGCCGGCAGCTCGGGCAGCGCGCTTTGCTGCTCCGCCACGAACTCGGGCGTCAGAACGAGCGGCGGCAAGTCGGGCTCCGGGAAATAGCGGTAGTCGTGACTTTCCTCTTTCGACCGCTGCGGTCGGACCGCGTTTTCCTTGGAGTCGTACAGCATCGTCTGCTGCGTGACCGCCCCGCCCGATTCGATCAGCGCGATCTGCCGGTCGCGCTCGACGGTCAACGCCTTCTCGACGAAGGCGAACGAATTGATGTTCTTCACCTCCGTGCGCGTGTTGAGCGCGGTCTCGCCGGCGCGCCGCACCGAGACGTTGGCATCGACCCGCAGGCTTCCCTTCTCCATGTCGCAATCGGAGATGCCGATGTACTCGAGCAGCTGTTTCAGCGTCTGGAGATACGCGCGCGCTTCAGCCGGCGAACGGAGGTCGGGCCCGCCGACGATTTCGATGAGCGGCACGCCGGAGCGATTGAGGTCGACCGCCGTCGCTTTGGGGAAACGGTCGTGGATGGACTTGCCCGCATCCTCCTCGAGATGCAGACGCACTACGCCCGCAGTGACGATGCCGCGCTCGGGAGCGAGGAACGACAACGTGCCGTTCGTCGCGAGCGGCTGATCGAACTGCGAGATCTGATAGCCTTTGGGAAGATCGGGATAGAAATAGTTCTTGCGGGCGAAGACGCTCTTGGGATGCACCGTACAGCCCAGGGCGAGTGCCGCGCGGACCGCGAGACCGATCGCCGCCCCGTTGGGCATGGGCAGCGCGCCCGGCAGGCCGAGGCAAACGGGACAGACCTGGGTGTTGGGCGGGGCGCCGAACGCCGTCGCGCACCCGCAGAACATCTTCGACTTGGTGCGCAGCTGCACGTGCGTCTCCAGCCCGATGATCGTTTCCCAGGAGGAGCTCATCAGGCCTCGTCGGTCGCCGGAACGACGCGCTCGAGCGCGTACGCGGCTTCGATCATCTCATCCTCGAGGAACGCCTGGCCAACCAATTGACCGCCGAGCGGCAGGCCCTTGATCCGCCCGATCGGCAGCGACATCGCCGGCAGGCCGGCCAGGTTCGCCGTCACGGTGAAGATGTCGGACATGTACATCGCGATCGGATCCGACAGCTTCTCTCCCGCCTTGAAGGCGGGACTGGGCACCGTCGGCGTGAACAGCAAGTCCACGCCGCGGTCGAACGCGTTCCGAAAGTCCTGCGCGATGAGCGCGCGCATCTGCTGGGCGCGTTTGTAGTAGGCGTCGTAGTAACCCGCGGAGAGAACGTAGGTGCCGACCAGGATCCGGCGGCGCACCTCGGGCCCGAATCCTTGACCGCGCGTCGAACGGTAGAGACCTCGCAGGTCGACCCTCCCGTCGAACCGCGGTCCGTACCGGACGCAATCATAGCGCGCCAGGTTGGACGAGGCCTCAGCCGGGGCGATCACGTAGTACGTCGGAACCGCATACGGCGTATGCGGGAGGGACACTTCTCGCACCGCCGCCCCCAGCTCTTTCATTAATCTCACCGCGCGATCGCAGGCACGCCGGACCGCCGGATCGAGCTCGGGCGGGAAGTACTCCTTCGGAAGCCCGATCACGAAGCCCTGCAGCGACTCCGGCACCGTCGGCAACCGCAGCGGATCCCGATCCTCGCAGGTGGAATCGCGCGGATCGCGTCCACTGATCACCGACAGCACGCGCGCCGCGTCGTGCACGCTGCGGCCGAACACGCCGATCTGATCGAGCGACGAACCGAACGCGACGAGGCCATATCGGCTGACGCGGCCGTACGTGGGTTTGATCCCGACGACGCCACAGAAGGCGGCCGGCTGACGCACCGAGCCGCCGGTTTCGGAGCCGAGGGCCGCGGGCACCGCGCCGGCCGCGACCAGCGCCGCCGAGCCGCCGGACGAGCCGCCCGGCACGCGCGCTTTATCGAGCGGATGGAGTACGCGTCCGTACGCCGAATGCTCGGTCGACGACCCCATCGCGAATTCGTCGCAGTTCGTCTTTCCCGCGATCAGCGCTCCCGCCGTTTTCAGTTTCGCCACGGCCGTGGCTTCGTACGGCGAGCGATAGCCCTCCAGAATCCGCGACCCGCAGGTCGTCGTGAACTCGAGGGTGCAAATGTTGTCTTTCACCGCGACCGGCATGCCGTACAACACGCCGGTCGGGCGGGCGGCGGCCTCCTGTATGGCCAGCGACTTGCGGAGATCCTTGGGAGGTGTCAGCAGCGCGTTGAGGCGCTTTGCTTTCACCAGGCGGTCGGCGACCGCTTTGGCGTCACTCACTCGAACTGGCCGAGCTTCGGCACGACGAAGAAGCCCTCCTTGAAGTCCGGCGCGAACTCCGCGGGACCAAATGCCAGATGCGCTGGGGTGACTTCATCGGCGCGGAATCGAATCGCGTCGGGACCCGGTACGAAGACCTTCACCGTTCCGTTCGCCGGCACTGCGCTCAGCTGTGCGACGTAATCGATGATGCGCGACATGTTATCGACCAGCTCCGGCAGCGCCTCCTTTTCCACATCCAGCTCGGCGAGCTGCGCGATCCGAAGCACTTCCTCCCGCGAAACACTCATGCCCCTTCTCCTTGCCAATCGCGCTCGAGCGCCGCATAGGCGGCGAGCAGTTGCTTGGTGCCGATGTCCGGATCGTCGAAGTCCACGCTCACACGGAGATCGCGCCCTTCGCCCGAAACGGCGCGTACGGTCCCACCGCCGAACTTGCGGTGACGCACGCGTTCTCCTTTGACGTAACGCGGCGCGTCCTGCGAAACGTCTTCCGGAAACGCGAGCTCCGGCAACAGACGGCGCGACGCGGCGCCGCGCGGCCGCGAGGCCCGAGGCGGCATTGCCCCCGACGAACCGCGCAGTGGCCGCCACGACGGCGTGGTGCTCCGTTCCTCAACGACGTGCGGCGGCAGCGCGTCCAAAAATCGCGAGGGCTCCGCGAGCTCCAGCCGACCATTGCGGTAGCGCGTGCGCGCCCATGAGAGATACAACCTTTCGCGCGCGCGCGTGAGACCCACGTAACACAGTCGTCGCTCTTCTTCGACGCCGCCCGGCTGCTCGGTCGAGCGACCGAGTGGAAATAATCCATCCTCGAGACCCGCCAGGGCGACGATCGGCCACTCGAGTCCCTTCGCCATGTGTGCCGTGAGCAGCGTAACGCCCGGTTCGCCCTTGTCCTCGTCCGCCGGCGTCACGAGCGCGGCCTGTGTGAGATAGCGCGCGACCGCGCTGCCCCCGCCGCTGCCTTCGGCCGCGTCGGCGTCCTGCACCTCCGCCCAGGCCGCGGCGCCCGCCACGAGCTCCCGCACGTTCTCGATGCGTTCCATCCCCTCCGCGCCCTCCTCGGCCAGATATTGCTCGTAGCCGGTCGTGGCAAGGATCGTCTCGAGCGCCGTGGCGGGATCGGCCTGCCCCACCGACTCACGCAGGCGGTCAAGCAGCGATGCCACGCCGGCGAGCGCCTCGCGCACGTTGGGGCGAAGGTCGGTCACGTTCCCCGCGCCGCGTGCGGCCTCGATCAAGGGCTTCTGCCAGCCGGTGGCCGCCTTGCCAAGTACGGCGAGTGACGCCTCGCCGATGCCCCGTCGCGGTACGTTCACGATCCTGAAGAACGCTTCGTCGTCGGCCGGATTGGCGATCAGCCGCAGATAGGCCAGGAGATCCTTCACCTCACGCCGCTCGTAGAAGCTGATCGCCCCGATCAACCGATAGGGGATACCGCGGAAGCGGAACGCTTCCTCCAGCGGGCGGGACTGCGCATTCGTCCGGTACAGGATCGCCATTCCATCGTAGGCGAAATCGTCCTCGGCGGCGCGGCGGGCGAATTCGTTGGCCAGCCATTCGGCTTCGTCGCGCTCGTCCGCCGTGCTCAACAGGATCACCGGAGCCCCGCCCTGCTTCTCCGTGAAGAGCGTCTTGCCGAGGCGGGCCGTGTTCTCCGCGATGATGCCGTTTGCCGCATCAAGGATGATTTGCGTGGAGCGATAGTTCTGCTCCAGCCGCACGAGCTTCGTGCCGGGGAAATCATTCTGAAACGAGAGCATGTGCCGCACGTCCGCCCCGCGCCAGCCGTAGATGGCCTGATCGTCGTCTCCGACGACGCACAGGTTCCCGTGTCGCTGCGCCAGCTGCTTCACCAACAGATACTGGGCGGCATTGGTGTCCTGGAACTCATCCACGAGCACGTGCTGGAAGCGGTCCTGCCAATAGGCGAGCCGCTCCGGATGTTCGCGGAACAGCGCCAGCGGGTGAAGCAGGAGGTCATCGAAATCCATGGCGTTGGCCTGCTTGAGCGCAGGGCCGAGCGCGGCGAAGATCTCTCCGGCCACCTTGATGAGCGGCGTGTCCGCCTGTGCGCCCAGCTCTTCGGGCGTGAGCATGTGGTTCTTCGCGCCCGAGATCACGGCGTGCACCGTACGCGGCGGGTAGACCTTGGTGGACAGCTGCCGCGCTTCGAGCAGCCGCTTGACCAGCGCCTCGGAGTCATCCGCGTCGTAAATCGTGAAGTTCGGCCCGAAGCCCAGCAGCGGCGCCTCACGGCGCAGCAGCCGGGCCGACAGCGAGTGGAAGGTGCCGATCCAGAGCCCGCGCGGGTCCGACCCGAGGAGCTGGGCGATGCGCGTGCGCATCTCGCCCGCCGCTTTGTTCGTGAACGTGACAGCGAAGATCCGCTGCGGCGCAATTCCTTGCTTCGTAATGAGGTGGGCGATTCGGGCCGTCAGGACGCGAGTCTTCCCCGAGCCCGCCCCCGCGAGGACGAGAAGCGCACCACCGGGATGCTCGACGGCCTCCCGTTGCGCGGGATTCAGGGGTAATGGCTGCGTCACTTTCCCACCCTAAAGGGTGGGCTCGGCACAGCATTGTCCTTAAGGACAACGATTTGCCGAGCGCAGGCTTTAGCCTGTGAAATCACGAAAGCGGAAACTCCAACACGAAGACGGAACCTTTCCCATCCGGGCCGGGCGAGAACGCGACCTGGCCGCCATGCTGCTGTTCGACGATGCGACGGGCCAGCGCGAGCCCGATACCCCAGCCGCCCGCCTTGTTGGACGCGCCCGGCTCGAAGAGCTGATCCTGCATCTCGGGCCCGACTCCGGGCCCATCATCGCGCACGCTGACCCGACCAACGGAATCGCAGCTTTCCACCTCGACCTCGATCCGACCGCCGCGGCCGCTCAGCGCGTCGATCGCATTCTTCACGATGACCTCGAGCGCCCATTCGATGAGCACCGGATCCCCGGTCGCCATCGGCCCCGCCCCGGGCGAGTTGAGCGAGATCGTCACCGCATGCGCGAGCGTCGGCAGGCGCGGGCGGAAGTACGCCACCACCCGTTCCGCGACCAGGCCCAGACCCACGGGCTCGCGCCGCGCCGGCCGGCCGATCCGCTCGAACCGCTTGGCCACGCGTTCGAGCCGCTGCGCGTCCGCTTCAAGATGCGGGACGAGCTCGCTGCCGGGTGTATCCGGATTCTCCCGGAGGTAATCAATCCAACCCGTGAGGCTCATGAGCGGCGTGCCCAGCTGATGCGCCGACTCCCGTGCCATCGCGACCCAGAGCCGGTCGCGGGCCGCGGTGACGCGCTCGCGCATCGCCCACGCCGCCAGGATCACCAGGCACAAGAACATCGCGCCCTGCAGGACGGCGAGTCCCGTGAATGCCCTGGCCGCCGGCAGGGCGCCGTAGTGGATCGTCCCGACGCCCGGCTGGATCAAGGGCGGCTGGATCCGGTCGAGCTCGGCGATCCAGTCCCGCCGCGTCGCCGCGCTCGCGTTTGCGCCGAATGGCGCATTGTCGAGGGCCGTGATCCTCCCCGCCGTGTCGGTCACGGCAATGGGGATGCCGAGCCGCCGGACTTCGTCGGCGAGGGCGAGCAGCGCGTCCGCGGCGGCGCCCTCGCGCGGATCGTTCAGCCCGGCAAAGACGTGCCCCAGCAGCCGGCTGGTCTCGCGCGCGTCGCTGCGGAGGTGACGAGCTACAATCCAGGCGTAACCGACCGACAGGACGCCGAACAGCAGCGCGGCGGCGAGGAGCGCGGGCGGCCCCGCGCGACGCAGCGCGCCACTGGCCTTAGGCAAGTCGGTCAGTGCCGACATAAGGCACTAACGCCGGAGGGATAAGGACCGAGCCGTCGGGCTGCTGGTGCGTCTCGAGCAATGCGGCGATGGTCCGTGGCAGCGCCAGGCCCGACGCGTTCAGGGTGTGGACGAACTCCGGCTTCTCGCCGGGGCGTGGGCGACAGCGGATGTTGGCGCGGCGCGCTTGAAAATCGGTGAACGTGCTCGAGCTCGACACTTCGAGCCATTGGCCGACGCCGGGCGCCCACGCCTCGAGATCGTACGTCTTGGCCGCCGCGAACCCGAAGTCGTTGGCCGGCAACACGGCCACGCGATAGGGGAGCTCCAGACGCCGCAGCACCGCTTCGGCATGCTCGGTGAGCTTTTCGTGCTCCGCCGGCGAATCGCTCGCGCGACAGAAGCGCACCAGCTCCACTTTGTCGAATTGATGGACGCGCAGGAGCCCGCGCGTGTCTTTCCCCGCGGCGCCCGCTTCGCGCCGGAAGCACGGCGTGTAGGCGACATAGCCCAGCGGCAACGTCGTGCCGTCGAGGATCTCGTCGCGGTGCAGATTCGTCACGGGAACTTCCGCGGTCGGCACGAGAAACAGATCGTCGGTCGTGCGGTAGACGTCGTCTTCGAACTTCGGCAGCTGCCCCGTCCCGATCATGATTTCACGTCGCACCAGAAACGGCGGCTCCACCTCCATGTAGCCGTGCTCGCGCGTGTGCAGATCGAGCATGAAGTTGATGAGCGCGCGCGCCAGGCGGGCTCCCATTCCCTTCAGCACCGGAAATCCCGAGCCCGCGAGCTTCGCACCGCTCGGCAAGTCGAGCATGCGAAGCTGCTCCCCGATCTCCCAGTGCGGCTTGCCGCCTTTCGGCGCAGGCGTGCCCCAGCTGCGCAGCGTCGTCTGTTCGTCCGGGACCTCCGGCAGCGGCGAATTCGGCACGAACAACGCTTTCGCTTCGAGCGTCGTCTCGATCTGCCGCAGCTCGGACTCGAGGTTCGTGATGCGGTCGCCGAGTTTCTTGCGTTCGGCGACGATCGACGCCGGCAAGCCGCCTTGCGACTTGGCGGCGATGGCATCGGACTTCGCCGCGTCATTGCGTTCAGCCTTGAACGTATCGAGCTGCGCGGTCAGCGTGCGCCGCTTCATATCGAGCGCCTCGATCTCGTCGAGCAGGCGCGTCAAGGACGCGTCACCACGGCGGGCGAGCGCCGCTCGCACCTGACCTGGCGAGGCGCGGAGCAACTTCAGGTCGATCACGGGTTAATGCTTCGGCAGGCCTGCTTCGAGCCCGCGATAGCCGCAATTGATATCAGTGAGAATTTTGAAGTCGACGCGCCGCCCATTGGGTGCCGCGGTGGTATCGATGTTCAGCACTTGCAACTTGGCGTAATAAACGGCGGTGAGGCCGGTGAGCGTCGGGCATGTGAGCGGGCCGGAATGCGCGATCACCACGCTGCTGTCACCGATCACCACGGCGCTGTCGCGCTGATAGTTCGTGGTGGGCGCGATGTGAATCGAATCGAACGCGAGGCTGCTGAGTTGGACACCGGACTGCTGACCGAGCTTCAGCGCGCCGGTCGGAAGCAGGACCGGACGCCCGGCGGTGTCGATGTCGAACGCGAAGTCGAACGACAGGACCTGCTCGGTGCGCACCGCACTCCGCGCGCCGATCGAATAACCCGACGGTTGGGTGACCGGCGTACCGCTCAAGGCGTAGAGCGAGACCAGACTATCGAGGCCGTCAGCCCGGTGGTGTCGCCGCACGCGATGGCGGCGACAACGGCCGCCACGGCGATCGGGAGCGGCGTGAGATTGCGCATGGGGTGTGGAGAACTTACAGGGCAGCGTCGGAGTGGGTCAACCCACGATGGCTGCTTGACTTCGACATGGTCCAGTCCTAGGTTGGCAACCCCTATGGCGACGATCCGCGACGTGGTCGAGGCGTTCAGCCGCTCGAACGGCGTGGATGCCGTTGTGGTCGTGGGCCGCGATGGACTCCCGATCGATTCGCGCGTCGCCAATGGCGTGGACGCCGAGAGCGTCGCCGCGCTCCTGCCCACCGCCATCACGCACATGGCGCAGCTCGGGGATGCGGGTGGACGAGGCGACTTCACTACCGCCGTCCTCGAGTTCGGCAAGGGACTCGCGATCGTCGCAGTCCTTAACGCCGATGCGCTCCTCATCGTGCTGGTGCAGCCGGCAACGAACGTAGGCGCCCTGCTGTTCGATCTTCGCCGACACCGCCCCGCCATCGCTGGCCTGTTGTAGGCGGACGGCGGCCGGTGGCTTCCCCTTCCAGCTCCACGCGGCACCTCCTGGTCGTCGATGACGAGCCCCACATCGGGCTCGTCCTCCGCCCATTTCTCGAGCAGCTCGGCTATCGCGTGAGCATCGCGAAGACGCTCGACGAAGCGCGCAGTGCGCTGCGCGCGACGCCGCCGACCGATGGCCTGCTGCTCGATCTGCATCTCCCCGACGGCTCCGGGCTCGACTTCCTGCGCGACCTGCGCAGCCAGGGCGGGACCGCCCGGCTGCCTGTGCTCGTCCTGACCGCGGAAGGCGAGGACCGCATTCTGCGCGAAGCACGCCGGCTCGGAGCGGCCCTGGTGACCAAGCCCTTCAGCCCCACGAAGTTGAGCCAGCGCATCGCCATGATGTTCGGCGATACGCCGCCTCCCGGGGAGACGCCGTGAGCACGTGGGCCGCGATCCTCGCCGGCGGTGCGGGCACGCGATTCTGGCCGCTCTCGACGCCGGAGCGGCCCAAACAGCTGTTGCCTCTGACCGGCGATCGGCCGTTGCTCGCGCAGACCGTGTCGCGCCTGCGGGGGCTCGTGCCGCCGGAGCGCATCCTGATCCTCACCGGTCCGTCGTTGGTGGAGCGCGTGGCCGCCACCGTGCCCGAAGTCCCCCAAGCGAACATCTTCGCCGAACCCCGTGCCGCGTCGACGGCGCCGGCGCTGGCGTGGGCGGCGCACTGGATCGCCAAACACGACCCGGGCGGCCAGCTGCTGTCGCTGCACGCCGACTGGGCCGTCGGCGACGACCGCGCGTTCCGCGCAGCCGCAACGCACGCGTTGGGGGTCGCGGCCGAGCAGGATGTGCTCGTGACGGTCGGCATCAAACCGACGCGAAACGAGACCGGCTACGGGTACATCGTGCCGGGCAAACCGTCGGGCAGCGCGCGCAAGGTGAAACGATTCATTGAAAAACCGAGTCCCACGCGGGCCGCACTGCTCCGCCGGCGCGGCGCGCTCTGGAACAGCGGACTGTTCGCCTGGAGCGCGGCGCGCTTTCTCGGTGAAGCCGGCGCATACGCCAAGGAGCTCGCGGCCGGATGGACCGCGCTCACGAATGGCGATGCGCCGCGCTTCTTCGCCGCGGTGACGCCGGTCGCCGTGGATGTCGCCGTGCTGGAGCGGACGTCGCGCCTGGCCGTGGTGACAGGGGCATTTGCCTGGGACGATATCGGCTCCTGGGACGCGCTGCTGCGGATTCGCCGCCGCGACGCCCGCGGCAACGTCACGGTCGGTCATGTGACGCTCGGTGACGACGTGAAGAACTCGGTGATCTGGGCGGAAAACGAGGCGATCGCGGTCGGGGGCATCGAGGACATGGTGGTCGTCCACGCCAATGGGCACACCCTGGTCATGCCGACGGGTCGTCCCGAAAAACTGAAAACGTTGGTACAGAGCCTGTGACGCACGCGCTGTATCTGCTCGATCCCGATCCCAGTCCGGCGTGGATGCCGTTCGCCGGGATTCGACCGCTGTGCGAGCTCCGGGCCGGCGCGCATTTGGTGCGGGAGCGCTGGGAGATGTTCGTCGGCACCGAGGCGTCGGCCATTTTTGCGCTTCCCCACCTAGCCGGGTTTCCCGAACCCGGCGTGCCCCCCGTCGAGGCGCGGCAGCCGGTGACCGGGCCCGCCGTCATCGGATCCTCCACCTTTGCGCCGCGCGGGCTCGCGGGACCATTCCCCGATGCGCCCGCCCGGCTGACGCATGAAGGCATCACCGTGGGGTGGTCAGTGCCGGCGGGAACGACATGGAGCGGCCCGGTCGCGAACGCGCACGCGATGCAGGTGGAAGGCGTCGTGCTCCGTGGCGTGCACGATCTAGTCAGCGCACTGGAGCAGCTGCTCCGGGACGATCTGGTCAGGTTACTCGGCGACTCCGACGCGGTGCCCAGAGGCTCGGTCGTGCTCGGCGACCCGACGTGGATCACGGTGCGCGAAGCGGCGATCGAGCCGGGCGTCGTGTTCGACACGCGCAACGGGCCCGTCGTGCTGGAAAGCGGCGTCGAGGTTCGGGCCGGGACGCGGCTCGAGGGTCCGTTGTGGGTCGGCGCGAATACACGGCTCATGGGGGGCGCGATCCGGCACTCGGCGATCGGCCCGTGGTGCGTCGTGCACGGCGAGGTGGCCACGACCGCGTTCCTCGGTTATGCCAACAAGAGTCATCACGGCTTCCTGGGGCATTCGGTGCTGGGCAGATGGGTGAATTTCGGCGCCGGCACGACGACCTCGAATCTGAAGAGCACCTACGGCTCGGTCCGGCTGCAGGTGGCGGGGACGAAGCTGGAAACGGGGCACCAGTTCCTGGGTAGCCTATTCGGCGATCACGCCAAGACCGCCATCGGGATGTTGTTCGATGCCGGATCGGTCATCGGTGCGGGCGCCAGCGTGTTCGATGGCATCCGCGCGCCGAAATACGTGGCGCCCTTCGCCTGGGGAGGCGCTTCGTCCGAGCGTATGACGTCGCAGGGTTTTCTGGCTACGGTCGAGCGCGTACTCCCCCGGCGCCACGTTGACGTGACCGACGCGATGCGAGCCTACCTGCAGCGCGCCTACGACTGGCTGATCACGTGACCGACGCCCAGCAGCGGTATCGCCGCCTCGGCAAGTACGAGCTGCACCAGCTCCTCGGGGAAGGGGCAATGGGCATCGTCTGGAAAGCCTACGACACGGTGTTGCGGCGCTACGTCGCGCTGAAGTTGTTGAGCTCGAGCTTCCGCAAGACGAAAGACATGCAGGAGCGATTCCTGCGCGAGGCGCGCGCCGCGGGCGCGATCCAGCACGCCAACATCGTCACCGTCTACGACCTCGGCGAGTCCGAAGGCCAGCTGTACATCGCCATGGAGCTGGTGGAAGGGCGCGATCTCTCGGATATGATCGCGCTGCGCGATCCGCTGGCGCTCGAGCGCAAGCTCGACATCACCATCGAAGTGCTCGCCGGACTCCACTTTGCCCACCAGCGCGGCGTGATTCATCGCGACGTGAAACCGTCGAACGTGCGCGTCATGCCCGACGGGCGCATCAAGATCATGGATTTCGGAATCGCGCGGCTGCAAAAGGCCGACACGACCGGATCCGGCGCGATCGTCGGCACGCCGACCTACATGGCGCCCGAGCAGATCACGAACGGCGCGATCACCGCGGCGACCGACGTCTTTTCGGTCGGCTGCCTGCTGTACGAGCTCCTCTCCTACCAGCGCCCGTTCGAAGCGGAGTCGGTGCACGGCGTCCTGTATCAGGTCCTGACGACGGAGCCGCGCCCGTTGCGCACGGTGGCGCCCTCCATTCCTGCCGCGCTCGAGCGCGTCGTCGCGAAGGCGATGAACAAGGTGCCGCACGAGCGCTATGAGTCCGCCGGCCAGATGATGTCGATGCTGCAGCAGATCCGCGCGGCGCTGTCGGGGGCGGACGAAGAGGCAACCCAACCGCTCGGCCGGTGGACGCCGCTCCCGCGGCCCATGCTGAAGCTGATCACCCATGCGTCGATGAGGGCGCGGCTGGCAGTGTTGGGGGCCCTGGCGGCGGTCGTCATGCTCCTCCTGTACGCACCAGGACAGCCCATAGAGGAACGCGGCCCTGCCGTGGCAGCCATTCCGCCGGCGCCGACGCACCCCGTTGGCGGGGGAGCCTCGGGACCGGATGGAGCGGGCGGAGCGGGGGGAGCGGGAGGGCTCGCCGCGCCGCCGCCGCCTACACGCAATGCCGCGCCCGTGTCGCTGGCGGTGAGCTCGCGGCGCGACTCCGCCCTGGCCGCGCGCGATCGCGCGAACGCGGCCGGCGCGCAAAAGAACAGCGTGCCCTCATTGCTGCTGGCGCAGACGATGCTCCAAGCATCCGACCAGGCGCTCCAGCGCGGCGACCAGTCCCTGGCGCTCCGGGGGTATGTCGAGGCCGCCCAACGCTACGCGCAGGCTCGCGAGGAGGCGCGCGCGATGGAGCGCGAGGCGCAGCACATGATCCAGCGCGTCACGCCCGTGGTGCAGGCGCTGCCCGCCGGCCGGACCGCCGCCAATGCCGGCGTCTTTCTGGCGCGCGCCGAGTCGCTGCTGCACGAGCAGGATTTCACGCTTGCCAAGCTCGCCGCGCAAAGCGCCGAACAGTACGGCATCGACGCGGGGATCGCGCCCCCGAGCGCCCAGCCGGCCGATGCCCGTGGTGCGATCGACGTGTTGCTGGACGATCTCGGCCGGGCCCTGGCCAGCCAGCGGATCGCGAATCTGCGGGTGCTGTATCCCGGCCTGACGGAGGAGGAGCGGCGCAGCTGGGAGGCGTTCTTCCGCGAGTGGAATCAGATCACCGCGAAGTTCACGATGGAGGATTTCAAGACACAGGGCGCGAGCGCCACCGGCAACGTGCGGGCACTGTTTCAATACGTGCCGGCGAAGGGCGGCGCGCCCCGGATAGATCGGCGCCGCTTCGCGATGCGCTTTGAGAAGAAAGACGTCGGGTGGCGGTTGGCTGCGGTTACGGAATTGAAATAACGACGCTGCCTACTTCGGACCTCGCACGGTCTGTGGCACAGACTCTTGGTCAGAGATGCTTCCGATCCCCAGCTGTCCCAGAGCATTGCCTCCCCAACAGTAGGCCATGCCGTTGCTCCGCAACACGCAGGTATGAATCCCGCCTGCAGTCACAGCAGCGACGTCGGTCAGCTGAGAAACGGCCGTAGGACTCAGTCGGTCGGTTGAGGTCCCATCGCCAAGTTGGCCATACGCATTGCTGCCCCAGCACCAGAGGGCACGCGTGAGGTCAACGCTGCACGTATGCAAGTCAAAAGCGTATGGCAGCCCTAGCAAGGGCAACCACGCACCACCCACGGCGACGTCGAAGGCATGAAGGTCATTAGGTAGGGCGATGGGGTTGGGTGTCGGCTGAGGCAGCGATGCGTGCGATTCGTAGCCGAAGCAATAAAGTGTCAACGCCAAGTCTTCGGCGCACACAAAGCCTCGGCCGCCAATATTCCCTCCAAAAGCGAACCGATTGAAGTTGAAGCCCGTTTGCACGATGTGCGGCACAAAGCCGTCTCCTTCGACTTCGCTTCCGCCCCAGCAGGCCAGATCTCCAGCGATGGTAATCCCGCACGTAGACTCGGGCCCTCCGCGAAGCATCAGAAACCTGAACGTCCCTGCTACAGGGAGGGCGACCGCGCGCGGGGCTGTCAAATAGTCCGGATACGCGAGGCCGCGCTGCCCACGGGTGTTGTCGCCCCAACAGTACGCGACGCCGCTAACCGTGAGGCCACATGCGTGCGTGTCTCCCACCGTGATTTGACTAAAACCCAGATCTCCTTCGAGGGGCGTAGGAATGCTGTCCAGCCCCGAAAAGCCGAACGCAGCGCGACTCCAGCAGAGGGTCTGGTTTGTCACCG